>CANFPU010000004.1 GCA_947448955.1 Burkholderiales bacterium
CGGCAGCTTCCGCCAGTCCAACGCCCACAGCGTGTTCGCCAGCCACAGCCTGGCGCTGGCGCCGGGCACCGACTTGGCGGCACTGGGCGCTGCGCTGGCCGCACCGGACAGCGGCGTGCTGCGGGCCAAGGCCTTGTTGGCCGACCCGCAACGATGCGATGGCGCGGGCTGGTTGCTGCAGGTGGCCGGCGCGCGCTGGCAGGTCACCCCCGCGGTGGTGCAAGGGCCGGGACGGCTGGTGCTGATCGGGTTGAAGGGGATGAAGAGCCCACCAGCATTGGCCGGCGTCGAAGCCACCACCCCAGCAGACGCCTGAGCGGCGCGCCGCTGTCAGGGTGGCTGATCGGCTGGCGCCCTGCTGGACACTCAGCGAAACGCCAGCCCGTCGAAACGCCCCGACCTGCGCCATTCGGCCAGGTACTTGAAGTAAGCCGTCGCGCCTGCCGGATAACCGACATTGAGCCGCGCGGCCGGTCCCGGATCCTGGCCCTCGTTGTTGTAATAACCCGGTGTGCAATCGGGTGAACTGGTCATCCGGCCCGGACTGCTCCGCAACAGCTCGACCCACGCGTTCTCGGCTGCTTCGGTGACTTCGACCGCCGCGAAGCCTTTGTCGCGGGCGTGAGCGACCACCGTGGCGATCGTGGTCGCCGCCTCGGTCAGGTTGTGCGGCACATTCGAGATCAGGTTAGCCCCCTGGGTTGGCTGAACGAAGAAAGCATTCGGAAAGCCGTGGACATGGATACCGTGCTGGCTGCGCATGCCCTGCGCCCAATGCTCGGACAGACGCCGACCGCCTTGGCCGATCAAGTCGAAGCCGGCGCGGCGCTGCAGCGGCGTGCCGACCTCGAAGCCCGAGGCGTAGATGATGCAGTCGACCGGGAATGTGCGGCCAGCGACGACGACACCGGTGGCGGTGATGCGCTCGACGCCCCGGCCCTCGGTATCGACGAGATGCACTGCGGGGTGGTTGAAGGCCTGCAGGTAAGCGTCGTGAAAACAGGGCCGCTTGCACAACTGCCGGTACCAGGCCTTGAGCTTGTCGGCGGTGTCGCGGTCCTGCACGATCGCGTCGGTCCTGGCGCGGATCTCGGTCATCTTCTCGAAGTCCGCCTCCTCGTAGGCGGCCAGCATGTTTGGCACGCTGCGCTCGGCAGGCGCCAGCTTGCTGATCTGGGCCCGGATCCGACCGGCCAGATCGGTCCAGCCGTCCTGGACCAGATCGACCTCGGCATTGCCGCCGGCCTGGTTGGCGGTGAAGTTCTCGAGCCAGCGCTGCTGCCAACCCGGTGTGGCGATGCCGGCGAACCACTCGGGGTCGATCGGCGCGTTGTGGCGGGCATCGACCGACGAAGGCGTTCGCTGGAACACATACAGTGCCTCGCAGGCACGCGCCAGATGTGGCACGCACTGCACCGAGGTCGCGCCGGTACCGATGATCGCGACGCGTTTTCCCGCCAGCTTGTCCAGCGGCGCGCCCGAGGGGTCGCCGCCGGTGTAGCCATAGTCCCAACGGCTGGTGTGGAAAGCGTGGCCCAGGAAGGACTCGATCCCGGGGATGCCCGGCAGCTTCGGGACATGCAGCGGGCCGGTGCCCAGGCCGATGTGTTGCGCCGTGAAAGCGTCGCCTCGGTGGGTCTCGATCAGCCAACGCGACCTCGTCTCGTCCCAGCTCAGCGCGCGCACCTGGGTGTGCAGCAGCGCGTTGTCGTAGAGCCCGTAATGCCTGCCGATGCGCTGGCAATGTGCCAGGATCTCGGGCGCATGGGCATACTTCTCGGTCGGCATGTGACCGGTTTCTTCGAGCAGCGGCATGTAGACCATCGATGCGGTATCGCACTGCGCGCCGGGGTAGCGGTTCCAGTACCAGGTGCCGCCGAAATCGCCGCCTTTGTCGATGATGCGAACGTCAGTGATGCCCGCTTCGACCAATCGCGCCGCCGTCGCCAGGCCCGCGAAGCCGCCACCAATGAATGCGAAGCTGACGTGGTCGGTCTTGGCCTCGCGCGGCGTCACGGGCAGGTAAGGGTCGTCCAGGTAGTGGGCGAACCCTTCCTTGAGCTCCAGGTATTGCTGGTTGCCGTCCGGGCGAAGTCGCTTGTTGCGCTCCTCGAGGTACTTGCGTCGCAAGCCCTCTTTGTCGAGGTCTGGTCGATTCAAAGCCCGGCTCCCTGGGTTGAAGGCTTCGCCTGCGGGCGCTGGATGGCGCCCGCAGGGCTGGACGTGGCGAAGCGTCAGTCCGCCAGGTGGACGATCATCTTGCCGGTGTTGGCGCCGCTGAACAGTCCGATGAAAGCCTCGGGCGCTTGCGCCAGGCCTTCGTAGCGGGTCTCGCGGTACTTCACCTGGCCCGAGGTCACCCAAGCGCTCATGTCGCGCATGAAATCGGCGCGCAGGTCCTCGTGCCGACTCACAATGAAGCCACGCAGCGTCAGGCTCTGGCCAATCGCGAGCATCAGGTTGTTCGGCCCGGGGACCGGCGCGGTGGCGTTGTAATTGGCAATCGCGCCACACAGCGCCAAGCGACCGTTGACCCGCATCGCACCGATCGCCGCCTGCAGGTGGTCACCGCCAACGTTGTCGAAATAGACGTCCAAGCCCTCGGGCGCGGCACGGCGCAACTGCCCTGGCAGGTCGCCGGCGTGGTAGTCGAAGACATGGTCGAAACCGATCGATTGGCAATAATCGATCTTGTCGGCCGACCCGACCGAACCCACGACGGTGCAGCCGCGTAGCTTGGCGATCTGGCCCACCAGGCTACCGACGGCGCCGGCAGCACCCGAGACGAACACCGTCTCGCCAGCCTTGAGCGCAGCAATGTGCAGCAGGCCGACGTAGGCCGTCATGCCGGGCATGCCGAGCACGCCGAGGTAGGCAGAGGGTGGCGCCACCGGGTCGGCGATGCGCGAGATCCCGACGCCATCGCTGAGGTACGCCTCGCGCCAACCCAGATTGCTCGAGACCAGGTCGCCGGCCGTGAAACCTGGATGTCGACTCTCGAGCACCCGGCCGACCGCACCGCCTTGCATCACTTCGCCGATCTGCCAGGGCGCCGAGTACGACTTCACGTCGCGCATGCGACCACGCATGTAAGGGTCGACGCTCATCGCCAGGTTCTGCACCAACAACTGGCCTTGGTTGGGTTTTGCCAGCGTGACGTCGACGAGTTCGAAGTCGGCGGCACTCGGGGTGCCGGTCGGGCGGTTCTTCAGGCGTAGTTCACGGGAATTCATGGCGGAGAGACTTTCGTTCAAGGAAGGACAGGGGAAAGAATGACATGGCCGCCCGGCTAAGCAGGCGCTGGCGGGCTGGTCGAGCAGCCCTCGCCAAGCCACCATGCCACCGCGACGATGCCAGACGGAACGCCACGCGACGCCCTGCCAGCCTAGGGCTCGCGGCAGCGCCACACTGTCAACCAGCGGACAGCTGGATCACGTCGCTGGGGGCCAGCAGCGGGCGAGTACCTCGGCTGGCCAGGGCAGCGATCGCTTGTTCCGGCGGTCGAACCAGACATGGACCGATCGGCCGCGACCGGCCAGGCGCGGCGGGTCCGCGCCACCGACGCCGAGGTCTTCGACGGTGATCGAATGCTCCATGCTGGAGCGTCCGACGCGGCTGACCTCGATCCGGCACACCACCGTGGCCGGTGGCTTGACTTCGCCGAGGAAGTCGTAGGCCAGGTGCGCCATCATCGCGCCCTGTACGAGCTTGCCGTCGCGTATGCCCATCGCCACGTACCAGCCGTGGAAGGTCTGGTTGATGAACGCGAAATAGCGCGCGTTGTTGACATGGTCACTGAAGCGGTCGTCCGGCAGGTCGTGATCACCGGTCAGGATGCGCAGCGAATGGCTCAGCAGGGGCGGCATGGGCAGGAAAGGTTGGCCGCGCAGAGCAGCGGTAACGTGGCGTTGGCGGCCGGCGAAACCGCCGCCGGCCTGCCAACTCAGGCTGCCGGCAGGTAGCGAACCGCCAGCACGCCGCCGATCGCGGCAATGCCGGCCTGCACCTGGGGCGTGACAGGGCTGTCCACATCGACCAAGGTGTAGGCCATGCCGCCGCGCGACTTGTTGACCATGTTGTGGATGTTCAGACCGGCCTGGGCCATCGCGGTCGAGATCTGACCCAGCATGTTGGGCACGTTGGCGTTGGCGATCGCGACCCGAAACGCCGATTCGCGCGGCATGCTGACCTGCGGGAAATTCACCGCGTTCACGACATTGCCGTTCTCCAGGTAGTCGCGCAGTTGGTCGACCACCATCACCGCGCAATTTTCCTCGGCTTCGCGGGTCGACGCGCCCAAGTGCGGCAGCGCCACCACGCCGGGCTTGCCATGTAGCGCAGCGCTCGGGAAGTCACAGACATATTGGCCGAGGTGTCGGGCCTCGATCGAGTCGAGCACCGCGCTGTCGCTGACCACGCCTTCGCGGCTGAAGTTCAGCAACACCGCACCCGCACGCATCAGACCGATATTGGCATCATTGACCAAGTGCCGGGTGGCATCGACCAGCGGCACATGCAAGGTCACAAACTGCGAATTCTTCAGCACATCGTTGACACTCGCGGCGCGGCGCACCTGCGACGGCAGGCTCCAAGCCGCATCGACCGTGATCTCGGGATCAAAGCCCAGCACGTTCATGCCGAGCTTGATGGCGGCCTCGGCCACCAGGCAGCCGATCTTGCCCAAGCCGATCACGCCCAGGGTCTGGCCCGACAGCTCGTAGCCCGCGAAAGCCTTTTTGCCATCCTCGACCACCTTGTCCAGGTCGGGTGCGGCCGTGTCCAGCGCGGCGACAAAGCGCAGCGCCGGTGAGATCTGGCGTGCGGCCATCAGCATGCCCAGCAACACCAGCTCCTTGACCGCGTTGGCATTGGCGCCAGGCGCGTTGAACACGGGCACGCCGCGCTGGCTCATCGCCTCGACCGGGATGTTGTTGGTGCCGGCGCCGGCACGGCCGATCGCCAACACGCTGGCCGGGATCGCCACGCTGTGCAGATCGGCTGAGCGCAGCAGGATCGCTGCCGGGTCGGTGAGATCCTTGCCGACACGGAAGTTCTCGGCGGGCAGCCTGGACAGGCCACTGGCCGAGATTTGATTGAGCACCAGGACGCCGATGCGGTCAGCCATGCTGCGCCTCGAATTCCTGCATGTAAGCCACCAGCGCCTGAACGCCTTCGACCGGCATCGCGTTGTAGATCGAGGCCCGCATCCCGCCCACCGAGCGGTGGCCTTTGAGCTGGACCATGCCGCGCGCGACAGCGCCCTTCAAGAATGCGTCGTCAAGACTCTCGTCACGCAGCTTGAAAGGCACGTTCATCAGCGAGCGATCGGCGCGCGCCACTGGGTTGCTGAAGAAAGCGCTGGCGTCGAGGTAGTCATACAGCAGCGCGGCCTTGGCGCGGTTGTGCGCCTCCATCGCCACCAGGCCGCCGCGCGACTTGATCCAGTTGAACACCAGCCCGGCGATGTAGACCGCATAGGTCGGCGGGGTGTTGAGCATCGAGTCGTTGTCGGCTTGCTGCTTGTAATCGAAAGCCGACGGCGTGCAGGCCAGCGCCTGACCGATCAGATCGTCACGAACAATCACAATCGTCAGACCGGCCGGGCCGATGTTCTTCTGCGCGCCGCCGTAGATCAGCCCGTACTTGGCGACATCGACCGGCCGCGACAGGATGCTGCTCGACATGTCGGCCACCAGCGGCACGCTGCCGACATCGGGCATGAAGTGGTACTCGACGCCGCCGATGGTCTCGTTCGAGCAGATGTGCACATAGGCTGCATCGGGGTCGAGCTGCCAGTCGGCACGCGCCGGCACGCAGCTGAAGTTGCTGGCCTCGGCGCTGGCCGCGACATTGACCTTGCAGTATTTCTTGGCTTCCTTGATCGACTTCTTCGACCATTCGCCGGTGTTGATGTAGTCGGCGCCTGCCTTGCCGCGCAGCAGGTTCATCGGCACGATCGCGTTCTCCGCCATCGCCCCGCCCTGCATGAACAGCACCTTGTAGTTCGCGGGGATCGCCATCAGCTCCCGCAGCAGCGATTCGGCCTCGGCGTGGATCGCGATGAACTCCTTGCCGCGGTGGCTCATCTCCATCACCGACATACCACTGCCGTGCCAGTCGAGCATCTCGTCAGCGGCCTGGCGCAGCACGGATTCGGGCAGCGCGGCCGGGCCAGCGCTGAAGTTGAAGACTCGGGTCATCGAACAGAACTCCACTAAGTTGTTGCCATCGGGCGCAGGCTCGCGCCGGATCAACCTGACAGCATACAACGCGGCGCGGGCCAGGCGGTCATGGCGGTTTGACGGACGGCGCGACGGACGGGGCGACAGGCAGCGTGGTCGGCGGCAGCGCCAGGCCGCGGCGGGCCATTTCGGCACGGACCCGGTCGGGCCGGTCGCTGATCAATCCGTCGACGCCCAGATCCATCAGCCTGGCGATCTGCGCCGGGTCGTTGACGGTCCAAGCCAGCACCTGCAGACCCAGCGCATGGGCTTGCTGCACCGCTGCGGCATCGAGATCGCCGAAATAAGCCGCCCAGGTACGACCGCCCGCCGCCTGCACCAGCTTGGGCACCGAGCCGTGGTCGCGGTAGCGCCAGCCTGCGGTCCAGGGTGAATCGGTGGCCGAGCCGGCGCCGATGTTGTCGAGCCAGGGTTGCTGCGCGCTGAGGTACACGGTCGCGATGTCGGGCGCTTCGCGCTGCACCAGTTGCAGCGTTCGCCAGTCGAAGGACTGGATGGTGCTGCGCGAGGCCATGCCGGCCTCGCGGATCGCGGCGATCAGCGCCCGTGCGAAAGGCTCGGGCGCCAGCGTGTCAGCGGGCGCGAGCGGCGAAACCTTGGTCTCGATGTCGAAGCGAACGATCTCGTTGCCCGATCGACGCACCATCGCGAACAGCTCGGCCAACGTGGCCAGGCGAGTGCCGTCGACCGCCACCTGGTCTGGGAACTGCGCCGCGTAGCGCGAACCGGGCTTGATCCGGCCCAGCTCGAAGCGGCGCAGCTCGGCCAAGCTGTGGTGGTGGATCAGCGGGCCAGGCGCTCGCAAAAATTGCCCATCCGGGCCCCGGGTGATCTCGGGGTTGAGTGCCGGGTCGTGCGAAATCACCAGCACGCCGTCGCGGGTGATCGCCACATCGAGCTCGAGCGTCGTCACGCCGATCGCCAACGCGCGCTCAAAGGCCGGCAAGGTGTTCTCGGGCGCCAGGCCGCGCGCACCGCGATGACCTTGCAGATCGAACGCTGCAGCGCTTTGCAACAGCAGCCAAGCACCCAGCGCGATGGCCAGCCCTGGTTTCATGCGGCCACTTTTCATGCGATCACCTTTCATACGATTTCCTGCGATCCAGGATACGTCTGCCAACGCCGATTCTGACCGCTCTGAACGCTGCGCCTGCGCAACGGCTTGGCCACCGTCGGCCGGCAGCATGGACTCCCTTGCGCCGCAACCGCTGCCGAATAGCCCGGTCACCGCGCAGCAGCCTGATCGGGTTGGCATTGCCTCAGATCAAGCAACGTCGACCGGGCTACCGCCAATTCTTTACATACGCCATAGGGTATGTAGTAGCATACGGTCATGGGTATCTACAGACACCGTAATTTGCAGCTTGCAGCGGCAGGCTTTGGTGCTTCGTTGCTGTCGGCCATCGGCTTGCTCGTCGCCAGCGGCTCGCTGCAGGCCGCGCCGGTGGCCACCGCGCTGGCCCGCGCCGGTGCCGTCGAGGGCTGGCAGTCGATCGACGGCACGCTGCAACCCGTTCGCCAGGCCACGCTGGCCGCGCAAGTGGGCGGCAACGTGATGCTGCTCGCGGTCAAGCCCGGCGACCGGGTGCGCAGCGGCCAGTTGGTGGCGCGGGTTGATGAGCGAGAAACCCAGGCTGCCGTCCAGCGCAGCGAAGCCGGGGTGGCACAGGCCGAGGCCGAGATGCGCCAGGCGCGACTGAGCGCCGAACGCAGCCGCGATCTGCGCGCCCAAGGCTTTCTGAGCCAGGCCGCGCTCGACCAGGCCGAGACCCAGTTCAAAGCCGCCCAGGCTGGCCTGCAACAGGCCCAAGCCGGACGCAACCAAGCCACGCTGGTTCGAGGCTTCACCAGCATCACCGCACCATTTGACGGCGTCGTGCTCGACACCCACTTGCAGGCTGGCGACCTGGCCGCGCCGGGCCGCGCGATCGCCACGCTCTACGCCCCCGGTGCGCTGCGCGCCGTGGTGCAGCTGCCTTCATCCAGGGTCGCAGCCGCGCGCAGGACCCGCGAGGTGCTGGTCGAGCTGGCCGACGGCAGTCGGATGGCCCCAAGCCACCGCAGCCTGCTGCCGACCGCCGACGCGGTCTCGCAGACCGTCGAGTGGCGGCTCGAATTGCCCGCAGCGGCCGCCGACGCTGGGTTGCCGGGCCAGGCCTTGCGGGTGTTGTTCCAGGGTCGAACCGGCGCGCAGTCCAGCACGGCGCCGCTGGTACTGCCAACGTCAGCGGTGCTGCGGCGCGGCGAGTTGACTGCCGTCTATGTGGTGCAAGACCAGCGCTTCGTGCTGCGAGCGGTTCGCACCGGTGCTGACCGCGGCGCGGCCGGCATCGAGGTGCTGGCGGGCCTGCAAGCCGGAGAACGCCATGCGTTGAACGCGGTGCAGGCAGGCTTGGCAGGTGCAGTGCCGGCAGCCCCGACGGCGACGCCATGAGCGACGTCAGCAGCAGCAAATTAGGCGACGCCATCAGCGACGAAACAAGCGACGCGATGGGCAGCCACTTAACCAAGACTTCAGACCCAGCGCCGTCAGCAGCCACCGCATCGATGGGCGTTGCAGGCCGCCTGGCACGCAGTTTCCAGTCGCATGCGCTGACCCCTTTGCTCGCGCTGGTGGCGATGCTGCTGGGTCTGTTTGCGGTGCTGGTAACGCCAAGAGAGGAAGAGCCGCAAATCAACGTGACGATGGCCAACGTGCTGATCCCGTTTCCGGGCGCTAGCAGCGCGGATGTGCAGGCGCTGGTGGCCCGGCCGGCCGAGCAGTTGCTGGGCCAGATCGCCGGCGTCGAGCACAGCTACTCCCTCGCCAGGCCGGGCGTCGCGGTGCTGACGGTGCAGTTCAAGGTTGGCGTGCCACGCACCGAGGCGCTGGTGCGGCTGTATGACGTGCTCAACGCCAACCAGGACTGGTTACCCGCTGGGCTGGGCTCGCTGACACCGATCGTCCGGCCGAAGGGCATCGACGACGTGCCGGTGCTGGGCATCACGCTATGGGCGCTGGACCAACGCAGTGCCGTCGAGATCGAAAGCGTCGCGCACACGCTGGAAGCCGAGCTCAAACGCGTGCCTGGTAGCCGCGAGGTCAACACCATCGGCGGCCCCGGCCGGGTCGTGCAGGTCAGGCTCGATCCCGCCCGGCTGCGCGATCGCGGCATCGACCTGTTGCGGCTCAAGAGCACGCTGGCAGCGGCCAACTTCGCAATGCCTGCCGGGTCGGTGATCGACCAGGACCCACCCGCTGGAGCGCTGCGAGGGCCGCGAGGGCCGCAGATGCTGGCGGTGCAGACCGGCGAGTTCCTGCGCTCGGCCGACGATGTCGCGGATCTGGTGGTCGGCGTCCACCAGGGCAAGCCGGTCTACCTGCGCGAGGTCGCCGAGGTCCAGGCCGGCGCGGCCCAGGCCCAGCGCCATGTCTGGTTCACGCCGGGGGCCGGCAGCGTGGCCGGTCAAGCGGCCGGTCAAGCGGCCAGTCAAGCGGCCGGTCAGGTTTACCCGGCAGTGACGCTCACGCTGACCAAGCAGCCCGGCAGCAACGCTGTCGACGTCGCGGCGGCGGCACGCAAGCGCTTGGACGAGTTGCGCAACACCGTGATCCCCGAGGGGCTGCAGGCCACGGTCACCAGGGACTACGGCCAGACCGCTGCCGAAAAGGCCAACAAGCTGATCCAGAAGCTGGCGTTCGCCACCGCGTCGGTGATCGCGCTGGTGGGACTGGCGCTGGGCCGGCGCGAGGCGTTGATCGTCGGCGCCGCGGTGATCCTGACGCTGACCGCCACCTTGTTCGCCAGCTGGGCCTGGGGCTTCACGCTGAACCGGGTCTCGCTGTTCGCGCTGATCTTCTCGATCGGCATCCTGGTCGACGACGCGATCGTGGTGGTCGAGAACATCCACCGCCACCAGGCGCTGAGCCCGGGGCTGCCGCTGCGCAACATCATCCCGGCCGCCGTCGACGAAGTCGGCGGCCCCACCATCCTGGCCACGCTGACGGTGATCGCCGCGTTGTTGCCGATGGCTTTTGTCAGCGGGCTGATGGGCCCGTACATGAGCCCGATCCCCATCAATGCCAGCTTGGGCATGGCGCTGTCTCTGCTGATCGCTTTCACCGTCACACCCTGGTTGGCGCTGCGGCTGATGAAGCCGGCCCACGCCGCGGCCGCCCAAGGACCCGGGCTTGGTCCGAAGCTGGCGAGGCTGTTCCAGCGCCTGCTGATGCCGCTGCTCGACAGCGCCAAGCGGCGCTGGATGCTGGCCTCGGGCATCGTCGGCGCTTTGGGGCTGTCGATGGCCATGGCCGCGCTGCCGGGCACAGCCCTCGGCGTGGTGCTCAAGATGCTGCCCTTCGACAACAAGAGCGAGTTCCAACTTGTCGTCGACATGCCGGCAGGCACGCCGCTCGAATCCACCGCCGCTGCGCTGCAAGATCTGGCGGCCTTCCTGGCCCAGCAGCCCGAGGTGCTGAACTTGCAGGGCTATGCCGGCACCGCCAGCCCAATCACCTTCAACGGCTTGGTGCGTCAGTACTACCTGCGCGCCGATGCCGAGCAAGGCGACCTGCAGGTCAACCTGGTCGACAAGCAGCACCGCCACGAGAAGAGCCACGCGATCGCCCAGCGGCTGCGCCCGGCGCTGGAGAAGATCGCCGCCGGCCACGGCGCCAAGCTCAAGCTGGTCGAGGTGCCACCCGGTCCTCCGGTGCTCAGCCCCCTGGTGGCCGAGGTCTACGGCCCGGACGAGGCCGGCCGCCAGCGTCTGGCAGCCCAGGTAGCCAAGGCCTTTGCCGCCACCCCGGACATCGTCGGCATCGACACCACGCTGGCAGTGGACGCGCCGCGCGCCTTTCTGCGGGTGCAGCGCCAACGCGCCGAAGCACTCGGCATCCCGGTGGCGGTGGTCGCGCAGACGGTGCAGGCTGCGCTGTCGGGTGCCGACGCCGCCTGGTTGCACGACGGCCAGGCCAAGTACCCGGTGCCGGTGCGACTGCAACTGCCGCGCGAGGCGCAAGTCGGGCTCGACGCGCTGCTGGCACTGCCGCTGCGCGCGGCGGTCGCCGCAGGGACCTCCGGCCCCGGCCAGTTGGTGCCGCTGGCTGAACTGGTCCGGGTCGAGCGCGGTGTGATCGACAAGCCCTTGTTCACCAAGGATCTCCAGGGCGTGAGCTATGTCTTCGGCGACATGGCCGGCAAGCTCGACTCACCGCTGTACGGCTTGTTCGCGATCCGTCCCAAGCTGGCCCAACTCGCCCAACAAGGCGCCGAGATCGGCGAGTACTGGATCCACCAACCCGCCGACCCTTTCCGCGAGTACGCTGTGAAATGGGACGGCGAGTCGCAGATCACCTACGAGACCTTTCGCGACATGGGCGCAGCTTACGGTGTTGGCCTGATCTTGATCTACTTGCTGGTGGTCGCACAATTCAAAAGTTATTTGACGCCACTGGTCATCATGGCGCCGATCCCGCTGACCCTCATCGGCGTGATGCCTGGCCATGCGCTGCTGGACGCGCAGTTCACCGCCACCAGCATGATCGGCATGATTGCGCTGGCCGGCATCATCGTTCGCAACTCGATCCTGCTGGTCGATTTCATTGAGTTGCAGCTTGAGCGTGGCCTCGCGTTCAAGCAGGCCGTCGTGGCTTCGGCCGCGGTGCGGGCCCAGCCGATCGCACTGACCGGTCTGGCCGCGATGATCGGTGGCTTCTTCATCCTCGACGACCCGATCTTCAACGGTCTGGCGGTCTCGTTGATCTTCGGCATCCTGGTCTCCACGCTGCTCACGCTGGTGGTGATCCCGGTGCTGTACTTCGCGCTCTACCAGCGCCGCCATGCCCGGCGTTCCTCAACCACTCCACAGGCCTAACACCATGACCGTCGATCGATTGATACATGTTTTTGCGGGTTGCTTCATCCTGCTGTCGCTCGCGCTGGGCATCGCTGGCAGCCCGCTGTACGTCAGCCCTTGGTGGCTGGGCTTCACAGCGTTTGTCGGCGCCAACCTGCTGCAGTTCGGCTTCAGCAAGGTCTGCCCGATGGGCTGGATGCTCAAGAAACTGGGCGTGCCAGAGAAAGCTTGAAACGCCGAGCTTGAGTCGACAGGCCGAGCTTGCCGCGCAGACCGTGACAATGCGGATTCATTCCGACCAAGCCGCTTGCGCGGCCAGCTCTGCCATGGCCCAACTCAGCGACGACCGCGCCCGCAAAGACCTGCTCAACCGGCTCAAACGCGCCGAAGGTCAGCTGCGCGGCATCCAGAGAATGATCGAGACCGGCGATGCCTGCCTGGACATTGCCAGCCAGATGGCGGCGGTGCGCAAGGCGCTGGACAGCGCCTATGTGCGCATGACGGTGTGCTTCATGCAACAAGAGCTGCAGGCCAGACTGGCGCCCGACGGCAGCCGCGAGGCCGACCTCACCGCCGTTCTCGGTGATGTCCAGACCTTGCTAAACAAGGTGCGGTAGCGCGCGCAGCCAAAGCAGCGGGCTGCGACGTGCCCGGCCTGGCTCAGGCCACGCTGGCGACCACCTCGCCCTCGCTGACGCTGTCGCCTTCCTTGACGAGCAGGCGGGTCAACGTGCCGGCGGCTGTCGCCTCGATCGGGATCTCCATCTTCATCGACTCCATGATCATGATCGCGTCGCCAGGCTGGACCTGGTCGCCGACCTTCATTTCGACTTTCCACACCGTGCCGGTGACAATTGATTTCAGATCTGCCATGCTGATTTCTCCTTGAGTTGAAACGCTTTGAAAACTGTCTAGGCTTGCGGCCGGGCGATGTTCACCCGGCGATGACGGCGGCAGGCAAGGCCTTGCTCGAGGGTCATCGCTCGCATCATGGTGTCACAACCGCCGCATCGTCGGGTCGAGCGCGACCCGCAGGGCCTCGCCGAGCGCGTTGAATGCCAACGCCGTGAACAAGATCGCCAAGCCCGGCGCCAGCATTTGGCTGGGGGCGAGCTCCATGTTCTGGTAGGCACGGGCCAGCATGCCGCCCCAGCTCGGGTGCGGCGGCTGGATGCCCAGACCGAGAAAGCTCAGCGAGGCTTCGGCCAGCAACGCACCGGCCAGCAGCAGCGTGACCTGCACGATCAACGGCTGCACCGTGTTGGGCAGCACATGGCGCCACAGCAGGCGGCCGGTGCTCGCGCCGAAGCAGCGCGCCGCGTCGACATAGAGTTCGTGTCGAACCACCAGGGTTCGCGCCCGCACCAGCCGCGCGAGTTGCGGCGCGAAGACGATCCCCACCGCGATCATCCCGTTGGTCAGGCCGATGCCCAGCGCGCCGGTCACCGCGATCGCCAGCACGATGGCCGGAAACGACAGCAAGGTGTCGATGCCGCGGCTGATCAGATCGTCGACCCAGCCGCCCAGAAAACCCGCAACCAGCCCAACCGGCACCCCCAGCAGCAACGCCACGCTGACCGCCAGCACGCTGGCATACAACGAGGCTGGCGCGCCATGGATCAGCCGGCTGAGCACATCGCGGCCCAGGTCATCGGTGCCCAGCCAATGCGCTGCGCTGGCGTCAGCCAAGGTGTTGACCAGGTCTTGCTCGATCGGCGAATAGGGCGCGATCCAAGGCGCGCCGATGGCCAGCCCCACCAGCGCCAACAGCAGTCCGAGGCTGGCCGCAGCGGCCAGGTCCGACCGCAACCAGCGCAGCAACCGCGTGAGGCGCTGCGGCGCCGTGAGCGACGGCTCATCGAGGACGGATGGCTGGTCGTTCGGTCTCATGTCACCCTCGGATCGGCCACCCGGTACAGCATGTCGGCCAGCAAGTTCAGGCTGATCACGATCAGCACCATCGCGAACACGACGCCTTGGACGATGGGAAAGTCGCGGTGGATCGCGCCATTGACGATCAGGTTGCCCATGCCGGGAACCGCGAACACCGCCTCGACCACGACGGTGGCCGCCAGCAATCGGTTGGCCAGCAGCGCCACCACGGTGATCATGTTCATCGCGACGTTCTTCAACCCGTGTTGCCACAGGATGCGCGCAGGATGCATGCCCACGGCGTGCAAGGTTCGAACCGCTTGGGACGACAGGATCTCCATCAGCGAGCTGCGCAGCTGGCGCGCGATCTCGGCCACCCCGCCGGCCGCCAGCGCCAGACCTGGCAGCAGCGCATGGCGCAGCGACAGCACCGGGTCGGCCATCAACGGTGACGATCCAGTGGCTGGCAACCAGTTCAGTTGCAGCGCGAACAGCGACACCAGCAGCATCGCGAGCCAGAAGTTGGGTACCGCCACGCCGATCGACGCGAAACCCATCACGCCGCCGTCGATCCAGCTGCGAGGCCGGCTCGCGGCGAGCATGCCCAAGGGCACGCCGACGACCAGCGCGACGCTCAGCGCAATCGAGACGATCAGCAAGGTGTTGGGCAGGCATCGCGCGATCGAGGTCATCACCGGCTCGCCCGACAGCAGCGATTTCGACAAGTCGCCGTGCACGGCCTTCCAAAGCCAGTCGCTGTACTGCAGCAGGAACGGACGGTCGAGCCCGTAAAGCATCCGGATCTCGGCGATGCGTTCATCGGTCGCGTTCTCGCCAGCCAGCGTGACCGCGATGTCACCCGGCACCAGCTTGAGCAGGCTGAACACGACAAAGGTCGCAAATACCAGCACCGGCAAGGCCTGCGCCAGACGGCGCAACAGAAAGCGGAACCCGTCCCGGCCGATCATGGTCTTGGCAAGCCGCGCAAGCTCAGGCAGACACTCATGGCGCGAGCGAGACGTCCCAGAACTTGGGCTTGCCCAGCAGGTTGGGCTTGAAGCCCTTGACATTGGTCGCGACCGCGTCCAACTCGAAGTTGAACGCGATCGGTACGGCCAGCGCCTGCTCCATCACGATGCGCTGCACCTTGGCCAACACCTGCTTGCGGTAAGTGATGTCTTCCTTGGCGCGGCTGTCGAGCAGCAACTGGCTGAGCTCTTCGGACGCTTCGGCGCGACCGGCGTTGTAGTAAGCCCCTTTGCCGAACGCCAGCGCGTACGTCATGCTCGGGTCGGGCCGACCGGTCCAAGCCGCCTGCAGTGCATCGAACTTCTTCTCGTTGCCGAAGAACTGTCCGGCGGCCTCGGCGACCGTGCCGTTGATGTACTTGCAGCGGATGCCGATCTTGCTGAGCTGGTCGATCAGCACCTCGGATCGTCGCACCGCATCCTGGTCGGTGTAGCCACCCACGGTGATGTCGAGCCCATTGGGATAGCCGGCCTCGACCATCAGCTTCTTGCCACGATCGGGGTCGAACTTGTAGAGCCCCGCCACGCCCTTGTCGTAGCCCCAATGGGTTGACGGCAGCAGCATCGCTGCGGGCTCGCCGACGCCGCCCATCGTCGCGTTGATGAACAGTTGACGGTTGATGGCGAAGTTGATCGCCTGGCGCACCTTGGGGTTGTTCAGTGGCGCGCGGGCGTAGTTCAGGAACAACATGTAGCAGTAAAGCGTCGGCCCGGTCACCACCGTCACATTTTTGGCCTTGCTGGCAATCGGCGAGTAGCGCGCCGACAAGCCGTATGCCAGGTGGTTCTGACCCGCCACCACCGAGCGCAGGCCGGTGGCCATCTCGGGGATGATCGACATCTCGATGCCATCGAGCGCGGGCTGGCCGGCGCGCCAATACTTGTCGTTGCGCGTGACCACCAGTTTCTGGTTGTCGGCCCAGCTGACGAACTTCCAGCGACCGGCGCCGACCGGCTTGCGGTCGTGCTCATTGCCCAGCGTCTGCACCGCCTTGGGGCTCACCATCATGCCGGCGCGGTCGGACAGGATCGCCGGCAGCGCTGCATCGGGTTGCTTCATCGTCAGCTTGAGCTGCAGCGGGCCGGTCACATCGACTGCGGTGATGTTGACGAGATCGACCTTCACATTCGAGCGCGGGTCGTTGCGGTTGCGGTCGAGGTTGAACTTGACGGCTGCGGCGTCCATCGGCGTGCCGTCGTGAAACGTGATGCCTGGCTTGATCGTCAGCACGAAGCTTTGGGCATCGGGGGTCGCCCACTCGGCCATGCCAGGAACCGGTTTGAGCGTGGCGTAGTCCCAGTCGACCAAGGTGTCGTAGATAGTCCACAGAAACACATGGTCCGACCCTGCGCCGCCGGTGGCAGGGTCCATGCTGGAAGGATTGGCCGGTGCGGCGACCTTCAGCACGCCGCCTTTGGTCTGGGCCTGAGCCTGGGCCAGCGCCGGCAGCCCGGCCGTGCCCAGCGCGACGCCACCCAGCAGCGTCAGCGCTTCGCGGCGCTTCAGCCCCAGGGCGAGCGTGAAGGCGCTTTCGCGGTCATCTTGGTCGATCGGATTCATGTCATCTCCAGTGAAGTTCGGGGCTGAGCAGGCTGTGTTTGGGCAGTGTTCGACGCCGGTGGTCCGTCGGGCGTGGCGAAATGGCAGGCCACCCAATGCGCGGGCCGCAATTCGCGCCAAGCCGGCTGCTCGTCGCTGCAACGTGGCTTGGCATGCGGGCAGCGGGTACGGAAACGGCAGCCCGAGGGCGGATCCACCGGGCTGGGAATCTCGCCTTCGAGCACGATCCGACGCGCGGTGCGCAGCGCCGCAGGCAGCGGCACTGGCTCGGCTGACAGCAAGGCCTGGGTGTAGGGGTGCAGCGGTCGGTCGCTGAGCTGGTCGGTGGGCCCGAGCTCAAGCAATCGCCCAAGGTACATCACCGCGATGCGGTCGCTGATGTGCGAGACCACCGACAGATCGTGGGTGATGAACACATAGGTCAGGCCAAGCTCGCGCTGCAGGTCCGCGAACAGGTTCAGGATGTCGCCGCGTATCGAGACGTCGAGCGCGGCCACCACCTCATCGCAGACGATGAGCTTCGGGCGCAGCGTCAACACCCGGGCGATGTTGACGCGCTGCTTCTGGCCACCCGAGAGCTGGTGCGGGAAGCGCGAAGCGTACTCGCGCGCCAAACCAACCCGAGACAGTGCGGCCAGCGCGGCGGCCTGCCTCGACTCGGCGCTGCCGCTGCCGGCAATCTGCAGCGGCTCGATCACCGAGTCGAGGATGCTCAGCCGCGGGTTGAGCGATGCGTTCGGATCCTGAAAAACGATCTGATGCTCGCGGCGGCGCAGCCTCAGCTCGGCGCTAGACACCTTGGCCAGATCGACGCCACCGTGCAGCACCTGGCCCGCGCTGGGCTTGATCAGCGAGACCAGCGCACGCCCCAGCGTGGTCTTGCCAGAACCCGATTCACCAATCACGCCGAAGGTCTCGCCGGCCATCACCTGCAGGTTGACCCCGTCGACCGCCTTGACGGTGGCGCGGCCATCCTGGGTCGGGAACAGGATGCGCAACTCGCGCGCCTCAACCATCGGGCTCATGGGTTCACAGCCCCTGGCAACTGCAGCACGTCGGCGCGCCAGCAGCGCACGCGGCGCTCGCCCAAGGGCCCATCCGACGGCGCTCGGTCGAGCACGTGCAAGGTCTGGGGCTGCGCGCAGTTCGCCAACCCATGGCCACAGCGCGGCAGGAAGCGGCAGCCCGCTGGCATCTCGGCAGCGCCCGGCACACGGCCCGGGATGAAGCCCAGCGGCGCGCGCCTGGGCGTCAAACGAGGCAGCGATCGCAACAGCCCCGAGGTGTAGGGGTGGCGCGGTCGCGCCAACGCGGCATCGACCGGCGCGTCTTCGACCACCTCGCCGGCGTACATCGTCACCATCCGCGTGCAAGTCTCGGCGACCACACCCAGGTCGTGCGTGATGAACAGCAGCGCGGTGCCAGTGCGCTCGCTCAGATCGCGCAGCAAGTCGGTGATTTGGGCTTGCACGGTGACGTCCAGCGCGGTGGTCGGTTCATCGGCGATCAGCAGCTTGGGCTCGCAAACCAAGGCCATCGCGATCATCACGCGCTGGCGCATACCTCCCGAGAGCTGGTGCGGGTACTCGTCGTGGCGCCGCGATGGCAGCGCGATGCCCACCTGGGCCAGCGCCCGCACCGCGCGCTCGCGCGCCTCGGCCCGCGACACCGCGAAGTGCGACCGGTAAGCCTGGCCGATCTGGTGGCCAATCGTGAAGACCGGGTCGAGCGCGCTCATCGGCTCTTGGAAGATCATCGCGATCTCACGCCCTCGCAGCGCACGCATCTGCGGCGCCGGCAGCGAAACCAGGTCGCGGCCTTCGAACAACACCTGTCCGGCAATGCGCGCCGAGTCGGCGGCCAGCAATCGCATGATGGCCAGGCCGGTGACGGTCTTGCCGCAGCCGCTCTCGCCGACCAGGCCGATGCGCTCGCCACGCGCGACGCGAAAGGACACCCCGCGGGTGACCGCCAAATCGCCGGCCGAGGTTCGGAACGACACGCCGACATCGCGCAATTCGAGCAGCGCGTCGACACGTTCGGCTGAACGAAGGGGCTCGGTGGTCACAGGCATCAGGGTGCTCATCGTCAGAGCCAAAGCTTAGGGCCAACCCTGCCATCGGCAATGGGTGCATGCCCTGACACCTGGGTGACGCACCCGGTTGCGGCCACTGGGTGACGCTGCCGATGCGCCTCGGGGTCTTCGCGCTGGCCTACAGGATGGCAGTGAGCATCTTCCTCAGCGATCCAGGCGACAAAGACTGGCATCATCCGCCAGACGTTTTTGAGCGCAGGGCATCAACGGCTTGAAGCCGGATGCAACGCCGAGAAAATTCCAACCCTCATCAAAGAAGGATGCCCGATGACCAAAGCCTACTGGGTCAGTGCCTACCACGAAGTCAAGGATGCGGAGGCACTGGCCGCCTATGCCAAGCTGGCAGGCCCCGCGCTGACCGCTGCCGGCGCAAAGTTTCTGGCCCGCGGCCTGCCCGCCGCCACCAAGGAGGCGGGCATGATGCAGCGCCTGGTCTTGATCGAGTTCGAAACCGTGGCCCAGGCGCTGGCCGCCTATGCCAGCCCAGGCTACCAGGAGGCCTTGGCCGCGCTGGGCAAGAACGCCGTCATCCGAGACATGCGGATCATCGAAGGCGTTTGATCTGGCCGCCAGGCCAGGTCAAACGCGATGCGCCGGCCAGGCCCTTGGCAGCACCCTGCCGATTTGAACCCTACACTCGGCGCAACGCCACAACCTGCTGATGGCCACTATCTGGAGAGCCAAGGTGCGCTTTTTTTTGAAACGCTCTAGCCTGAGTCTCGTCGCCGCCGCCTGTCTGGCTGCTGGCATCGGCCTGATGCCGGGCTGTGGTGGCAGCACCACGCCCGACTCGATCACAGTGCTCGAAGGCCTGTGGCATGGCAACAGGTCTTCTGCCACGCTGATGGCCACCAGCATCCTGCACGACGGTCAATTCTGGTTGGTCTACGGCACAGCCAACCCCACCAGCACAGCAGCCAGCAGCCCGACGGGGGCCAACGCCTGGGTTGGGTTCAGCAATGTCGAAGGCTTCGTTCAGGGCACCGGCAGCGTCTCCAACATGCGATTCAATTCGATCGACGCACTGGATTTCCACGGCACGCTGACCATCACCCCGGTCGCCGTGACCGCCCCTTACGTGGCCGGCAAGAGCCTGAACGGCAGCATCACCTCCAGCAGCGGCACGGCGGCGTTCACCTCGGCACCGGCGCCGACTGCGGCCTACCAGTACAACATTTCAGCCAAACTCGCGGATGTCGTGGGCACCTGGACCGGCGCCGTGGTGCCCGGGACGACCGCCACCGCGACCGCCACGGCAACGGCCACGATCGATGCCGCATCGGGCTTGAAGGTCACCAACGGCACCTGCATCCTCAGCGGCAGCATCAACCCACGGGCACCGGGTATCACGGGCGAGAACGTCTTTGACATCGCTTTGCTTGCCGGCAGCGCCTGCAAGGATGCGGCGGTCCAATACCGCGGCATCGGCCTGCTGCAGGCCATGAACAACGCCAAGGCTCAACTCATTGTGCTGTCCAAGAACAGCAGCAACGACAAGTCATTGGTGTTCTTCGCCAGCCGCTAGGCAAGCGCCGCGGTGGCGGCGCTAAGCGCTTTGAAGATAGCGTGTTGCCAGCGTCTGAAGTGAGGCTGGGCTCAGGCCGAGCCTTTGCCGCAGGTAGGCCTCGACACCGCCGTGCTCCGCATCCAAGGCCTGCAACGAAGCATCGAGAAAGCCCTGCTGTACCCGCCACAGCACCGCCAGCGCTTCGGCGGGGGTGTCGCTGGGAGGCACCGGCGGACGCCGGTAGAACTGGTTGGTCAGCAAGTAGTCCTGCTGCACCAGTTCGCGCGGCACCCCCAGCGCCAGCAGAATCAACGCCGAGCCAACGCCGGTCCGGTCCTTGCCAGCGGTGCAATGCAGCACGGCCGGTGCGTCGGATTGCAACAGCAGGTCAAACATCTCGGCAAATCGGTGCGCATGGTCGGTGACCATCGCCCGGTACAGATCTTTCATCAACTCGACCACGACCTCGGCGCTGAGTTGGCGCCCAGCGGCCGCCAGGTCCTGCATGCGCTGGACGACGGCGGGCTCGATGACCAGCGAATGCTGGACCACACCCGGCAGCCGGTAGGGCGTAGCGGCGCGCTCGGCCTCACCGCGGAAGTCGATCGTCCTGGCCAGCCCCAGCCCCGCCAGCACCGCATGGTCGGCCTCGGTCAGTCCAGCCAGATGGTCTGAGCGAAACAGCTTGCGCCATCGCAGTGGGCGCGAGCCGTGGCCGGGGTAACCCCCGAGGTCGCGGAAATTGGTGGCCCCTTGCAGAGGCACATGGCGGTCGGGATGTTGAGGCATGGGCCGGATTGTGCTGCGCCAGACGACCGCGGCGCTGTCGCTTGTGTTCAGGCTGCGCCGCAGGTGCGGGCATATCATCTTCGCTAGATTCGATCGTCGTCACAACCACCCCTGCGAGGAGACCTGCATGTACAAACCTTTTGATCTGAGCGGCCGCGGCGCCATCGTCACCGGTGGCAATGGCGGCATTGGTTACGGCATGGCGCGCGCGCTGCTGGCCTCCGGTGCCTCGGTGGCGGTCTGGGGGTCAAACCCGGACAAGACCGCCAAGGCCAAGGCGACGCTGGCGTCTGAATGTGGCGACGCGTCACGCGTCCATGCTTTCGTCTGCGACGTCGGCGACGAGGCCCAGATCGACAGCACTTTCGCGGCTTCTGTGGCAGCCCTGGGGCGGGTCGACGCCTGCTATGCCAACGCTGGGATCGGCGGCAAGGGCACGATGATGCTCGACATGAGCTTGGAAGAGTTCCGCCGCATCCAGCGCATCAATGTCGAAGGCGTATTCCTGACCTTCCGCGCCGCCGCCAGACACATGGTCGAGCGCGGCGAGGGCGGCTCGCTGATCGCCACCGCCAGCACCGCAGCGGTCGAGGGCGCGGCCCGCAGCAGCCACTATGGCGCGTCCAAGGGCGCCGTGACTTCTTATGTTCGCGCGCTGGCGGTGGAACTGGCGCGCCACCGGATCCGGGTCAACTCGATCCTGCCGGGCTGGATCGTCACCGACATGACCGAGCGCTCGGTCAACAACCCGAAGTTTGCTGACGCGGTGCTGCCGCGCATCCCGGCCCGGCGCTGGGGCGAGATCGACGACTTCGGCGGTATCGCGGTCTACCTCGCAAGCGACGCCTCGTCCTACACCACCGGCGAACAGTTCGTCATCGACGGCGGCTACACCAAGTTCTGACGGGGAGGCCTCAGCCCAGCACGATGACGTCGTCGCTGGGCGGCTCGGCGTACAAGCGATCGACCAGCGCGGCGCGGCGGCCCAGGCCGGCACGCTGGTTGATGTAGCCCTTGTCGGTGAGTTCGTTGCCGTCGATCGAGGGCGGCTCGGTCATCAACATCACGCGCGCGATGCGCCGACTGCTCGCGCCGCCAGTCGATGCGTTGTGGGCTTCCAGGCCTTGCCTGAGTCGGGCCAGCAGTGCCGGATGTCTGACCACCGTCTCGAAACCGGCCTCGGGGTCGCCGATGATCTGCCGACAAGCCGGCAGGTTGGGCCAAGCCAGCAGGCCGACCAACGGGCGGTCTTGCCCAGTGACGAGCGCGTCGAGCAGGATGGGCGAGGTCGCGGCGATCGCATCGGTGCGCAAAGCGCCGACCTGCACGAAAGTGCCGGTCATCAGCTTGAACTCCTCCGCGACACGGCCGGCAAAGATCAACCCTTGCGCCGGGTCTTGCGGGTCGACAAAGGTGCCGGCATCGCCGATGCAATAAAACCCCTCGGCGTCGAACGCCGCACGGGTCAGTTCGGGCTGGTCGAAGTAGCCCGGTGTGACATGGACGCCGCGCAGCCGCAACTCATAGGCCGGGCCGGCGGGCACCATCTTGAGCTCGACGCCCGGAAAGGGCAGCCCGATCAGGCCGACGCGCTCGGTGTCCCAATAGGTGCCGGTCGAGGTCGGCGCGGTTTCGGTCGAACCCCAGCCGGTGTAGAAAACGATGCGTTGCCCGGTGGTTCGAACGGCCAAGGCCTGCATCCGCTCGTACAAATCGTCGGGCAGACGTGCCCCGCCATAGGCCATCAGGCCCAGGTTCTTGAAGAAGCTTTGGCACAGCGCTTCGTCGGTCTCCAGTGCTGCGGCCAGCGCGGCATAACCTGCAGGTGCATTGGCGTAATACGTCGGCGAAATCTCACGCAGATTGCGCAAGGTCTCGTCAAACTGGCCTGGCGTCGGCCGACCGTCGTCAATGTAGAGCGTGCCACCTTCGGTCAACAGCGAATTGAACAAGGCGTTGCCGCCCATTGTGTGGTTCCAGGGCATCCAGTCCAGGTAAACCGGGTCCAGGCCGTCGGGATGATGACGAACCTGCGTGCCCATCGCCACGTTGGCGCACATCATCTGCTGCGTGTTGATGACGGCCTTGGGCATGCCGGTCGACCCCGAAGTGAACAGCAACTTGCCGACCGTCTCAGGTCGGATGCGATCGATCGCCGCGTCGACCTCGGGCGTCACCGGCGTCGCCGCCAGCGCCGCAAAGTCGACGCTGGCGATGCCCTCGGCAGGCTGGTCGACATGCACGACGGTGCGGCCGTCGAGGTTCAAGGCTCTCAGCGCTTTCTCGAACATCGGTCCGTCCTGCACCATCACCAACGCCGGCTTGACCAGGCCGAAGAGGTATTTCAGCTTCGCATGGTCCTGGCTCATCAGCGAGTAAGCCGGCGAGATCGGCGCCACCGGCAAGCAAGCCTGCATGGCCGCCTGCGTCATCAGCGCATGTTCCATCGAATTGCCCGACAGAATCGCCACCGTGCTGCCAGGCGCCAGCCCAAGATTGAGCAGGCCCTGGGTCAGCGCATCGACGCTGCGCTTCGCCTCGCCATACGACAGCTTTCGCCACTGGCGGTCTGGGCCTTTGCGCTGCGCCAGCCAAGTCGTGTCGGGCCGTTCGAGCGCCCATTTGGCAAGCGACGCCGGGATGTGTTTTTCATAAGGTTTGAGCGCAAAGCGCGATTTCAGAACGATCACGCCGTCGTCGCGGCGATCGACCTCGATGTCGCGCGGTAGCCAGTCCATCTTGCGAAATGCCGGCGCGCCGGCGGTGCTGCCACTCATGTCATTGCCCTTTGAACTGCGGTTCGCGCTTTTCCATGAAAGCCTGAATGCCTTCGGCCATGTCCTGCGTCTTGAACAGCGGCAGCAGCTGTAGATAGACATGGTGGACATGGTCGGGAAAGGTCTCGTTCAGACCGATGCGCATCATGCGTTTGGCGGCTTGCACCGCCAGTGGCGCATTCGAGGCGATCTCGCGCGCCATCGCCCGGGCCCGGTCCATCAGCTCGCTGTCGGGCACGACCAAGTTGGTGAGACCCCAGTCCAGACTCTCGCGGGCGCTCAGCGTACGACCGGTAAAGATCAACTCGGCGGCCTTGGCCCAGCCGATCATTCGCGGCAAAAACCAGGTGCCGCCCGACTCGGGCACGACACCACGCTTGACGAAGGCCGCCGCGAGCTTGGCCGATTCGGCCATGATGCGGATGTCGCAGCCCAACGCAGTGTCCATGCCATAACCGGCAGCACCGCCGTTGACCGCGCAGATCGTGGGTTTGTCCATCGCCTGCAACACCGTCGGCGGGGTGTCGCGCAGGTTCAAGGTGGTCGATGACGACGCGAGGCTCAGACCGCCTTCGGG
Source organism: Burkholderiales bacterium (assembly GCA_947448955.1). GTDB lineage: Bacteria > Pseudomonadota > Gammaproteobacteria > Burkholderiales > Burkholderiaceae_C > Pseudaquabacterium. The sequence continues at coordinate 24,287 of CANFPU010000004.1, forward strand.
CCGTCCGCTGCGCAGGTCGAGGCCGGCGCAAAATGCCCGGCCCTTGCCGGTCAGGATCACACAGCGAACCGCCGGATCCTCGTTGGCCTTGAGCAGCAGGCGCGTCAACTCGCCCAGCATCGCGCGCGAGATCGTGTTCATGCGCTCGGGCGCATTGAGCGTGATGACGGCGATCTGGTCTTCGACGACGTAAAGCACTTCGGACGGCGCAGAAGCGTTGGGTTCAACATCTTTCATCGGGATCCTCCTGGTTGCGGCGAGCTTACCTTGGGTCGTGGTTCATACTGCGGACCGAGCCGGCCAGCGCGACCTCCAACAAGCCCCGCGTCGCTTGGCGCCGCCAACCGATGCACCTTGCTTGGAGCCCCGCATGCCGATCTGCCTTGCCACCCGACGCCTGGTTCTGCTGGCCGCCGCCATGGGCTGCCTGGGACCCACCTTCTCGCAAGCGCAATCAACCTACCCGAGCCGGCCGATCGTGATGCTGGTGCCGCAGGCTGCTGGCGGCACCAACGACATCGTCGGCCGGGTCGTCGGGCAAAGACTCGCTGAGGTGCTGGGCGGCTCGGTCGTGATCGACAACCGACCCGGGGCGGGCGGCAACATCGGCACCCAACTCGCGGCGCAGGCGCCCAAAGATGGGCACAGCTTGCTGATGACGATCAGCAGCAGCCAGGCCATCAACCCGGCGCTGTACAAGCACCCGGGTTTCGACCCGGTGAAGGACTTCAAACCGATCAGCCTGATCGGCACAGTGCCCAACGTGCTGCTGGTGCATCCGTCGTTCGCTGCCAAGTCCGTGGCCGAGCTGCTGGCGATGGCGAAGGGCAAACCCAACGATTTACCCTACGCCTCGGCCGGCAATGGCACGCTGAACCACTTGCTGGGTGAGATGCTCGGCAGCATGGCCGGCGTGAAGTTGCAACATGTGCCCTACAAGGGCGTGGCACCGGCGCTCAACGACGTGCTGGGCGGTCAATTGCCGATGCTGTTCGCCAGCCTGCCGTCGGCGCTGGCGCACATCAAGTCCGGCCGGCTGCGCGCATTGGCCGTTAGCGGTGCGACGCGCTCGCCGGTGCTGCCCGACTTGCCGACGATCGCCGAGACGCTGCCGGGCTACAACGGCACGTTGTGGATCGGCCTGTTCGCGCCGACCGGTGTGCCGCAGGAGGCGCTGGTCAAGCTGCAGGACGCCATGGCCAAGACGCTGGCAGGCAAAGAGCTGCGCGACAAGCTCGAACAGCTCGGTGTCGAGCTTGCCGCGCCGGCCGACAAGCCGGTGACGCCTGAGCAGTTCGCGGCGATCCTCAACGAGGACATCGCCAAATGGGCCCGGATCGTGAAATCCTCCGGCGCTTCCGTGGACTGAGGGTCGCGCGCCGGGCTCAGACCGGCTCTGCCCGGCTCAGCCTCGAGACGATCGGTGCAGCTCGGCGGCGAGCTCGCCCAAGCGCAGTTCGCCGGCTGGGGTCTGCCCACCCGAGGCCAGGAAAGACGCCATCGCCGATCTCGTGCCCGCCCCGCTCAGCGTGCCCTGGAACGCTGCGGCCTCGGCCAGCAGGTCGGGCAACACCTCTTTCTCTGCTCGCAGCACGCTGGCCTTGGCAGCCGCGACCGCATGCGCTGGAAACGACGCGATCCGCGCCGCCAGCCGGTCCACATGCGGCCACAGCTCGGTTAACGACAGCGTCCGGTTGACCCAGCCCCAGTCCTGCGCTGTTTCAGCGGACACATCGTCGCACCCCAGCACCACCTCAAGCGCGCGAGAGCGCCCCAGCAACCGCGACAAGCGCACCGTGCCCGAGCCACCAGGCAGGATGCCCAGCGCGACCTCGGGCTGGTTGAAGACTGCCCGGCCGCGCAGCGCAAAGCGCATGTCGCAGCTCAGTGCGATCTCGCTACCGCCGCCGCCCGCCCGGCCCTCGACCACCGCGATCGTCGCCTTGGGCATCGTTCGCAAGGTCTCGCACATCCGGTGGAAAGGCGACAAGCCGGCGTCCGGTGCCGGCGCTTCGACTGGAAACTTCAGGATCAAGCCGACATCGAAATGCGCGATGAAGAAGTCCGGGTTGGCCGAGCACAGGATCACGACGCGCACCTCGTCGTCGGCGGCAAGCTGCTCGGTCAGCCTGATCATCTCCTTGAACAAAGGCTTGTCGAGCAGGTTGATCTCGCCGTTGGCGAGCGTGACGCGGGCCACGCCCTGGGTCAGTTCGACCCGTAAACACCGGTAATCGCTGTAGTCCATGTCGGCCTCGAGGCGGATGGGTTAGCTTCAGGCGGCCGGGTTCAAGGTCCGCCCGAACAGGCGGTGCAGGCGCTCCCAGTGCCGCTCGGCCCCTACCTGGTGGTAGCAGGCGCGCTGCGGGAACGCGAAACCGTGCTCGGTGCCGGGATACCACTCGACGCGATGGGGTTTGCCGCCCGCTTGCAGCCCGGCTTCGAGCTTGGCGATGTCCGCAGGCGAAGCCCATTTGTCGGTCTCGGCACAGGCGAAATAGCTCTCGCACTGGACCTTCGACGCCACCAGGTGCGGCGAGTCGGGTTTGTCGGTGGCCATGTTGGCACCATAGATCGACGCGATGCTGCGAAAGCGGTCCGGGAATGCCGCCGCCGCCCACACCACGAAAGGACCGCTCATGCAATAACCAACCGCGCCGATCCGCGTCTTGTCGGCATAGGGCTGGGCGTCGACGAATTTCAGCAAGGCCCGGGTATCGCACTCGGTGGTGGCGGCGTTCAGCGTGGCCATCAGCGAAAACATGTGCGCCAGCGCCGGCTCGGTCCGCTCCTTCAGCCAGAAATCGCGCGTGACGCGGTAGTACAGATTGGGCAGCACCACGCAGTAGCCGGTGGCCGCCAGTCGCCGCGCCATGTCGTGCAGCTCTTCACGCTTGCCGGGTGCGTCCATGTAGAACAACACCACCGGATGCGGCCCGCCCTCCTCTGGGTGGACCACGAAGCTGTTCATCGCGCCGTCTGCGGTGGGGATGTCTAAATGGTGTTCGATCATGTGTTGGGCTCCTCGTGGTTTGAGTGGGGGTCTTCAGGTCGGAATTCTGGCAGCGGCGGCCGAGTCCAGCGCACCCTCGCCGCGCGCGATCGCAGCGTCATACATCGCCGCCACACCGGGCATCACGAACAGGTCGACGCCGCCGCGCTGGGCTTGCTCGATCATCAGCCGAACGTCCTTGCGCGCCATCGAGACCTCGAAAGACGGCGCGCTGAAGTCGCCTGCGGCGATCTTGTCTGCGCGAGCCGGCAGGAACTGGCCCGGGTTGAAGTGCTTGAACAGCGAGAACGCGTCGGTGGTCGAGATGCCAACCGAATGCGCGAGCCGGTTGACATCGCCGAGCACGCCCATCATCCCGATCAGCGTCATGTTGCCGAACAGCTTGAAGGCTGCCGCCCGCTCGGGGGCCTCGCCCAGGTAGACCACCTTGCCAGTCATGCGTTGCAGTGCCGGCAGCAGCGCTTCGTGATGTGCCGCGGCACCCGACAGGATCATCAAACCCGTGCCATCTTGCGCATTGGCCGGACCCATGAACACCGGGGCGTGAACGAAGGTCTTGCCGCGCCCCGCCCAGCGCGCAACACGCTCGGCGGTGGGCGTGACCGCAGTGGTCGTGTGGTCGACGATCCAGACTGCGGCCGAAATTCCTGCGGCCATCGGCTCGAGCACCGCGTCGACCGACGCGTCGTCAGACAAAGACAAGTGGATTCGCTCGGCGCCCACCAGCGCAGCGGCCGGGTCGTCGAACGCCTTGGCGCCTTCGGCCTCAAGCGCGCGCGCCTTCGCGGGGCTGCGGTTCCAGACATTGACCTCGTGGCCGTTGGCAAGCAGCCGACGGACAAAACCCGAACCCATCAGGCCGGTGCCGAAAAATGCGATCTTCATACGGAGTGATCCTGCAGTGGGGATGGCACACGATACAGGGTCTGCGGCGGGTCGGCTATCGGGCTTGCACCCAGACGCCGCGACCGCCAGCCCCGAGCACGGGGGCCAGCACCCCGTCTGCACAATGCCGCTATCCGCACTGGCCCGGCCAACCCAACCCTGCAGAACAACCCATGAGAGACCACCTGTCCACCCGTATCGCGATGGTCGAAGCGCTTCAAAGCATGGCCGCACTGGGTCTCAACAAAGGCACCGCCGGCAACATCAGCGTGCGCGGCAAGGAAGGCTTTCACATCTCGCCCACCGGCCTGCCCTACGCCGGCATGACGCCCGAGCAAATCGTTTTCATGGACTGGGAAGGCCGCTACCAAGGAGACATCCTGCCGTCGAGCGAGTGGCGTTTTCACCGCGACATCCTGCTCGAGCGACCGGAGCTCAACGCGGTTGTGCACACGCATTCGATCCATGCCACCGCGGTGAGCGTCCTCGGGCACGACATCCCGGCCATTCACTACATGGTGGCCGCTGCCGGTGGCCACAATATCCGCTGCGCCCGCTACCAGACTTTCGGCAGCGCCGAGCTCGGCCAGGCCGTGCTGGTCGCGATGAAAGACCGGCGCGCCTGCCTGATGGCCCACCACGGCATGATCGCTGCGCATGCCAACCTGACACAGGCCATGGCGCTGGCCGTGACCGTCGAGGAGATGGCCCAGCTCTACTTGCAGGTGCTGGCTTTCGGCGCACCCAAGCGGCTGTCAGACGACGAGATGGCGAGGGTGCTGGAGAAGTTCAGAACTTACGGCCAGCAAGCCGACTCAGCGCCAGACACACCGCACCAAGCTGCCTGACCCGCATCATGAGCGAGCATTTGTTTGCGCCACTGACGCCCACCGAGCACACGATTGGGATGATGTTCGGCCGACGCGCTGACCAAGCCTGGGCGGCCCGAACCGACGCAGCCGCCGCCCTTGCCATTGCGCAAGCGCGGCAGGTTTTTCAGGCCTAGCACGGGCCGGGACCCCCAAGTTCTTGGGGCCTGAAGACCCCCGGCCGAAGGGCTTGCCGGGTTGAATGCACTGGCGCCGCGACCGAGCCTGCCACACCGGCCAGTGCCGGTCCGACGCAGCACGCCGGCCATTGTCGGTTCGTGCTTCCAAACCTCAAGGAAATGCAACATGTCCGACATCTCTTCCGCCCACCGACTGGGCTGGTTGCGCGATCTGCCCAGCATCCGGGACTACACCCCAGACCACCATGCCGTCAAACCCATGCTGAGCAAACTCAAGGGCGCAGGCGCCAGGGTGGGCCCGGCCGAGCTGGCGCCCAGCGTCGACCTGCGGGCCTGGTTCTCGCCGATCGAGAACCAGCTCAACCTGGGCTCGTGCACTGCGAACGCCGGCCTGGGCCTGCTGGAGTACTGCGAGCGCCGGGCCTTCGGCAAGCACCTCGACGGCTCACGGCTGTTTCTCTACAAAGCCACACGCAACCTGCTGAAATGGACCGGCGACACCGGCGCCTACCTGCGCAGCACGATGGAAGCCTTGGCCTTGTTCGGCGTACCGCCCGAGGAGTACTGGCCTTATGTGGTGGCCAATTTCGACGCCGAGCCCTCGGCTTTTCTGTACTCGTTCAGCAGCAACTACCAGGCCGTCACCTACTACCGGCTTGACCCTTCGGGCACCAGCAAGGCGGCGCTGCTCAACGCGATCAAGACCAACCTGTCAGCCGGTCTGCCAGCGTTCTTCGGCTTCACGGTCTACAACTCCTACACCCAAGCCAGCGCGGCCAACAAAGGGGCGATCCCGTACCCAACGGCCACCGACCGGGTGGTGGGAGGTCATGCGGTGGATGTGGCGGGCTACAACGACAACCTGGTGATCAGGAACAGCAACGCGGGCTCGGCGCCGACCACGGGTGCCTTGCTGATCCGCAATTCCTGGGGCGCTGGCTGGGGCGACGCCGGCTACGGCTGGCTGCCCTACGACTACGTGCTCAAGGGGCTGGCGGTCGACTGGTGGTCGCTGATCAACGCCGAGTGGGTAGACACCGGCAAGTTCGGCTGAAGCATTGACGGGCCCGGCAGATCGCCACGGCGATCTGCCGCAGACGTAGACTGCCGCTTTGCGCAAGCGGTGAACACGAAACTGATGGCCCTTCACACCTGGTTGCTCTACCTGGTCGCCGCGCTGGGGCTGTCGCTGACACCCGGCCCAAACAGCTTGCTGGTGCTGACCCACGGGGTACTGCACGGCCCGCGCAAAACCTTGTTCACCATCAGCGGCGGCGCGCTGGGGTTCGCCGCCTTGATCGCGCTGTCGATGCTGGGCATCGGCGCGCTGTTGAAGGCTTCCGCGGCCGCGCTGACCTGGCTCAAGCTGCTGGGTGGCGCCTACCTGGTGTGGCTGGGCATACAACTGTGGCGCGCACCAGAAATTCAGCTGCAACCCGACACGTCAAGACCCGCCGCGCAGGGCCGGGAAATGTTCCGCCAGGGTCTGCTGACCGCGCTGTCCAACCCGAAAGCGCTGCTGTTCTACGGCGCCTTCCTGCCCCAATTCATCGACCCGGCACGCGACCTGGTGGTCCAGTTCATCGCGATGGCCGGCACTTTCGTTCTGGTCGAGTTCGCCTTTGAGTACCTGCTGGCCAGCCTGGCGCAGCGCATCAGTCCCCTGCTCGCTCGCTTGGGCAAGACCTTCAACCGCGGCTGCGGCGGCCTGTTCATCGCGATGGGCCTGGCCTTGCCGATGAGCTATTGAGCGCCTTGCTTGACAATCGATGGACCCGCCTCACAGGACAAACCATGACGCCACCCAAACCGCAATACCAAGCTCTGGGCGCCAGCGGCCTGAAGGTCTCCAAGCTCTGGCTGGGCGCGATGATGTTCGGCGACCAGACCGACGAGGCCGAAGCCGCGAACATCGTCGCCGCGTCGATCGATGCCGGGTTGAACGCGATCGACACGGCCAATATGTACGCGGGCGGCGAATCTGAACGCATCACCGGCAGGCTGATCGCGGCCAAGCGCGAACACTGGGTGCTTGCGACCAAGCTGGCCAACCCGGTCGGACCCGGACCGAACCAACGCGGCCTGTCGCGCCGCCACATGTTGCAGGCCGTCGAGGCCAGCCTGCTGCGCCTGAACACCGATTGGATTGACCTGCTGTACCTGCACCGCGAAGACGCCAGCACGGCGCTGGAGGAGACGCTGGGCGCGATCGCGCACCTGATCGACAGCGGCAAGGTGCACCACTTCGGCGTCTCCAACTTCCGGGCCTGGAACGTCGCAAGAGTGGTCGAGATGTGCCGGTCGATGGGCATCGCCCCGCCGATTGCCTGCCAACCGCCTTACAACGCGATGTCGCGCCAGATCGAGACCGAACTGCTGCCCTGCTGCGCGCATTACGGTGTCGGCGTGGTGGTCTACAGCCCACTGGCGCGCGGTGTGCTCAGCGGCAAGTACCGCAACGACGCGGCGCCGCCTTCCGGATCACGCGCCGCGCGCCAGGACACCCGCATCCTGCAGACCGAGTTCCGCCCCGAGTCGCTCGCGCTGGCGCAGCGCATGGCCGACCATGCGCGATCGCGCGGCTTGACGCCGACCCAGTTGGCGCTGGGCTGGGCCTGGAACAACCGGCTCGTCAACGGCTTGATCGGCGGACCCCGGACATTGGCGCAGTGGCAGGACTACCTCGAGGCGGTCAACACCGAGTTCACCGCCGAAGACGAGGCTTTCGTCAGCGGCCTGGTCAGCGCAGGCCACGCCTCGACCCCGGGCTACAACGACCCGGCCTACCCGCTGGTCGGGCGGATGCCACGCAGCGGCTGAAATCGGCGGCCGGGCCACCGCGCCAGCGCGCCACCAGGTCAGGATGGTCGGACGCGGCTACAGTCGGTCACCTTGCCTTCGGGCGCCGACACCCTCCTCCCGGAGCCAGACCCATGCGTGTTTTCACCGCTGCACTCGCCACCGAGACCAACACCTTTGCGCCCGTGCCCACCGGCCTGTCGTCGTTCAAGGATCGCGAGTACTTCCCCGCCGGCCAACACCCCAATCACCTGACCGGCTCGGCCGGCCCGCTATGGGCCGCGCGCGAATTGGCGCCGGCGCGGGGCTGGACGCTGATCGAGGGCATGGTGGCGTCCGCGCAACCGGGTGGCACCACCACGCGCCAGGCCTACGAGACCTTGCGTGACGAACTGCTGGCGGATCTGCGCGCAGCCCTGCCTGTGGACATCGCCTTGATCGGGCTGCACGGCGCGATGGTGGCCGATGGCTATGACGACTGTGAAGGCGATCTGCTGGCGCGGGTGCGCGCCCTGGTCGGCCCGGACGCGGTGGTCGGGGCGGAACTGGACCCGCACAACCACTTGAGCGAAGCGATGGTGCGCCATGCCGACTTGTTGGTCGCGTTCAAGGAGTACCCGCACATCGATGTGTTGGAGCGAGGGCGTGAACTCGTCGCGCTGTGCGAGGCGGCCGCACTGCGCCGCATCAAGCCGGTGAGCGCGGTCGTCGACTGCCACATGGTCGTGCCATTCCACACCACGCGCCAGCCAGCGCGGGGCCTGGTCGAGCGCGCCCAGGCCCTGGAGGGTCGCGACGGCGTGCTGTCCATTTCCATCACCCATGGCTTCTCGCTGGGTGATGTGCCGGACATGGGCACCAAGGTGCTGGTCTACTGCGACGGCGACCAAGCCCAGGCCGACCAACTGGCGCGGCGTCTGGCCGACGAGATCATCAGCCTGCGCGATCAACTGGCGGTGCGCTACCTGTCCATCGACGAGGCGCTGGACGCGGCGCTGGCCTCGGCCAACGGTCCGGTGGTGCTGGCCGACCGCGCCGACAATCCTGGCAGCGGCGCGCCGGGCGACGCCACCTTTATCCTGCGGCGCATGCTGGAGCGAGGCCTCACGAACGCCGCCATCGGTCCAATGTGGGACCCCATGGCCGTGCGCACAGCCTTCGAGGCCGGCGAAGGCGCGACGCTGCAGTTGCGGGTTGGGGGCAAGACCGGCAGTTGCTCGGGCGACCCGCTAGACCTTGCCTGCACGGTCAAATGCTTGCGCACCGAGCACCACATGTCTGGCCTGAACGGCTCGCCTATTTCGGTCGGGGATGCGGCCTGGATCCAGGCCTCGGGCATCGACATCGTGCTCATCAGCCTGCGCCGTCAGGCCACTGGCACCGATGTCTTCACCGACCTGGGCTGCGACCTGGCATCCCAGCAGATCGTCGTCGTCAAGTCGGCCCAGCACTTTCACGCCTCATTTTCCAAGGTGGCTCGCCAAGTGCTCTACGTCGGGGCTCCAGGCGCAGCGACACCCTTCCTGCAGACGCTGCCCTACCAGAAGATCGCACGACCGAAATGGCCGCTCGATCCGGTGGTCTAACCACGCGCGCCTAAACGACGCGCCGTCAGGCTATTCGTTGAGGTGGCAGGCCGACCAGCGGCCTGGCGCGATCGGCTTGAGCACCGGCACCTCCTCGCGGCAGCGGGCGGTGGCATGCGGACAGCGCGGATGGAAGTGACAACCCGGCGGTGGGTCCAGCGGCGAAGGAATCTCGCCGACGATCGCCACAAAGTCCTTCTTGCGGGCCTCCAATCGGGGCACCTCCGCCAGCAGCGCGCGGGCATAGGGATGGTTGGGGCTGGCGAAAAACTCGGTCGCCGGCGCGGTCTCGACCACGCGCCCCAGGTACATGATCACGACCCGGTCGCACAGGTGCCGCACGACGCCCAGGTCATGGCTGATGAACAAATAGGTCAGGCCCAGCGACTCGCGCAGTGCCATGAACAGGTTGAGCACCTGCGCCTGGATCGACACGTCCAGTGCCGCCACCGCCTCGTCACAGATCAGGAAACGGGGTCCGACCGCCAGCGCTCGGGCGATACCCACCCGCGCCCGCTGGCCGCCGGAGAACTGGTGCGGGAAGCGGTCGACCAGGGCGGGATCCAAGCCAACGCGGCGCAGCTGTTCGGCCACCCATTCCCGGCGCTGCGCGGCCGGCACCAAGCCGTGAACGACCGGTGCCTCGCCGACCAGGTCCAGCACCCTCAGGCGGGGGTTCAGCGACGCGAACGGGTCTTGGAAGATCATCTGTGTCTGCAGACGCGCCGCCCGCCGCGCTACGACGTCCAGATCCTTTAAGGGCCTGCCGTGCCAGAGGATGTCGCCCGCGCTGGGTGCATGCAGCCCCGCGACGATGCGGGCCAACGTGGATTTGCCGCAACCGGACTCGCCGACCAGACCGACGACCTCGCCTTCGTGCACCACCATGTCGACCCGATCAAGGGCATGCACGGTCTCCTCGCGCACGGCGGCGCCCAGCGCACGGGCCACACGGCCGGCCAGATCGAGCTTCTTCTCGAAGCGCTTGGACACCTGGCGCAGCGCAAGCAGTGGCGGCGTCATGCGGGGTCGCCCTGCGCAGGGTGGTGGCACCACAGCCGGTGGCCGGGCTCGGGATCAGTGATGGCCGGGCGCAGCGCGCAGGCGGCGCTGGCCTGAGGGCACCGGGCTCGAAAGGCGCAGCCTTCGTCCAGGTCCAGCGGTGACGGCGCCATCCCAGAGATCTGGCGCAGACGGGTACCGCGCAGGTTGCGGCTCGGCACCGACGCGATCAGCCCCCGCGTGTAGGGATGTCGCGGCCTTTCGATGATGGCGGCCGTGCTGCCTTGCTCGACGATGCGACCGGCGTACATCACCGCAATCTCGTCGGCCAGCCCGGCCACCACGGACAGATCGTGGGTGACCCAAATCAGCGCAGTGCCCGACTCGCGGCACAGCCGCTGCATCTCGAACAGGATCTGGCCTTGGATGGTGACATCCAGGGCGGTGGTCGGTTCGTCGGCAATGATCAGCGCGGGATGGTTGAGCAATGCGATCGCGATGGCCACGCGCTGGCGCATCCCGCCAGAGAACTCGTGCGGATAGGCCGCCAGGCGTTCGTCAGGTGCCGCGATGCCCACCCGCACCAGCGCTTCGCGGCAGCGCGCCCGCGCGTCAGCGTGTGACACATCGGCATGGGCCTGGATGGCCTCGATCATCTGGGTATCCACGCGCAGCACCGGGTTCAGCGTGGCCATCGGGTCCTGGAAGATCATCGCGATGCGGCGACCCCGCACCGAGCGCCAGGCCTCCGGGCTGCAGCGGCTGAGGTCCTGCCCGTCCAGCAGGATGCGCCCGCTGACCTGGCGCCCAGGCGGGTCAACCAATCCCATGATGGACAAACCGGTGATCGACTTGCCGGAACCCGATTCGCCGACCAGACCAAGCACCTGGCCTCGGCCCACCGTGAAGGAGACGTCTTGCACCGCGCGCACAGTGCCCTGGCGGGTGGCGAAATGCGTGCTCAGCCCCTGCACCTGCAGGACCGGGACGCCGGGGTCGGTCGCATGGCTCACTTGACCTGCCTTGGGTTGAGAATCTCACGCAGCCGGTCGGCGACCAAATTGATCGACACGATCGTGATCAGCAGCGCCAAGCCAGGGTAGAAGCTGATCCAGTAGCGACCGCTCATCAGGTGGTTGAAACCATTGGCGATCAGCAGCCCAAGCGAAGGCTCGGTGATCGGCAGGCCGAGGCCAAAAAAGGATAGCGTGGCCTCCAGCGAGATGGCGTGCGCCAGCTGCACGGTGGCGACCACGATCAGTGGCGGCAGGCAGTTGGGCAGCAGGTGATTCAGCACTTGGCGCGTTCGCGACAAGCCCAGCACCCGGGCGGCCTCCATGTACTCCTTGTCGCGCTCGACCAGCGCCAACGAGCGCACCGTGCGTGCGTACAGCGCCCACTGGATGGCCACCAGCGCGATGATCACTTTGTCCAGCCCCTGTCCGAAGATGGCCAGCAAGATCAGCGCCAGCAAGATCGCCGGGAAGGACAGCTGCAGGTCCACCACGCGCATCACGAGGCCATCGACCCAGCCACGGAAGTAGGCCGCCACCAGACCCAGCAACAACCCCAAGCCGAGTGCTGCGCCAGAACTGACGACGCCCACCAGCAGCGAGATGCGAAGGCCGTGGAGGATGCCCGAGAGCATGTCCCGACCCTGTTCGTCGGAGCCCAGCAGGAAGCGACCGCCGGCCGCCGCCGCCTCGCCCGGCGGCAGCTTGGCATCCAGGATGTCAAGCTGCAACAGGTCATAGGGGTTCTGGGGCGAGACCCAAGGTGCGAGCAGCGCCAGCGCCACCAACATCGACAGCAAGACCAAGCTGACCACGGCCGTGCGCGACTCGGTGTACGCGTGCCACAGCCGGCGCGCTGGGCTATCGGGCTGGTCTGCGTTCATGTCGAGGCGTTGCGCCGGGCACCCGCGCGCACCCGCGGGTCGAGCACGGTGTAAAGCAAGTCCACCACCAGGTTGATGCTGACGAATAGCGTCACGATCACCAGCAGGTAGGCGACGATCACGGGCCGGTCAAGGTGGTTGATGGAGTCGATCAGCAGCTTGCCCGTGCCGGGCCAAGCAAAGATCGACTCGGTCACGATGGCGAACGCAATCACCGACCCGAATTCCAGCCCAATCACCGTGACGATGGGGATCAGGATGTTCTTCAGCACGTGGACGCCGACCACGCGTCTGGCATGCAGGCCCTTGGCCCGGGCGAAGCGCACATAGTCCTGCGTCAAGGCCTCCCGGGTCTGGGCGCGCGTCAGTCGGATCAGCAGCGACAGCTTGAACAGCGCCAGGTTGAAGGCCGGCATCAGCAGGTGCAGCCATCCGTCGGCGGTGAACAGACTCAGGCGCAATCCCAACACCGTCACGGTCTCTCCGCGACCGCTGGACGGCAGCCAGCCCAGCTGCACGGAGAACAGCATGATCAGCACCAAGCCGACCCAGAAGCTGGGCAGCGAGAAGCCCAGGATGGAGCCGGTCATGATGCCGCGGCTGAACCAGCTCTCCGGCTTCAGCCCGGCCAGCAGGCCGAGCGGGATACCGATGCCCACGGCCAGCACCATCGCCACCAGCGCCAGTTCGACCGTGGCCGGCAGCTTCGACAAGATCAGTTCCAGCGATGGCACGCCGAAGACGAAGGAGCGACCGAGGTCGCCAGCCAGCGCCCCCCGAAAAAAGACGAGGTACTGTTGAGGCAGCGGTTTGTCCAGCCCCAACGCGACCGCAGCGCGCAGCTTCTCAGCCTCGTCTGCCTGCGGGTTGACCAGCAACTCCAGTGGGTTGCCGATGGCGTAAACGCCCAGGAAGACCAGAACGGACATCGCCAGCAAGACGAAGACCGCCTGGGTCAGGCGCCGCAGCACCTCGGCCAGCATCAGAGCCCCGCTGCGCCGCGGCGTTTGCGCTGCGGCAGCATCACTTGGACGCGGGCACGATCATCAGCGCGTTGAAGCGTCGCTGCGGCACGGGCGTGACCACCAACCCGCTCTTTGCCGCGAAGTCGAAAATCGGATAGAAGACCGGGATCAGCGCCTGATCCTCCATCGCCACACGGATCGCACGGCCGACCAAACTGTCGCGCTGCCGGTCATCCAGGTTCTGTAACGAAGCGCTGAGCAGGTTGTCGACCATCGGGTTGGCGTAGCGGGTACGGTTGGCCGTGCCGTAGCCCTTGGCCGGTGTGTAAGTGGCCACCAATGCGCGCAGGCTGTTGGCGGCTTCCTCGGCGCCGTACTGGGCGGCGAAGGCACTGAACTCCTGCTTGGAAGCGCGCGTGAAGAACACGCTGCCTGGCAAGGTCTCCACCTCGGCCTTCAAGCCCAGGCGCGACCACATCTGCGCCACGGTCTGTGCGACCGCCGCATCGTTGGGGTAACGATCATTGGTGGTGTGCAGGACGATCCGAAAGCCTTGCGCCCAGCCCGCCTCTTTCAGCAAGGCTTGCGCGCGCGACATGTCCTGCAGGTCCGGTTTGACATCCTTGGGTGCGCTCGGAAAAACATTCGACAGCATCTGCCCGGCTGGAACGCCGCTGCCGTCCAGCACGCGGTCGACGATCAGGCCGCGGTTCAGAGCCAACGACAGCGCCTTTCGCACGCGAGCATCTTTCAGCGGATTGCTGGCCAGCGGCTTGCCATCCTTGGCGGTGACAAAAGGCGACACGTCGCGTGCCGAGTCCAAGGCGATGTAGTGCACCAGCGCGGCCGGTCCGCCGCGCACCAGCGAGAAGCGCTTGTCCTGCCGCAAGCGAGGCAGGTCGGCGCTGGGCACCGCATCGATGGCATCGACTTGACCCGACAGCAACGCGGCCAGGCGCGCAGTGTCCTTGGCCAGCACGACCTCTGTCACGCGGGCCCAAGGCGGCTTGGGGCCCCAATAGCGATCGTTGCGATCGACCACCAGTCGCTCGCCGTTCACCCATTCGACCAGCTTGAAAGGCCCCGTGCCGACCGCGGCCTTGCCGCTGTTGTAATCCTGCGTGGTCGCGCCCTTGCCCGCCGAAGCCGAGACCACCAGCACGTTGGCCAGGTCCATCGGCAAGCCGGGATGGACGGCGCGGGTCTTCATGTGCAGCGTGTGACTGTCGACCTTGACGATTTTTTCGACGCTTCGCGTGAACTGAGAGAACGAGTTCGGCGAATTCGGCACATTGGGCACGCGGTCCCAGGTGAAGATCACATCGTCCGCGGTAAACGGTGTCCCGTTGTGGAAGACCACATCCTTGCGCAGCTTCACCTCCCAGGTGAGTGGGTCGATGTTCTTCCAGGAGACGGCCAGCTGAGGTTGAGGCTGGAGCTTCTCGTCCAGCTTGACCAGATGTTCGAAGATCAGCGGATGGGACGAACCGGTCGGGAACGCTGCAAAGAAATGCGGGTCCAGCGTGTTGAGTTCCAGCTTGGTGCCCAGCGTGAGGTTCTGGGCCAGCGCTGGCGCAGAAGCGGTCAGGGTCGCTGCCAAGCTCAGCAGCGAAGCCATGCGACGCGCCATTCGGTGGACGATCAATGGTTTCTCCTGGTGCAGTGAGGGCTGTGCAGCTGGGCGCGGCGCTTGACGGGACCGCGAATGAACGGCGGCTTTCCGACCGGGCGAATAGGCTGTGTGAAACCTGATATTAACGCCCAGCGCTGCAACCTTTTGCAGGGGTCAAGACCATCACGCTTGAATTGGTTTTATTGATAACCCCGATTGAGGAATTGCAGATCAATGCCCGATGCGGGCGCAAACGACCAGATCCACAAGCAGTTCGACTCTAACGAACGATTAGAGCGTGTTCGAAGGTCATTCAAGCCTCGCCACAACAGCGCTCGACGGCGAGGTTTTGGCATGCGCTGCGGATTTGCCAAGCGCTGCCTGCGCCAACCAAACCCGATGCGCTGAACTTTGCGATCTCGGACATCGGTGGCGCGAACTTCGATGGAGGCTCACGTGGTCGGACCGGCTCAGGCCGTGAGCGGTTCAATCGCCTGGGTCGCCTGGTTCGGCACTGGGTGGCCGTGCCGACTTGCGCTTCGGCAGGGCAGCCAGTCCCGCCAAAGCAAGCGCCACCAGCGCCAAACTGGCGGGCTCGGGGACGGTGTTCGAGGTGTCGCCTTTGCCGTCACCTTTGCCGTCGTCACCTTTGCCATCACCTTTGCCGTCTTCACCTTTACCGTCACCTTTGTCGACTGGGCTGTCGCCAGAGGTATCGGTGTTGCCTTGAGGTGCGGTCACCGTGTCCTGTAGGTTGATGTCGACCACGCTACTTTCAGCCTGGGCGACCCCGTGCACCGACCAAAATGCAGCCGACAGCGAGGCGGCAAGGATTGACTTCCTGAAGTACTTCATCGCAATTTCCTGGTTGTCCATGCGGCCATCGACGCGCCTCCCCCATGGCTGGCTGCGCGGCAGCGGGGTCCAAGCACATCGCATCGAGATCACGCAGACGAGACCACCCTGCAGCTTTCATGCCACATTGCAAAATGTCTTTACGCTCAAGGGTTTGCGCTGATCGGGTCGGACGGCAGTGAGGTGCCTGTCAAAAAATCCGTCAGTCACGCTGCAATACAATGGTTTTACCCTCGAGTCCTTGAGGTCGGACACGGTCACAAGCCACCCTCCCCAACTTTTTTCAGGAGATTTCACTTGGACAAACGACAAATCCTGCTCACCGCAGCATTGACCGCGCTGGTCGCTACACCCGCCGTTGGCGCCGAAGGGGGCAGAGAAAAATGCTACGGCATCGCCAAGGCCGGTCGGAACGATTGCGCGTCTTTGACTGGCTCGCACTCCTGCGCCGGACAGGCCACAAGCGACAAGAATCGAGTCGATTGGAAATTCGTGGCCAAAGGCACTTGCAAACAGGCAGGTGGCATGAGTGCCGACGAAGCCAAGAAGGGGATGAAGTAGCACTGGCACCTCGCGATGCCTCAGAGCGCGGCCCAGTTGCAGGGCGTTGGGATTGGCTTGAGAGCACGCCACTATCGCGAGTTCAAACAGCAGCAAGTGGCCGTTGACTGGCTCGAAGTCCACACCGAGAACTATCTGCAAGCAGGCGGCGTGGACCGCCATGTGCTGTTCGAGTTGCGACAGCGCTATCCGATCAGCCTGCACGGTGTCGGCATGGGCATCGGTTCAGCCCAGGGTTTCAGCCCGACGCACTTGCAGCGCGTGGCGCAGTTGGTCAAGGCGCTCGAGCCTGCGCTGGTGTCCGAACACCTGTGTTGGGGCGCGGTGGCAGACCGGCATCTGAATGATTTGCTGCCGCTGCCACTGTCGCGGCCCGCGCTTGAGCTGGTTTGCCAGCGGGTCCACCAAGTGCAGGATGCGATCCAACAAAACCTCCTGCTGGAGAACGTTTCGACCTATCTTCGCTACCGCGCCGATGCGATGAGCGAAGCGGAATTTCTGGCCGAAGTCGCGCAACGTACCGGCTGCGGCATCCTGCTGGACGTCAACAACCTGTATGTGAACCAGTGCAACCACCAGGAGTCGGCGCTGCAGGCGATCGACACCGTGTCGGCGCACCAAGTACTTGAAATCCACCTGGCAGGCCACCTCGTCATGCCCGACGCGGTGGTGGACCACCATGGTGATGTGGTCGCCGCACCAGTCTGGCAGCTCTACCAGCACGCGTTGCAACGCCTCGGGCCGGTGCCCACATTGATCGAATGGGACACCGACATTCCCGCGCTGGACCTGCTGCTGGCCGAAGCCGCCATCGCACGCGCGATGATGCAAGACACCTGCACCGCCGAATCGGCGCGGACCCCGTCGCGCGATCAGGGAAGCGGCGTGTCCCAGGTCGGCGCGCGCACGCAAACCACAGCCCTCGCGGCGCCGGCATCCGTACCCGCACCTGCACCTGCACCCGCACCCGCACCCGCACCCGCACTCAGCCGACTCCAGCAAAGCTTCGCAAGCGCCTTGTCTGGCCAGCCGCTGCCCAAGGCTTTCCGCGGCCCCAGCACTGCCGCGCGTTTTGAGCGTTATCGAGACCATCTGATGGCCACGACCCACAAAACGCTGGCGGCCGCCTTCCCGGTGCTGCAGCGACAGGTCGGCAAGCCCTTCTTTGCCCAGCTGGCCCAGGCCTTCGCGCAAGCGCAGCCCTCGACCAGTGGCGACCTCAACGAGTTCGGTGCCGAGTTGGCGCGCTTCTTGGCGACGTTCCCGCCAGTGGCCGACCAGCCCTATCTCCCGGACCTGGCGAACCTGGAGTGGGCCGTGCATCGCGCGCTGTACGCGGCGGATGGTGCAGCCTTTTCAGCCCAAGACCTGAACGGGTTGACGCCTGAGGGCCTGGGTCAAACCTCGTTTTCACTGCATCCGGCCTGCACGCTGCTGACGTCGCGCTGGGCGGTGGCCGCGCTTTGGCACTCGCATCTGCCAGAGCAATCGCAGCCGCAAGATGAGACGATTGAATTCAACGCGTCACCGGGCCCACGCTGCCATGTGCTGGTGTGCCGACCGGGGTGGCAGGGGCAGGTCGAGGTCTTGGCTGAAGCCCCATTCCGTTGGCTGGCTGCGCTGGCCTCAGGCGCGACGCTGGGCGACGCGCTGGACACCGCGCTGGCGCTGGACAGTGATTTTGATATCGCCGGGTTTGTGCAGCAGTGCCTGGCCTGGCAGGTGCTGCAAAACCCAGCCCCTCGCCTTCGCTGATCTCAGGCCGAAGCCTGTCTCGCCAAACCGGAACATTCAACGTGGACCTCTCCGCCGAACAAATCACCCAACTCAATGCCAACCCGCTGTACGCGACCCTTGGCATTGAGCTCCATGAAGCCGCCGCGGGCTGCGCGCGATCGACCCTGACGCCCCAAGCAGCCGTGTGCTGGCCGTCCGCGGGACAGCCGCACGGCGGCATCCTGTTCACGGTGATGGACACCACCATGGCCTTCGCGGTGATGTCGCTGGCCGAAGCCGGTCGCGGCTGCGCGACGGTCGACTGCAGCATCCAATACCCCACGCCGGCACGCCAGGGCCCCTTCCATTGCCAGGCCACGACGACGCACCGGGCCGGGCGTACGGTGTTCATTCGCGCCGAGGTCAGGGATGCGAGCGGTGTCGTCGTCGCGTTGGGCCAGGGCAGCTTCCGCATCATCGAGGCCAGGCCTGCAACGAGGGCTGCTTGATGACAAGCCCAGAAGCGACATGAGCGGGGTCGCTGCGCTGGCGGCGTTTCGCACCCGCAGCTTCCGTTTCCAATGGCCGGCGGACCTGTGCACGGCCTGGGCGCTCGAGATGGAGACGCTGATCCTGGGCTGGTACGTGCTGGTCGAGACCGGATCGGTGGTGCTGCTGACCGTCTTCGGCTCGCTGCTGTTCGTCGGCACCTTGGTCTCGCCCTTGCTTGGCGTGCTCGGCGACCGGCTGGGGCTGCGCAACGTGCTGGCCGCGATGCGCTTGTGGTACACCCTGTTCGCCTGCATCATCTTGTTCCTCGCGCTGACCCGCCAACTCGACCCGATGCTGGTGCTCGTGGTCGCTGCGATGTCAGGCCTGGTCAGGCCATCGGACATCGGCATCCGCAGTGCGCTGGTTGGCGCCACCGTGCCAGCAGGCCACCTGGTGGCGGCAATGGGCATTTCGAGAACCACGCAAGATTCCGCCCGCGTCGGCGGTGCGCTGGCCGGTGCGGGCTTCATGGCGACCTTCGGCATGGGACCGGCCTACATCGCGATCAGCAGCATCTACCTGACCGGCGCGCTGCTGACGCTGCTAACAGACGGCCGCACCGGCGCGCCTCCAGTGCCTATCGAGCAGCGCCCCTCTCCTTGGCGAGATCTCAAGGAAGGCCTGGGCTATGTCTGGCGCACGCCGCGGCTGCGCGCCGTGATGAGCCTGGCCGCGCTGGTAAACCTGACCGCGTTTCCCTTGACCAGCGGCCTGATGCCGTACATCGCACGCGATGTCTTCCACGTCGACCAGCGCGGTCTGGGCTGGCTGGTGGCGAGCTTTGCGGTCGGTGCCTTCATCGGCTCGATGAGCCTGAGTCTGTTCGGCGCGAAGGTGCAGCCGGCAAGGACCATGCTCGCAACCTGCGCCGCCTGGCACCTCTGTCTGATCGGTTTCGCGCTCTCGACCAGCCTACCGGTCGCGATGGCCATGTTGATGCTCGCCGGCGCCTCCCAGAGCCTGAGCATGATCACGCTGTCGATCATCTTGCTGCGCACCGCCGAGCAGCGCTTTCGCGGCCGCATCATGGGCGTGCGGATGCTGGCCATCTACCCGCTGCCCCTGGGCCTGTTGCTCGCCGGCGCGATGATCCCCAAGATCGGCTACCAGCCGACGGCACTGACGCTGGTGATCTCAGGCCTGCTGTTGACGCTGGCGCTTGCCCTCACCTGGCGCGACGACCTGATCCGGCGCGACGCCATTGGCAATGCAGTCTGATCGCCCGTCATCAACCAACCATCGGCCAACCATCAGCCAACCATCAGCCAACCATCGGCGACCCCTCGAGGCCTGGTTCAGGCCCTGACCATTGAAACTGACGGATTCGTCCAATCTGGAGCCCCCTCATGATTCGCCGCCGCACCGCCCTCAACCTGGCCATGGGCCTGCCACTAGCCGCCAGTCTGAGCGCCAGTCTGGACGCCATGGCCCAGACCAAAAAAGACACGCTGGTGCTGGCGATGACGTTGGAGCCGCCCGGCCTGGACCCGACCGCTGGCGCGGCCGCAGCCATTGGCGAGGTGGTGCACTACAACCTGTTCGAGACCCTGACCAAGATCGGCGCTGACTCGACCATCGCCCCTCTGCTGGCCCAACGCTGGACCGTCACACCGGACAACAAGACCTGGGCCTTCCACCTCCGGCCGGGCCTGAAGTTCCACAACGGCGAGCCCTGCAACGCCGCAGCGGTGAAGTTCTCGTTCGAACGCGCTGCCGCGGCCGACAGCCTGAACAAGGACAAGGCGGTGTTCAGCAACATCGTCAACCTCAGCGCCACCGACGACTTGACGCTGGTCGTCACGCTGAAGAACACCAACCCCGATTTCTTGTTCCAAATCGGCCAGGCCACGGCGGTGATCGTCGAGCCCAAGAGCGCGGCGACCAACAACACCCAACCGGTGGGCACGGGTCCGTTCAAGCTCGAGAGCTGGGCCAAAGGCAGCGCGCTCGTGCTGGCACGCTGGGACGGCTACCGCGACGCCAAGGCCGTCGCGCTGCGCCGCGTCACCTTGCGCTTCATCAGCGACGCGTCGGCCCAGGTCGCCGCGCTGATGGCCGGCGACGTGGACTTGTTCCCGCGCGTCTCGGCGGCCAGAGTGCTGGCGCAGTTTCGTGCCGACAAACGCTTCCAGGTGCTGGTCGGTGGCTCGCGCGCCAAGACCATCGTCGCCATCAACAACAAAAAACGTCCGCTCGACGACGTGCGGGTGCGCCGAGCGATCGCGTGCGCCATTGACCGGCAGCAGGTCATCGACGGTGTGGCCGAAGGCTTTGGCAAGCCGATCGGGAGCTTCTACGTGCCCAGCGCGCCGGGCTATGTCGACCTGACCGCTGTCAACGCCTACAACCCCGACAAAGCCCGCGCGCTGCTCAAGGAAGCCGGTATCACAACGCCGCTCGAACTCAGCCTGAAGCTGCCGCCTACGCCTTATGCGCGTCAGGGCGGCGAGGTGATCGCCGCGATGCTGGCCAAGGTGGGCATCGTCGCCAAGCAAGAGAGCGTCGAATGGGCGCAATGGCTCTCCGGCGTGTACGGCCAGAAGGCCTACGACCTGACGATCATCAGCCATGTCGAGCCGCTGGACTTTGGCAACTTCGCCCGACCGGGCTACTACTGGAACTACGAGTCGCCGAAGTTCAACGCGCTGTGGGCCAAGATCAATGCCACCGCCGACACCCCGACGCGCCTGAAACTGATGGGCGATGCGCAGCGCCTGGTGGCCGACGATGCGGTCGCGGCCTATCTCTACCAACCGACCTGGATCACCGTCGCCAACGCCAGACTCAAGGGCTTGTGGCGCGAGATGCCCATCTTCGCCAACGACTTGGCCGCACTGAGCTGGTCCTGATGGCGCGAGGCGGATGGGGCGGGTTTGGACGGTTGGGGCCAGCCGGCTCCATCAAAGGGTGACCACCCGCAAGCCTGCGAAGCAGTGTCGAAAAAAGCCTGCATCGGTGCGCAGCAGGGCCTTGGCCTGCGTCCTCGCGTGGGCGCCGATCAAGAAATCCGGCGCAGTGCGCTCGCGTGGCCCCTGGTTGCGCACGCAGCCCCGCATGATGCGCGCCGCCTCCAGCGCGTTGTCCATGGACCTCGGGTCATGCGCGATCTGGCAGGCGGCCATCCGCGCGCGCAAGTCGTGCTCGTCCACAAAGTAGCGGCCCAGTTCGGCCACCACCGCGCAAACGCACAGGCTGCCCTGCGCCAATGCGACCTCAAGCGCTTGGCGGCGGCCGCGTCTGTAGCGTGCTGGGCTGCGGCGGCAGGCCTTCGAGGTGGCTTGCGTCGGCCCAATTCACGATTTGCAGCCTGCCCTCGGACCAGCGCAGCCGGTTGATCCCGGTGTTGGGGATCTCGCATGCGCGCGGCCCGCTCAGCGACAGCGCCCGCGCACTGCGCCAAAGCATGTCGAGCACGCCGCCGTGCGTGACGAGCGCGACGCTTGCGCCGGCGTGGTCCGCCAGCAGCGACTGCAGCGCCTGCATCACTCGGGCGTAAAAAACCCGGTTGCTCTCGCCGCCTTGGGGTAGCGCGTAATCCGCATCGTGGCGTTGCCACTGCGCCCAGAGTTCGGCGTGCTGGCTGCGGATCGTGGGCACGTCCAAGCCTTCGAGCAGGCCAAACCCCTGCTCGCGCCACAAGGGCTCGACCTGCATGGTCAGTCCGCCGCGCTGCGTATCCGCCAGCGCCTGCGCGGTCTGGCGTGTCCGTAGCAGGTCGCTGACGACGATCAGGTCGAAGGTCTCGTCCGCCAGCCGCTGACCCATCCGGCGCGCCTGTTCGAACCCGAGCGCATTGAGCGGCACGTCGATCTGGCCCTGGAAACGGTGCTGGCGGTTCCAGTCGGTTTCGCCATGGCGAATCACGGTCAATGAAGTCATGCGCGACATTGTCGACGCGCGGTCAAGTCAGGCTTGTGGCAGCCCGAGCTCATCGCGTAAATGCCCGTCGTGGCGCTGCGCTGTCAGGGTCCGGCCTCAAGCTCAGGGCTGCGGCGCCACCTTGAAAACCTGGCGCAGGTAGGCCAGAAAGGTCTGGTCGTCGCACAGGATCTTGCCGGGTGAGTCCGACAGCTTGGCCACCGGTTGGCCATTGCATTGGGTCAGCTTCATCACGATGTGCAGCGTGTGCAGGCCCATGTCGTTGGTCAGGTTGGTGCCGATGCCAAAACCGAGCTGGGTGCGGTCCGCGAAGTGGCGGTACAACTCGAAAGACTTGGGCAGGTTCAGCCCGTCCGAAAACACCAGCCGCTTGGTGTGGGTGTCGATGCGCAGCTTGGCGTAATGCGCCAAGGCCTTCTCGCCCCAGATCACCGGATCACCCGAATCATGACGCAAGCCGTCGAACAGCTTGGTGAAGTAGAGGTCGAAATCGGCCAAGAAGGCATCCATGCCGACCACGTCGGTCAGCGCAACACCCAGGTCGCCGCGGTACTCCTGGACCCACGCTTCGAGCGCGGCTTTCTGGAAGTCGCGCAGCCGAACACCCAGCGCCTGGTAGGTCTGCAAGAACTCATGCGCCATCGTGCCGATCGGCACCAACCCCAGGTCGCGCGCCAGCAACACGCAGGAGGTGCCGCGAAAGTACTCGGGCACCTCTCGCGCCAGTGTGCTGACCACCTCGCGGTGCCAGGCGCCCGAAAAACGCCTGCGCACGCCGAAATCGAAGAACTCGAATGGGTTGCGACGCGCCGGTTCCTGGCGAAAAGCGCGCAACATTTTCAGCTTCTCGGCCAACCTGCGTCGTCCTTCCGCCAGCGCCTCGGCCTGGTCGAATCGGCGGAAGTAGAGCTCGTTGACGATCGCCAGCACATGGATCTCAAACGCCATCACATGCACTTGCGGGCCGCGCGCAACGATCTCCAGCGTGCCCGCGTTGTCGCGAACCTCGATGAAATCGCGTTGGAACTGGAAGATGCGCAGAAAGTCGACGAAATCGCTCTTGATGAACCGAAGGCCGCGCAGATACGCCAGTTCATCCGGCAGAAATCGCAGCATGCACAGGTGGTCAAGCTGCTCGTTGATCTCGGCGATCAAATGCGTCAACGGGTAGTCGCGCGCATTGCGGCAGATGAAAATGTACTCAGCCTGTGTCTGCGGATGCCGGTGCAGCATCGCCTGCCACATCGTGAACTTGTAGAGATCGGTCTCGAGCAGGCTGTGAATCACGGGTTGCATGGGAGGCGCGATGGCATTCGTCGTCGTTGCAGCCGGGCAGCCGGCCTTCCAGTATAGAAGCCATCACCCAGTGCCGCCGACCTGGCCCGGGTGTTGCAAAAGACCGCACCTGTGGCAGGGCTTGCGGCCCCGCCACCGGCCAGACTCAGCGCGACCGCTCGTCCCGGCGCACGGGGGCTTCTTGCCGGTCCCGCGGCTGCGCTGCCGGCGGGTCAGCGCTCGGCAGCATCTGCGAGTCCAGCCAGCGTTCGACCCGACCCACCCAGGACTTGAGCCGAGAACCCAGACCGGTCGTTGGACCCGCCTCGCGAACCGGGCCGCTTGTCCAGGCCGTCGCCGCAACCGCTGCCTCGGAGGGGTCGTCGCTGACCCAGGTCGAGGCGCTCTCGATCGGCTTGGTCCGTGCATCCCGAGGGTCATCCGGCTGCGCCGGCGCCTGCCAATCGGTCGAAGCCTGATGGAACTGGTTCATCAGATCCGGCAGGTTGCCGGCCCATCGACCCGGCACAACCGTCGGCGGCTGAACCGCTTGCAGACCGAGGCCTCCGAAGACACTGGCCTGGCGCGACGCCGTGGCGACAGTTGTCACGTCGCCGGTGGTCGTCTGGCTCACGGCGGAGATGGTTCGCATGGCCGACGAGGGCTTGGGACTCGCGGCGCTGATGCCGATCTCGAGGGTGTTGCCTGCCATGCCGGCATTGCCCGCCGCGTCGGTGTAGCGCCCAGCCGCCACCGCGATGCTGCCACTGCCGCCGGCAAGTTCAGCCGCCGGTGTGAAGACCGCCGTCCGGGTCAAGCCACTGCCGCTGATCGGCCCGAGCTTGCCGCCCGTGGTCACCACATCGCTGGCGACGAAGCTAGCCCCCGGGTCAGCGCTGAAGGCAAAGGTGATGACCGCCGTCTCACCGACCTTGACCGCCGCCTGGCTGCTGGTGATGACCAGCGTCGGGGCCACCGTGGCGATGACCAGCATCGGCGTGCTGCCCGCAGCGCCAGCGTTGCCCGCCGCGTCGGTGTAGACACCGGCTGCGACCGTGATACTGGCTTGGGCGGATGCCAGGCCAGGCGTCGGCGTGAAACTCGCCTTGCGCGTCAGCCCCGCACCACTGATCGCCCCCAGCGATCCGCCCGAGACCACGACATCGGCCGATCCGAAACTGGCGCCAGGGTCTTCGCTGAAGGTGAAAGTAATCAGCGCTTTCTCACCCTTTCTGAGCACCGAGACGTCACTGGTGATGCTCAGCGTCGGCCCAACCGTGTCGCGCTGGATCAGCGGGCTCGCGCCTGCCGCACCGGCATTGCCCGCCGCGTCGGTGTAACGCCCAGCGGCCACCGAGATGTCGGCCAGGCCCATGCCTGGCGCCACGGTGAAGGTTGCCGTTCGGGTCAGGCCGCTGCCGCTCAATGCACCCAGCGTGCCGCCCAAGGTCACGACATCGTCGAGCGCAAAGCTGGCGCCTGGGTCTTCGCTGAAGCCGAAAGTGATCACCGCCGAGTCATTGACGAGGTCCTGGTTGCTGGTGATCGTCAAGGTCGGCGCGACCGTGTCGATCCTCAGCGCCGGCGTCTTGCCCGCCGCACCGGCGTTGCCTGCAGCATCCAAATAGCGGCCGAACGGCACCTTGACGCTCGCCATGCCTTCGAAATCAGGCGCCGGCGTGAAGACCGCAGTGCGCGTCAGACCGCTGCCCCTGATCGGACCCAGCGTGCCGCCCAGCGTCACCACGTCGGCGTCGACAAAGCTGCTGCCCGGGTCTTCGCTGAAGGCAAAGCTGATCGCCGCGGTCGAACCCTGGGCCAGCACGTTCTGGCTGCTGGTGATCGTCAAGGTCGGCGCCAGCGTATCGATCTTCAATGACGGCGTCTGTCCCGGCATACCGGGGTTGCCCTGCCCATCGTCGTAAAGCCCGGCAGCCACCGTGATGCTGGCCTGGCCCGATGGCAGGCCGGGTGTCGGTGTGAAGACGGCCGTGCGCGTCAAACCGCTGCCACTGATCGGACCCAGCGTGCCGCCCACGGTCGCGATGTCGCCGTTGACGAAGCTGTTGCCAGGGTCGGCGCTGAAGTTGAAGCTGATCAGCACGGTCTCGCCCTTCTTCACAGCGGGCTGGCTGCTGGTGATGGTCAGCGTGGGCTTGGCCACGGAGGGTACCGTCACCGGCACGTCGCCAGGGATGCCGATGACGAGCTGGTTGCTCGGCGCGCTGAGGTGGCCCGCCGCATCGACAAAGCGCCCGGCGGCGACCGAGATGCTGGCGCTGCTCGCACCGGGCGTCGGGCTGAAGGTCGCCGTTCGCGTCAAACCGCTGCCACTGATCGGACCCAGCGTGCCGCCCTGCATCGAGATGTCGCCCGCCACAAAGCTGCCGCCGGGGTCTGCGCTGAAGCTGAACGTGATCGAAGCCGTGTCGCCCGACTTGACCTCCGACTTGCTGCTGCTGATCACCAACCGGGGTGCCAATTCGTCGAGCAAGGTCACCTCGTCGATCATCGTCAGACCAGACTTGAAGACCACCGCATTGGGACCGGCGCTGGTCACCGCGGCCTTCGCGCCACCCACCGGTGCACCACCCGACAACAACACCATCCAGCCATCGGCCTGCGATCGAACACCGGCGTCGCCCACCGTCAGGCCCGTGGCACCGGCCAGCACGACGTCACCGCTGGTCTTGTTCAAGCCCGTGACTTCGCCGGCCGACAACATCAAGCGCGCGTTGCCGAACCCACCGATGCCCGTGGCAGCTTCGACATAGGCCGCCCCCGAGGTCTGGACATTGGTCACCGCGGTGTTGCCAGTGTTGCGGATCGAGCCACCGGAGACCACCGTGACCGGCCCACTGGTGGACTGCAAACGACCGAGCGAGATGTTGCCTGCCGCCTCGACCCGAATCGCGCCGGCGCCAGTGGTGACCACCTCGCCGATCGCCAACGCATTGGCGTCCTTCAGCGTGATCGCACCGCCGGCGTTGGCCGACACGGCGGCCTTGAAGTCATTGCCGGCCTGGGCCAAGCTCAAGGCGCCAGCGGCCGTCAGCGTTGAGGCACCGGTGACCACCAACGCGCCGGTCTGGCTGATGCTGCCGCTGGTCGTCGTGACGGTCAAGGTGCCCGCCACCGCGCTGGTGCCAAAGTTCAGCGCGCCGCCACTGGTCAGCGTCAGGTTGCCGCCAACGTTGGCCTCGACCGCTGCCAGCGCATCGGCTTCGCGCAGATAGCTGTCGCCTGTGAAGGACTGCAGCTGCAGGCTGTCTGCCGCGATGACCAAGGGCGCAGCCGCGCTGCCCACACCCTTGCCCGCTGTCAAGCTCACCTGGGGTGCCGTCACCGAGCTGCCAGCCTGGGTCAGGATCTGCCCGGTGGTCGCGCTCATCGTCACCGAGTTGGTGGCATGGACCGTCATCGCGGGCGCCAACACCAGGTCGGTTCGACCGATGGTGCTGTTGACCACCAGGTTCGCGCCAGCGACATCGGTCGCACTGAAACCGGTGCCGCCTGCGTTCACAAGGGCCACCAGTCCATGCGTTGGATCCAGGCCCGAGGCCGAGTAGCTCACGCCGTCGCCCTGCCACATCCCGGACGCGAAGTTGACGGCCCCGCCGTTGATCTCCAGATCACCATAGTGCCCTGCGGTGTCCTGGCCATAGATCAGCCCGTTGTTGAAAGTCACGCTGTGGGCGCCATTGACCACCAGCTTCGCACCGTTGAGCAGCACGACCTGATCGTTGAACACCACGTCGCCGGTCGCGTTGATCACCACATCGCCAGCCATGTAGACGCGTTCGCCAAAGACCACGTTCTGGGCCTGATCGATCTTCAAGCCTTCGAGGCCGGCGATCGACGTCACCGTCAGCGCAAAGCCGCCGCCGTAACCTTCGTAGTCCTCCAATCCAGCGCGCGCCACGGTCAGCACGTCGCCCACCTTGTAACCACCACCCAGCGAATGGATCGCCACAGCGGTGACCACGCCGCCCGCCACGGTGAGGGTCGCGGTCGCGCCACTGCCCGACCCGCCGAGCAGATTCACCTCCGCAAAGCTGCCGTTCTGCAAAGCGGTCCCCGCGGCATTGCGGTACAGCGAGCCACCGGCAAAGGTGAAGGTGCCCACGCCACTGCCGATGCGGCCGTTCAGCGCGACGTCGCCGCCGATCGCATCCAGCGTTAGCACATCGGTCGAACCCAGACCACCGTTGATGCGCCCGGTCACGGTCAGGTCGCCCGCAACCGCCGCCACGCCGGCCTGCGCCGCCGTGCCAGAAGACAACACGGCCCCGCCGTCGACCCGCAAACCGTCGTCGATCAGCAGGTCGCCGCTCATCGCGAGCACCGTGCCATCGGCCAACGACGTGGTGTTGCCGGGCCCGTGGATCACCAGGTTCTTGCCCTTGACCGTGCCAGCCACGTTGATCTTGCCGCCGGTACCCTGGGCCTGAATCACCAAAGGCACGGCCAAGGTCAGCGGCGGGCTACCCGCGCCGCCCATCGCGACAGGGCTCGACCCACCTGCCGAGCCAATCACCAGCGCCGGGACGCCACTCACTTTGCTCGGGTCCAGGCTCAGGCTACCTGCACTGCCTGTGCCTCCCAGCGAGATCGCGACGCCTGCCGGCGGCGCGACCTGCAGGCCCGCGCTGGGCGCACCGCCGGAAGCCGGGGGAACGTACTGGCTGAGGTCAACAGAACCGCCGCCGACCGGCACAGCGATGGTCACCGACTGGATCACCTTGACCTTGCCAGTCTTGTCGACCAGCGCCGTGCTGGCCGCCAGCGAGCCGCCGCCGGCCAGATTGATGGACTTCAGCGTGACGCTATCGCTAACACTCAAAACGAGCTTGCTGGCGTCCTTGACGATCAGGTCGGCATCGAGGGTCAAACTCGTTGCGACGATGCGTAGCTTGGTGTCGCCCAGGTTGATCGCGGCAGCGCCGACGCCGGCCAGTCGCACCACATCGCCCTGGATCACCAGCTCGCCCAGACCAGCGTCCCAGGTCGCTTTCTCAACGCCGCTGATCATCTGACCATCGCTCAGCGTGATCACGTTCTGCGTGCTGGACTTGCTCAAGGGCTTGAGCTGGACGGTCAACGAGTCGTTGGCCAGGTTGTGCTGCGCATCATCCTTGAGGCTGAGCACGAACACCGCGTTGGGGTCCGTCGACGTGCTGTTGCCGAGATTCAGCACGGTGCGGTCGGCGCCTGCCGAGGCCGCCAGCACCAGCGTCGAATCTGACAACCTGGCAATCGTCAGTTCGTCATCCAGCGAGGTCAGCCTCACCTCATCGAGCGCACTGCGGCTCAGTCGCAGCCCATTGCTACCGATACCCAGGATCTCGAAATTACCGCCGTTGTAAGAGGCCTGCACTGCCGCAGCCTGGACCACCAGCGGCGCGGTCCGCACGGTCTGGTTGATGCCATCACTGGCGGTGACGGTCAAGCCGCCCTGGACGACGCCGTGGTCTGATGCGTAGCTCAGGTTGCCGGCCTTGGCCAGGAAGGTCGATAGCACGCTCAATTTGCCGGTCAGCGTTAGGCCGCCAGCCGACGAGGTCACGGTCAAACCGGCAGTGGCGGCAGCAGCTGTGTCCACGGCCAGCGTACCGCGCTCCACCGCCAGCGCCACCGACAGCGTGCGTGTCGATTGACCACTGGCCAGATCGTTGTTGTCGGCGTCGTACAAGGAGCCTTGCGTCAGCACGATGCTGCTGGCCTGTTGCGACGACACCGCGAACTGCTCGGGCAGGATCAGGTTGGGTGCCGCGGTCGTCGCCGGCACATTGAACGTCATGATCGGCTTGCCTGCGGCCAGCGCCACGACCTGCCGGGTCTGCGGGTTGAACCAGGCCGAGGTCCAACGGGTTCCGCTGGCCAGGCCCATTTCGCCCTGGCCGACGATCTTGACCCAGCTCTCGCCCTTGTTCGTGCTGAGCCAGACGCCGCCAGCAGCGCCCGAGGCCACACCAATCAATGCATTGCCGTCGCTGGAGAAAGTCACCTCCGGCGACGACCCGAGCTTGCCTTGCACCGGGGTGATTTCGCGCCAGGTCCAGTTGGTCAAGGCCGTGTCGGCGATGAAGACGCGGCCGTCGCTGGTTGCTGCCAAGAAGTTCTTGCCGCTGGCGTCGATGTCGACCGAAGCCCAATCGCCGTTGGTGATCGCAGCACGGGTGTTGTTGGTCAGGCTGCTGATCGTCGTGCCGATCGACGCCGTGAGCAAAGCGCCAGCATCGGAACCCACGGACGACGCACCGGCAGCCGCCAGCAGCAGATTGCCGTCGTCGCTGGCGGTCAACGCATTCCAGTTGCTGTTGCCCGGCAGCGTGGTCCAGTTACCGGTCACATCGCGCAGACGCATCGAACCGGGCGTCACGACGGTACTGGTGGTTTGGACCGGAAGGGTGATGAAACCAATCTTCTTGTAAACCGTTGTGGTCACATTCGTCGAGGCCGGCTTGTCGGTCAGCAACAGGCGGCCGTCGTTCATGACCAGCACATCGGCGTAGGTGTCCGCCGGCGCTTGGCTAGACGTCCAGGTCACGCCGGCGTCACGCGAAACCGCCAGGTAACCGCTGGCCGACATCGCCGCGATACTCTTGCCGTCGGGCGAGATTGAAACAGCGGTATAGGCCTTGCCCGCGGGCGCGTTGGCTGCTTTCCAGCTCAGACCCGCGTCGCTGGACAGGTAGACACCCGCCTGGCTCCCAGAGACCGAAGCAACGGCCACCAGCGTGTTGCCATTCGACGCCAGATCGGTCCAGTTGAGCGCGACCTCCGAGACCAGGGTCCGGTTGAGCTCGGTCTGGGCTTGGCTGGTCAGCCCATTTTGGGCGATCGACACGGTCAGCGTGCGCGTCTCTGCAGCGCTCACGTAGCGGTAAGAAACGTTGCCTGCGATGAAGTAAGCGTTCAGGTTTGCCACCGACCCGGTGAAGGTTCTGGCGTTGTCCGGGCCCGCCACCGTCACGTTGTTGGCGCCCGACGCGACGACCACGCCGTCGACCGCCGACAGCGTGACCGTTGCCAACACCGCAGCGTCGCCGGTGAAAGGCTGGCCGCTGAACTTCAGCTTCGAATCGGCATCGCGCACCACGCTGTAGCTCGGCGGTATCGACACCGTGGGCGCACCCGGCAGCGGCCCGAAGGCGGCCAACAGCGACGCCGGCAACACACCGGAGAAGTCGAGGTCCGACCCTTCATTGCCTGACTCCACCAAGCTGTTGTTGCCGAGCTGGCCGGCGAAGACGTAGCTGTCCAAGCCGACACCGCCCGAGAGCTTGTTGACGCCCAGCACCGCGTACAAAGTATCTCGGCCGGCGCCACCCGACAGTTGGTTGCTGCCCTGGCCGCCAAACAAGATGTCGTCGCCGCCGCCGCCGATCAAGGTGTCGTCGCCAGCGCCGGTGACGAAAGTGACCGCGGCGGTGCTGGCGGCCAGCGCCTGCAACAGGTTGTTGCCGAGCTTGTCGGTTGCGGTGCCGCCGCCCATGCCCATCAGGATGGTGTCGTTGCCATCGCCACCGATCGCATCGATCGTCACGGCATTGAGCAGGCGTGAGGCGTCGAGTTTGTCGTCGCCAGCGCCCAGGTCGACCTTGACGCGCTTGACGCCGGTGAACTGTTGGTAGAAACCGCTTAACTCGACGTCAACCACGCCCGTCGCAGTCGCTTTACCGCTGAGGATCCAACTCTCGGCGCTGTCTAGCGTGTCGAGGAAGCGCCTGTCGCCGGCTTTCGGGCCTGCGAACAAGGTTAGCGTGCCGCTGGCATCGACGCTACCCAGCAATGGCTTGACCGTGGGCGCGAGGAAACTCATCGAACCCAGCGCAATGCTGCCGAGCGAAATTTGCCCTTGGAACTTGTGGAACAGAATGTTGACCTCACCCCAAAGGTAGGGATTGAAGGTGGCCGAAATGGTCAGGTCGAACAGGTTGAGGGGGCCGCCGGGCGCGTTGCCGCTTCTTCCTGGGTAGGCCATCATGGCCCATACTTCGGAGGCCCGAATCCGGCCGTCGCCGACGTAGGAGACGCCCAGAACTTGGCCGTCGGCATCGCGCTTGACGGTCCCGCGTTTGATGTCATTGAGGTCGGCCGAGATGTTGACCGTGACCGACCCGCCAACCCCCGCTGACACCAAAAAGGCCGATGCGCCGCCGTACAGGCCGAGCGACAGTGACAGCAAGGCTTCGGGCTTTTCCTGGCCACCGGAGCCGGCCACGGGCTTGCCATTCAGCAGCGTCGGCAGCGTCCAGTCGTTGACATAGAAACCGTCGAGCGCATCAAGCGGGTTGCCTGAGCTGATGGCTTTCTGGATGCCAAAAGTGTCGAAGCCGAAAGACAGGTCCAACTTCGCAGAGGCCGCCCCTTTGGCGCCGATGACGATCGACAGCCAGGACAAGGGCGGTAACGGGATCGGAATCCTCGCCAGCAGAACGTCGAAGCCGAAATTGAACTGCAGCAAAGGCAATTCGTAGGTGAACAGCGTCGCGCTGCCGCCGCTGAAGACCTTGGCCCAGTTGCCGATGTCGGTCAGGTAGGGCATGAACTGCAGGCCGGAGCGTGCGGTCGCACTGCTGGTCGCACCGCCCGAGGCCATCGTGCTCAGGCTGGCCACCTGGCTGAGCAGCTCGCTGCCCGAGCTGCCGGTCGAGGCCGCGGATGACCCCGAGACAAAACTCATTTGGGACGTGCCCAGGTGGTAGATGCTGCCCAGCGGCAGGCCAGCGCTGGCGGTCAGCAAGGTGCGCAACATGTCGGGCATGTTCAGCGCAAACTGCACCGCGTCGAGGAAGGCCCAGTCCAGCGCCGGGGGTTTGTTGCTGGTCACCCCTTTCCGGTAATACTCATACGCGGTGTCGATCAGGCCTCGCACCGTGTTGTCACTCGGCTTGCCGAGGTCCGCGCGGGCCGAGTCGAGGAAGATGTCCAGGCCGTCAATCGGCGTGGTCAAAGTGGTGACGACATCGCGGAACGGCGCGGCGACATCGGCGATCTTGTTTGCGATCGGCATCAGGAAATCGAACACCGTCGAACGCATGTCCAGACGCAGGTTCTGGATCGAGATGTCCGGGAAAGACACCGTCTTGTCGCCCAGGTGCCAATTCCAGTCGATCACGAAATCGGCCATCAACTTCGGCAAGCCGAAAGCCGTCAACTCGACACCGAGACGCAAGTCGGCCTGCACGCCAAAGTCAACGCTCAGCGCGGCCTTGGGGTTGGACACCAACTGGTCCAGCGACAAGCGCCCGGCCGAGTCGCCTTTGAGGTCGATGTTCAGGTGCCCGCTCAAGCCGCTGCCCTGGAAACCAGGTTTGCCAAGGTCGCTGTCTTCATCGGTCACCGCAGCCGTGAAGAACAGCAGCTTGCCGGTGCCAGAGAAAGGCGTGACGACCGATACGTCTTTCGGATCGCCGTCCAGGTAGGCGCTGATGTCCAGACTCAGCTCGGGTTTGGTCGGGTCCAGGTTGGTGCCCAGGAAGAAGCCCTTGCTCGCCGACAGACCAATGCCGAAGTCGTAATGCCACTTCGCGTCGAGCGAGAAACCGCCCGCCACATCGAGCGCAAAGCCCGGCACGTCGAAAGACAACGGGATGTCGATGCCGGTGGCCAGGATCGTGCCGCCCAGACTCATGTCGAAGCGGATCGCGTCGACGCCGTTGCTGGGCAGAGCCATCGCAGGCGTCCAGGTGACCTGGCGTTGGCCCGCCGCGTTGTAGAAGGCCACATCGATGTCGTCGATCGTGATGAGCTGGTCGCCGTTGTGGTCTTGCAGGATGCCCAAATGCAACCCGCGGCTGGGGTCGCTGCCGAAGGTCTCGAACATCACTTGGCGTATCAGCTCGACCGGCTTGCCTGGGCCAGCGAGCGTGACACGTAGGTCCTGCAGCAGGCCGCCGCGCAAGTTGCTGATCAACTGGCCGGCGTCGGCCAGGCCGCTGCCGATGAACGGTATCTTGGCCGTCAAGCTGCTCTGGAACAGGTCTTGCACCGCGCCCAGACCCATGTCCACACCATCGAGCACGATGGTCGGGTCGTACAGCATCTGCAGCAGCGCGTTCTTGCCGCTGCTGGCGAGGTCGAAGTCCGGCAACTTGACCACCAGCGCCTGCGGGTCACTGGGCTTGCTCTGACCCGCCAACTGGCGTACCAAGGCCGCGAGGCCGTCGTCACCGAGGGCTGTGTTGGTCTGCGCCTGCAGCGTGCCCAAGCGCAGCGAACGGCCGAGTACCGAGGCCGTCAGCGGCAGGCGCAGGTCGAATGCGCCGGTCACATCGAACACCGGCTTGCCATTGACGAGCTTGATCTCCAACGCCGCCGGCGGAAGGGTCGACGCCAAACCGTCGGCATCAAGCGCAATGCTGCCGCCCTCCACCCCAAGTTGCAGTGGGCCGACGTTGAAGCTCAGGTTGATGTCCTTGGCTTGCAGGCTCGCGTTCAACGCCAGCCGGGTGCCCTTGCCGGTCGTGCTGTCGTAGTCCTCCAGGCCTATTTTCAGCGCGTGGGTGGCGTCAGGCAGGTTCAGGCCCAGGCGCAGTTGCAAGCTCGCGTCCAGGCTCAAGGCGATGCTGCCCGAGCCCGAAGCATCAAGGAACTTGTCGAAACCTGCGGGCAGTGTCAGGCCGTGACCGGCCAATGCCACCAAGCCCGCCAGGTCGAAGTCCAACGGCAGGTCCTGGTTGTAGCCCAGGCCCAGGTTGAGGTCGATGTAGAGCTTGTGGCTCGCGCTGTCCAAGCTCAAGTCCAGCATTTCGGGCTTCAGCCCCAGGGCCTGCTCGATCAGCAGTTCGGCCCGGTCCAGGCCGGCGGCAGGATCGTCCAGCACATCGCCCAAGGCTCCCAGCCAGGTATCGCCGACATTCATCAGACTCTGCAGCGACTGGTTGATCACCGGCAGCGACTGGGTATAAAAAGCCTGCGACTGCAACGCACTGTCGATGGTGTTGAGGCCGAACTGCAGCGCGTCGACGATATCGGACATGCTGAGCTTGCTGACGTCGAACAGCGACTTGACATCGGGCAGCACGACCAACACCTCGTGGCCGGTGATGGTCTTGTTGGCGATCGCCTGGTCACGGTCGAAACCGATCTGGCGCAGCGCCAACGTGCCGGTGCTGCTGGGGCTCAGCTTGGTCAGCGTCAAGGTCGGACTGGCGATCACGCCGATGGTCTTGGCCTTGAGGGTCAGCACCTCGCCGTCACTCAGCGCGCTGAACTTGGCGCCGCCGGCCGCGTTGACCAACACGCTAAGCTTGGCCGCTATGTTTTTCAAAGCCTGGGTCCGCGTCGCCACACCGCCGTTGGCGTGCAGGTCGCTGTCCAGAACGGTGTAGACCAGCGCCGAGGTCGACACCCCGGCCAGCGTGATCCGGTCACCCGCCTGGAAGTCACCGCCCAGCACCACGCGGTCGATCTGCGCGACGTTGGCCGGATCGGGCACCGTGATCATCACGGGCGCCGACAGCTTGCCAAGGTCTTGCACGTACAGACCCAACTCCAGTTGCGGGCCGAGGTCAAAGCTGGCGCCACCGCCGACGACCTGCAGGCCGCGGATGCCGGCATAAGCGCTGCCGCTCACGCCGATCTGGATCGCACTCAATCCGACCGATGACAGCAACTGACCGAAGCTGAAGCGGGTCCCTGTGGTGCTGTCTTTCGGCGTGCTGTCCAGACTCAGTGACACGCCAGCGTGCAGGTCGACGCCCGACCCGGTGCCCGCGCCGCCAGCCTTCAGGCCCAGCAGGCCCGCCTTGGCCAGCACTTCGAGGTCCTGGACCGACAGCGACAGGCCCGCGTCGACCTTGAAATGGTCGACGCTCAGACTGAAGTCCTGTCCGTCACCAGGCGTCAGGTCGACGATCAGGTCGAAGCCCGCGCCGATGTCCACGCCCAACATGCCCTTGGCGGTGGTCGTGATCGCCAGCAGGTCACCGCCCAGGTTCAGGTCCAGCGGCGTCTCCAGTCCGAGCGCATACGCAAAGTGCAGCGGTATCCTGATCTCGCCGCTGATGACGTCGTAGCTGGCGGCGTTGTCACCGAGCAGCCCAGAGCGGTTCAAGGCATTGATGAAGGCCTCGACCGTCGTGATCTTGTCAGGCCGTGCATGCACCAGATAGCCGGCTTGGGTCGCGTTGGCTGACCATTTGCCATTCAGCGTCAGGCTGTGGCCGTCGTCGGCCACCGCCGTGATCTCGAACATCTCGACACCGACACCGATCCACTGGCCTTTCATCGACGCGGCAAATTGCCCCGCAATGCCGACCACCTGGTCGCTGCCGGCAACCAAATCGGCGAGACCCTGGGCCGTGGCCGTGGTGACCTCGCTGGTCGCGGCCGTCCAAGCCACGCGGGGTTTGTAGAAGTCAATCTTGTCGACCACGTGGGTCTTGAAGCCCGACGCCAAGTCGAGCGCTTGGGTCAGCGCGCCCTGCACGAACGGGATACCGTCCAGCCCCAGCGTGCTGGGGTCGATGGTCTCAAGATACTGCAGCAGATTGGGCAGCGCCAGGATCAGGTCTTCGACCTTGATCTTGGTGAAGTTGGCAAACTGGTCGAAGTGTTCGGTCGTGACGGTCAGCCCGCCCGACTGCATGCCACCAACGATGCTGATCTTGGGCACGGTCGCGCTGCCGCCCAACAGGTCCAGCCCGGCCAAGCTGGCGTACACCGGCAGTTGCAGGTCCAACGCATTCTTGGTCGGGTCAAAAGTCGTCGTCAGCTTGCCGTCGACGAAACTCAGCCTGCCATCGATCGATGCCGCCAGCACGCCGCGCTGGTATTGCTGGCCTCCGACATCGGCCTTGCCGATGCTCAAGGCCAGCGGGCCGAGATTGGCGCCCAGCACCACATCGTGCGACGAGAAAGAGCCGCTGAAGCTGAGATCGCGGACCTCCAGGTTGGCCTTCAGCCCCTGACGCCAGTCGAGCGCGAGGTCGAAGTCGATCGCCGCCTTCAGGCTGGCGTCTGCCGTCAAGTTGCCGTCCAGCGACACCCCTAGGCCCGCGAAGGCCGTCGCAAAGTCGAAGTTCAGGCCCTGGAGCTGGACATCGAGCGCGCCGGTCATGCCCAGTTTCAGACCCGACTGGTCAAGACTGAAACGCATGCCGGTGGGTTTCAAGACCCTGTAGTCGATCCGACTGCCCAGCGTCGCCTCGGCGCTGAAAGCGCCCGCTTTCGCGGTCAGCGACACCACCGAGCCATCGGCAGCAGCCGTGACCATGACGCCGCCGGCCTTGTTGATCTCGCCCACCAGTTTGCTGGCAATCGCGGCCTGCATCTGCGCCGGCGTGGCCGGCGCAGACTTGCCGCTGGCCAGCGACACCAGATCGGCAGCGACCACGGTGTAGCACACGCTACCGGTCGCCACGCCCGCCACGGTGATCACATCGCCCACCGCGAAGCGACCGCTCAAGGCCAGGCTGCTGACCTGGGCGACCCCGGTGGCGGCGCTGCGTGAGGCGACCAGGCTGGCGCTCCCGCTGGCGCCAAGTTGGGTCTTCAGGGCAAACGCTGCGTTGACCTTCAGCGCCGTCAGCGTCAATGCGCCGTTGGCCGCATCGGCCTTCACCAACCGGCCGCCGGCGGCGTTGACCGCAGCAGCCAATTGACTGGCGATGTTGGCCCAGGCCTGGGCATCGGTGGCGGTGCCGCCCGCGCCTTTGCCGTCCGCGCTGAGATCTTTCGCGGTCACGACATAACGCAGATCAGCAGCGGCGATACCGCCCAAGGTGATCACGTCACCGACCGCGAAGACACCGCGCAACGCGATCCGACTGACTTGGGCGGCGTCAGCGCTGGCCGCCGCGGTGGCCTGGACCGACCCGCCGGCCTGCGGCGCGGCTTCGAGCGTCAACTGATGGCCGTCGCCGCTGACCGCCGTGATCAGCTGCCGCTGGTCGCCGACAGAGAATGCCTGGCCGACCATGGACGCGGCAAACTGGCCCGCCGCGCCTTGGACCACTGCCCCGGTCACGGTTGCCGAACCCATCGCCTGGGCGGTCTCCGCACCGACGGGCACCCAAGGCTTGTCCAGACCGGCGGTCGGCACCCAGTAGCGGTTGAGGTAATCGAGCAAGCCGCGCAACGTCGGCACACCCGCGCTGCCGTACACCACCGCAGGCAGGTCCGCCTGGGCCGAAACGCGGGTGCCACCGGCGAAAGTGCCCAGATAGTTCAGCACATAGTCGCCGACACCGAGCACTGGCGAGAGG
This sequence comes from Burkholderiales bacterium, assembly GCA_947448955.1. GTDB lineage: Bacteria > Pseudomonadota > Gammaproteobacteria > Burkholderiales > Burkholderiaceae_C > Pseudaquabacterium. The sequence goes on from CANFPU010000004.1 coordinate 62,109, forward strand.
TGGATCAACTGGTCGACGGTCTGGCCTATGCCCGGCAATGGGGTCGCCTGCACCAGGCTCAGACGGCCCTGGCTCATGCCCCAGGCCACATCGCCCAGCGCCTCGCCAATCACGCCACCGATCGACGCATCGAGGTTGCCGACCTTGAAGTCGAAGGCCTGGTCGCTGGCCTTGAAGTTCAGGCTGAGAGTTCGGCCACCGATCAAGAGGTCCTTGGCATAAGTCTGGTGGCCGGCGTTCAGCAGCAGCGAGACATCACCGTACAGCGACACCCCCACCAGGCCGGGCACCGACAGGTTCACGGTGGCGTCGAGCGCCAATGCCATGCGCGACTTGCCCGCGCCATCCTTGTCCAGCACCAAGCCGAACGTGCCGGCAACCACCCCCGCGCTGTAGGTGCCGACATGGATCTGCGCCTGCAACTGCGTGCCTGCGAGCAGCAATTGGCCGCCCGCTGCTTCGAGCCTGAACAGGCCCGAGCCGTTGAAGAAAGACTCGCCGTTGTTGACCGAGGCATGGCTCAGACCGACGCTCAAGCCGCCCTCGGCAACCAAGGTTGCCCGGGACATGTCGAGGGTCTGCACCGCCTCGACGCTGCCGGCCAGCCTGACCGGGGTGGTGAAACTCGCCACCCCATCGCCGTCGATGTCGCCGCGGGTGAAATCGACCACCCGGCCCGACAACACACCCGAACTCGGACCGGTATTGAAGGTGATGGCCAGGTCGTTGCTGTCGAGCGTCAAGCCGTCGACGCCCTTGAGCCCGACCGCACCGGCGCCCGCCTTCAGCCCGACGAACGTGCCAGCGCCGGCCAAGTCCTTGAGCACCACCAGACCCAGCGAAGCGCCACTGAGCTCGACGCCGAAGAAGTCCTGCGCAGTGGTCGCGCCCGGCCCCATCCGGACCGTGACATCGTCGGCCGCGATCAAGGTCGCATCCATCAAGCGGCGCTCGCCGCTGTCTAGCGTGACAAGCCGCGTGCCGGTGTGGCTGAAGCCCAGGCTACCGGTCAGGCTGACCAGGTCGCCGACCTGTATCGTCGCCTGGGCACTCATCGCGACCAACGGCTGGCCGCTCGCGCCCAGACTCAACACCACATCGGTGCCTGCGGCATCGCCCGTGGGCACAGAGATCGAACGGTCGGTCACGCTGCGGCCCGAGCTCAATGGACTCAGGTCGAGCACTGTGTCGTTGGCCACCCCCGCCTGCTGACCCAGACCGAGGTTGACATCGAGGTGCAGATGGTCGGCTTTGACCACCAGGCTGCTGGGCAATCCCAGTTGCGTGGCGTTGAGGTTGACCGAGGCGACGTCGGCCTGCAGCGCCAGCCAGCTGCGCTGGTCGGTGTCGCTGGCGTCGGTCGGGCGCAGCAGGGCCATGCCGAACTCCAAGCCCGTGACCGCCACGCCACGCACGCTGGCGATGACGTTCGAGCCGCCGATCAGCAGACCCGTGGTCGACACGGCGTCGCGTCCCACCGTCACATCCATCTGCTGACGTGACACCATCAGCGTGCCGCTGGCCGAGAACACATCGCCGAACGCCACCGCCATCGTGCCGGAAGCTTCGAGCACCTGGCCCTGGGCGTCTAGCGTGACCTTGGTGCCGGTCGAGGGGTGCAACACCAGATTGCTCGACGGGTTCGCGCTACCGCCCCAATCAATGGTCGAGGTGTTGGCCAGCCCGGCGTTGTTCTGCCCCAGTCCGGTGTTCACGCGCAGCGTCGCATCACTGGCCGTCAGCGTCAGGCCCAGGCTGTCGGTGCCGATCAGGCCCATGGCACCCTTCTGGTCAGCCACCTCGCTGCTGCTCAGGCTGGCAGCCAAAGTCATCCAGCTGCGTGTGTCGCCAGGATTGCTGGGACTGGCCAGCACCAGACCGAAGTCCAGCCCGGTGGCCTCAAAGCCGATCGCCGAGGCATCGCTGCCGGTGGCGACACGGGTTGCGATCTTGCTGCCGCCAATCACCAGCAAACGCGCACTCACCGTCTCATGCGAGCCGCCTTTGACGGTCTCGACCACGTTGACCGTGGCGTTGCTGACGCCCGCGCTGATCGCCGGCTTGACCACCAGCGCGCCGACGTCGAGGCCTGCCAATGCGGCGCCGAAGCTGACCCGGTAGCTGCTGGACCCGGACTCGGTGCCGAGCACCCGTCCCTGGCCTTCGCTGCTGCCGACGCGAAGGGTGAAACGGTCGCTCGTCGTCTTGCCAGTGACGCTGACCAAGCCACCCTGGGCCTCGATCTTGAACTTGCTGCTCAAACCGGTTTGCGCATTCATCAACGCGCTGACCTGCTTGGCGATGTTGACTACCGATTGGGCGGCCGTGGCGGTGCCACCGCCGCCCTTGCCGTCGGCCGTCAAGTCCTTGGCCACGACCTGGTAACTCAGATTGGCAGCGGCTGCGCCACCGAGCTCGATCTGGATCAGCTGACCCAGTTCGTAGCTGCCGAGGAATTGCAGCGTGTCACGCTGGACCTCGCTGGCGGTCGCGGCGCCGGAGACCTTGATCGTCAGGTCGTCGACGAACGAGTTTCCTAACAGAGTGGACCCGGGCTTGAACGGGTTGAGGCTGCTGCTCAGCGTGTAGCTGCCGGCGCTGCCGCCCACCAGGGCCACCAGCGTGACGACGCCACCTTGCGAACTCGCCCATACCTTGCGGCCACCCGCCACGCTGACCGCATCGACCAGTCGCCGGGCGATGTTGGTCAGCGTCTGCTCGGTGCTGGCGACGCCGCCGCCACCCATACCGTTGGCCGTCAAGTCCTTGGCGCCGACGGTGTAGACCACATCCTTGGCCGCGATGCCCTTGAGCGTGATCACGTCGCCCGCATTGATCGTCTTGGTCGCGGAGAGTTGCAGCGTGTCGACCTGCCACCGCGTCGACGCCGTGTCTTCGACAACGCTGACGATGTCCCGATTCAGCGCGATCAGGCTGAGCTTGGGCACAAATTTGCCCGCGTCGCCCGCAGTCTTGGCGGTCAGCCAGAGCTGCCCGCCGGTGGCGGTGACATCGACCTTTGACCCGGGGGCGCTGACCATCGCGGCGCTCAATTTGGTCGCAATGTTCTGCAGCACTTGGGACTGGGTCGCGGTCTGACCGTTGGCCAGCAAATCTGCAGCAACGACCTGGTAAACCACCTGCCCGCTGGCCAGTCCATCGAGCCTGATTTCGTTGCCGACCCGGAAGTCGCCCGACAGGCTCAGCGCGCTGACCTGCTTGACACTCGAGGCCGAGTCCTGCGTGCCGCTCACCGTCGCGGTGCTACCGGTGCGCCGGACAGTCCCGGCCGAAACCTTGAAGGCGCCCTCCAAGCCGCTCTTGATGGCGGTCAGGATCAACAAACCACCGGTGCCGCTGGCAGTCACCAGACGATTGCCCGCACCGTTGATGGCGCTGCGCAGCTTGGCAGCCACGTTGGCCAACACCTGGTCGGCCGTGCCGCTGCCATGGCCTTTGCCGTCAGCGCTGAGGTCATTCCTGCTGACGGTGTAGGCCAGACTGCTGCCGCTCAGGCCACTGATGCGGACCATGTCGCCGAGCACGAAGCCGCCGCTGAGCGCCATCATCACCACTTGCGGCGCTTGCGCCGACGCCGATTGCGACACAGATGCCACGGCGCTGCCACCCAGCGCCTCGTTGAGCGCGACCTGCACCGTGGCGGCCGAAGCATTCTTGTTCAGGTCGACGGTTTGGTAGGTCGTGCCATTCAAGCGCAGGGCCAGCCCGTAGTTGGCCGGGTTGTCAGCCAGCACGGTCGGCGACAGCCGCGAGCTGCCCTGCACCGTCACGGTCTGCACTTCGTCCAGTCCGTCGGTCAGCGTCAGGTCCTTGCGGTACTGCTCGATGCTGATGCCGCCCGACAGGCTGAGGAAGTCGCTCACTGACGCCGCCACCTGCGCCTGCACCCGCAGCAACACGCCCAAGCTGCCGTCCATGCTCAAGCTCAGCGTACTGTTCGCGCCGGCCCGAACCTTGTACGCATTCAGGTTGGTCGCGTTGGCGCTGTCGCTGCTTGGGCGATAGAAATCGATCACATGGCTGTCCGGCGACAAGCCGTTGGCCAGGCCATTGACCCGGTTGACCTGCACGTTGATCAGGTCGGCCGACAAAGACAAGGGCAAGCCGAGCACCTCGACCGACGCGGCTTGCGCTGACAAGGCCATCCAGCTCACGCCCCGCAAGCTGAGACCTGCGGCGTCGACAGCGCCAGGCTTGGCGTAGAACAAGCCGAGCGCGACATTCACATCGCTCAGCGACAAGCCGACGGCCTGGCTGCCCAGCAACAAACGGCCGTCAGCATCTCGGGCCATGACATCGCTGCTGTTGACCACGCCGTCGCCGTTGCTGTCGGTCCGGTAGGGTCCATCCAGGCCGACAAACGCGCTGATGTGGCTAGCACCGATCGTGATCACATCGACCGCGACCTGGCTACCATCCTGCAGCTTCACGCTGTCGTTGCGGCGCTCGAAAGACGCGTTACCCGTCAGGTAGACATAGTGGTCCAGCGACAGCGTGATGCCAGCCGACACGCTGACCAACCGACCGTCGGCGCCGGCCATCGACATCGTGCGGCTGCTCGTCGGCCCGGTACTCACCGCGACATCAGAGCGGCCGAAGTCAATCACATGGTCGACCGCGCTGTTGTAAGTGCCCACGCTGCCCGGCAGATTGATCGCCACTGCGACCTGTCGAACCTCCAATTCGATGCCGGTCAGGCCGACGACGCCAGCCGATGCCGCATCGGCTTCGAGCGCGATGCGGGTGGCCGGTGGGGCGATGTCCAGGTGGAACAAACGCTGGTCGGCCGCCACCGCGACGATGCTGTGCTTGTCCGGCAGCAAGACCGCTGAGCGCCAATCGGCGTCGCTGGGCAAGCCACCGGACGTCAGCTTTTTCCAGCTCTGGCCGAAGTCACTCGATAGCCACAGACCACCGCTCGCGCCGCTGGCCGTGGCCAACATGGTCTGGCCATCGGCCGACATCGAGACGGCAGTCCAGCGCCGATTTGACTCCACGGCCTGCCAGGTCCAATTGGCCAAGCGGGTATCGGCCACATAGAGCTGGCCATCCTGGGCGGCTGCCACCACCCAACTGCGGGTCGCGTCAGTGGCCACGGCCACCCAGTCGGTGCGCGCTGGGGCATTGCGGGTTTCGTCGTACCACTGGACGACGGCGGCGCCTCCCGAGGGCGTGGTGGCGCTTCCCCAGGACATGAAGATCCCACCAACCGCCGTGCCTGAGGTCTTGGCCACGGCGACCAGACCGTTGTCGCGGCCGACCAGCGAGGTCCAGTTCAGGTCGGATCGATCGCTGGGGTTTTGCACCTGCCAGTTCGCTGAGTCGGTGGACACTCGCACCGTGCCGCGGGCCGCCCCATAGTTGGCCGACTGGGTGACATCGATCAACCCACCGCCCGTGACACGGGCCGAGGCCGTAAACACGGTGCTGGTTGCCTTGGCAGTCAGCACGATCACCACACCGTCGCCGGTGGCGTTGACCAGCGCGCCCGATCCATTGATCAAGCTGCGCAGCTTCTTGGCGACGTTGACCAGGACCTGAGCCTGCGTGCCTTTGTTGCCACCACTCGCACCGGTATCGAGCAGGTCATCCGCGACCACGGTGTAGGTCAACGGCAGGTCACGGTTGTTGACGCTGACCACGCCAGCCAGCGTGATCACGCTGCCTTTGACAAAACTGCCAGACAACGCCATCGCATCCACCTGCGGCGAGCCATTGCTGGCGGCATGGGTGGTGACAAAGCCGCCGTTGGCAGAGACTTTGGACACGGTCAGGTTCGACCATCCTGCGCTGTCACCGTTCGCGAGCGTGACCACCAGCTGTGCCGCCGTGCCGCTGGCCAGCACCAGCGTACCGGGCGCATTGTTCAAAGCCTTGCGAAGACCTGCGGCGATGTTGGCCAGGGTCTTGCTGCGCTTTTCGTCGTCGGTGCCGGTCGTGGCAATGTCGTTCGACTTGACGCTGTAGAAGACCGGGGCGGGGGACAGACCAGTCACCGTCAGGCTGTCACCAGCGGCGTACTGACCGGTCAGTGTGAACTCGTCAAAGCTGCGCGGCGCCGTCGCATCGGCCACCACCCGGGTCCTGTTGACCACCGCGACATCGGTGTAGCGGTCCACCGGTGAGCCGGTCGTCGCCCAACTTGCACCACCGTTGTACGAGCACACGACGCGGCCGTCCTTCACGGTCGCGACAATGGTCAGACCATCGGCCGAAATGTCGACCGCGCTGTAGTTCAGTCCGGCGGGCGCGCCGGCTGCAACGGTCCAAATCAGGCCACCGTCCTCGGACAGGTAAATGCCTTGGTCAATGCCTTGCACCGACGCCACCGCCACCATGCGGGTGTAGGTCTGCACGACATTGTTAACGCTTCTGGTGAGCGACCCAGATACCGCAATATCGCGCCAAGCCAGCGCGCCGGCCACGGTCTTGACGACCACTCGGGTGTCGCGCTCGGCGGCGATCACTAGACCGAAGTCGACGCCCTTGAGCTCCAGGCCCACCGCACCTGCCGCCACGCCATCGGCCTTGCCGTCTTGGTTGCTGTCGACCAGCGTGCCGTTGAGACCGGCAAACGCATAGTCAACCTTACCGCCGACCTTGAGCACGTCGTTCGACAACTCAGTGCCATCGTCGAGCGTCAGTGTCTGGGTGGATTTCTCAAAACCCAGCGAGCCCGCGAAGTGGACGTAGTCACTCACCGTCACATTGACATCCGCGCTGGCGCGGGTCAACTGGCCCTTGCTGCCATCCAGATTCAAGCTGATCGCTGGGCTGGTACTGCCGGTGACCACCGACAGCGGCGTCGTCTTGAAATCGACCACTTGTGTCGACGCGTTCCCGCCCGCGCGCAGCCCATAGACCTGGTTGACGCCGACCGACAGGTTGTTGACCGTCATCTGCAACGCGTCGCCGCCGACGAAGCCTACTGTGCCCGCCGCGACCTGTACGCCCAGCCAGGTCACGCCGCCGTAGTTGGCAGCATTGAGCTTGGCCGCCTTCAGCGGGTCGTTGTTGCCATCGAGCGTGGTCTTGGCCGGCGACAGCAAGGCCAGTGCAAAGCTCGCATTGCGCAGCACAAAGCCCACCGCGTCAGGATTGACCTGGTCTGCATCCAGGCCGCTGATCCGACCATCGCCATTGGCGTCGACGAAATAGGGCCCGCCGATGCCGGCAAAAGCATTCAGCCCGCTGCCGCCCAAAGTGAGCGAGTCCACCAGCACCGGCTGGCCGTTGGCCAATGTGACGCTGGTGGTCGACTTCTCGAAGCCCAGGTTGCCATGAACCTCGACAAAACCAGCGACCGACAGATCGAAAGCCCCGGCGGCGCGCACCAGCTCGCCCTTGCGCCCATCGATCGTCAAGTCGGTGCTGGTTCGGTACCCGGTGTAGACCTTGAACTTGTTCAGGTCCAGCACCTGGCTGGCCTCGGTTCCCGCACTGACGCCGTTCACCAGGTTGATGTCGACGGCGATGTCGTGCGCGCTGGCGGTCAAGCTCTTGACGCCGACCATCGCCACCTCGGAGGCGCCAGCCTGCAGCGAGACCCAATTGCGCGCCGAGGTGCCCGGCAACACGCGCTCGAAACCGAGCACCAGTCCGAACTGGGCAGCGACCGCGCTGAGCCCGACCGCGCGGTTGTTGACCGAATCGTTCAGATCGATCACGCCGTCGCCGTTGGTGTCACTGCGATACGGGCCGTTGACACCGACAAAAGCATTCAGGTTGGTGCCGCCAACGGTGATCAGGTCGGCCTGTACGGTCTGGCCATTGGCCAGCGTCATGGTCGAGCTAGATTGCTCGATCGCCAGCGTGCCACCGGCGTGGAAAAATCCCGCGACATCGACATCGATACCGCCGGAAGCGCGCAGCATGCGGCCGCGGCTGCCATCGAAGCCCAGCGTCAGCGTGCGGTCGGTACCGGTCGTGATCTGAACGGCCTGCACCACCGTCGTGTCGCCAACCACGCGGTCGGCAAAGTCGATCACCACATCAGCCATCAACGCGACCTGGACTTTTGCCACCGCACCGGTGACGCAGGCGAGCCTGGCGTCGAGTGTGGTGACGCCACCGGTGTAGTACAGCTTGCCAGCGGACTTCAGATAGTCTGCCAAAGCCTGTGCGGTGCCGGTCAGGGTCAAGGCCTGTGGCGTGCCGCCCAAGGTCACGCCGGTGCCCGCGCTCGCGGTTAGCGCGCCCAGCGGCGCACTACCGCTGGCGGGCGCCGGCAAGGCCAGCGTCAAGGTCAGCAAGTCGCTGGGCTGAGACCAGCCCAGCGTGGCGAACGACGCCACATCGAACTTCAGGTTCACCGGTGCGCCGGGGGTCATCTTGAAGCCACCGCTCAGACCCAAGATCGCCGGTGCCAGGCCGCCGCTAAAGCCGGACTGGGTCCTCAACGCGTCAGGGCCGATCAACAGCTGGGTCTGCACGCTGCCCTGGGCGTTGCTGGCGCTGATCTTCATCACCTGACCCAGCGTGCCGGTGTAGCCCACGGCCTGGCCCGACGCCAGGTACGCGCTGACCGCCAGCGCCTTGCCGCTCAGGCGCAGCTGGGTGATGCCGGTCGACAGTCCGTCGGTCACCGAGTCGGTGTCGGACTGGACCGCACGCAGCGCCACAAAGCCGCCGGCTGCGGCGGTCTCGGACAAGATGGGCTCGAAGTCCGCCAAGTCACTTGCCCCGGTGGGCAGGCCGACCACGATCAGTGCACCCGTGCCGCTGGCGACATAGGCTGCGCCAGCGTTGATCTTGGCGCGGATCGCCGTGGCGATATGCGCCAGCGCTGCGTCCGCGCTGAGCGCGACACCGTTGGCGCCCAGGTCAGCGGCCGTCACCTGGTAGCTGACAATGGTTGAACCCAAACCCAGCGTCAGCGTGTCACCGACCTGGAACACACCGGCCAATGCGAAGCTGCGCATTGGGCTGAGGTCCGTGGACGCCTTCCGGGTGACCAGCGAGTCGGTGCCCTTGACTGTCAAGGTGCCAATCCCGCCGTCAACATCGAACTGCACGAACTGCGTCTCGGCGCCGCTGCCGAAAGCCCCGCTGCCGAATGGGAAGCTGCCGCCGCTGGGGTCCAGTGTGGGCGGCAGCGATACCGCCGGGGCGGACAAGCTGGGGCCCTGGTAGACAAAACCGTTCTTGTAGGTGACCAGGTTGATGTCCACGCCAAGCGAATGCACATCGAAGCCGATGTCGCTGGGCAGACCGACCATCACGTCGATCGCGCCGACGGTCGCGGTGGCCGCGACCCAGGTGCTGCCAGCATGCGCCGTGTCTTTAGGGTTGAACAGCGCCAAACCGAACTCGACGCCGCGGACGCCGAAGCCGCGTGCCTTGGGGTTGATCTCATTGCTGGCGATCACGCCATCGCCGTTGTTGTCACTGCGGTAGGGCCCAACGCCGACAAAACCCGATAGATTCGTGCCGCCCAGGCTGAGCATCTCGGTCTTGACCTGGCTGCCGTCGGACAGCGTCACATCCTGCAGACGGCGCTCCATCGCCAGCGAACCCTGCACCTGGAAGAACTGCCCGACGCTGACCTCAAAATCACCGCTGGCGCGGACCCATTGACCGGCGCTGCCGGGCGCGTCCATCGCAATCGATTTGCCGGTGCCAGTGGTCACTGACAACCCGCCATCGGCGGCCTGGTAGTCCAGCACCTTGGCGTCGGCATCGAAGGCGGCTGCCACGCCACTGACCAGGTTGATGTCCACCGCCAGGTTGCTGGCCTTGGCGGTCACCTCGGGAATGCCGACCACCGCGACGATGCCTGCCTTGGCCTTGACCGTCGTCCACTGCACGCCGGCGAGGTCGTCCTGGCCCGCTGCCGCGTCCGCCAGCACCAGGCCGAAACTGACACCGCCCATCGCCAGACCGATCGCATCCGGATTGACGTTGCCATTGCTCAGCCAATAAGGACCGCCCACGCCGGCGAAGGCCTGGAGGTTCTCGCCGCCGAACATCAAGGTGTCAGCGCGAACAGCGGTGCCATCGGCCAGCACCAGGTTCTGGGTCGATTTCTCGAAGCCCAACGATCCCGAGGCATAGAAAAAGTCAGCAATCTGAAGCTTGAAATCACCCGATGCGCGGATGAATGTGCCGTTCGTGCCGTTGAAATCAAGCGTTAGGTTTTTCGCAACACTGGGGTTGCCTGCGCTCGCCACCGTCACGTCACCGGTGACCACGAGCAGCGGCGCGCCGCTGTAGTCGACCACGGTCTTGGCGTCGGTGCCCAGATTGACCGCCACGGCCAAGTTGCTCGCATCCATCTTGATCAGCGGCAAGCCCACCTCGGTGGCCGACTCAGACGTCGCTTTCAGGCTGACCCAGCCGCGCGGCACCGCTGCCGCAGCGCCATTCACCGGCGCAGCAGGGCGCTCGAAATACACCGCCATCGCCAGGTCGACACCGGTCAACTGGAAGCCAGCGGCCGAGCGGTTGGGGGTCTCATCGTTGAGCGAACCGTTGTGGTTGCTGTCGATCAGGTAAGGCCCATTCAGGCCGACGAAGGCATCGAGATGGCTCGCGCCGATCACCCAACGCCGTGCCTCGACGGTCTTGCCGTCAGACAATTTCAGAGATGGCACGAGCGTGTTGCTGACCTGGAAGACGCCATCCACCGTCAGGAAGTCGCTCGTGGTCAAGGTCATGCCAACGTTGAAGCTTGGCTGGCTGACAAAGTATTCCGGGTTGAAGAACATCCCCAGGCGATTGGCATCGCTCTGGCTGTGGGCCTGGATCGCCACCAGATCGGCCACCGGCCGTGCGATCACGCTCAATCCCAAACCCTGCGTGCCGACAGCGTTCATCTGCATCAACAGCGATCCGCTGTTGAAGTCGGTCGGGTCGGTCGACCGCTGCGCGCTGTAGCCGAACAAGCCCGTGGCCTGGCCAAATCGGCCGGTGATCTGTCCGGCGGTGATCAGGTCGAAGGCGTCGTTGAGCTTCGGCCGGTAAAGAGCATCGCCGGCGCTGCGGACAATGGCCAGTGCGGGTGAGTTGCTGTCGGTCAGCAGCTGGCCTGTGGCCAAGCTCAGCGTGCCCGTCACCAGCAATTGGTCACTCTGGTGATCACCAGCGAGCGTCAGCTGCAAGGTCTGCCCAGCCGCGAGGGTCTGGTTGCCAACGATGCGTATCAGGCCTGTGGCGTCGGCCCGTCGCAAGGTGCCCGCCGCCGCGTTGCCGGCAGCATCGACGATGCGCAGCCCGTCAGCCGCCTGCACAACGATGTCGCCCGTACTCCGGAGGCGGCTGGCCATGTCGAGGGCGGGCAGAACGCCGCCAACCGCCGCAGCGGTCTGCACCAGGTTCACCGACCCGGCAGCACTCAAGGTCACCGCGCCCTGGCCTGATCGCACCAGGTCACGCAGATCGATGCGACCGGTTGCGCCCAGCACGCTGAGGTTCACCGCGCCGGTGCCCAGCAGCGATTGGACGCCGCCAGCGCCCACGCTGAGCAACAAGCCGCTGCTGGCGGCGCTGCCGGCCTGCAGCACGATGTCGCCACCGTCGGTACTGCGTAGACCCGTCAGCGCCAAGACCTCACTGTCCTTGTCCAGACCGGCGCTCTGTGCGGAGACGGTCAACGCACCGGTGGCGATCGAATCGGCCTCGTTCAGCCGCAGCGAGCCTGCTGCGCTGGCCGCCAGGGTGGTGACGGCGATCTCCAACGCATTGACCGCGCCGCTAGAAAGACCGGCGCGCACCTCTGCACCGACGTCGTCGCTGGTAGACAAGGCCAATCCTGCGGCAGCGATGTCAGGGCCGGTGTCAGCGGCATTGGCATCGATGTCGATGATCGAGCCACCACCCGCTTGCAGCGCCACCTGGCCACTCAAAGCCCGCAAGCTGGCCACACCGATCGACGTGCCCGCACGGATCACGATGTTGCCGGACTGCGTGGTGCCGCTGTCGATCACCGCGCCTTGGGCCTGGGTCACGCTGCCGCGCTCGGCGCGCAATTGCACTGAGCCTCCCTGGCTGAGCAAGCTGGTGTTGGCGAGTTGCACCAGATCGCCCTGGGCCAGCAGGCTGATCGCGCCGCGCTGGTTCGCATCCGGCGTCAGACTCAGATCACCCGCCAGCCGGAGGTCTGCCGACGAGGCGATGCGCAGACTGCCGACGACCGACACCGCGGCATCGCGCGTGGCACTGTTGTTGTCGGTGTTCAAGTCGATCAAGCTCACCGAGCCTTGGGTCTCGATCAAAGCCCCACCCGCAGCGCTGCGCACCTGCAGCTGCAGCCACTGGCTCGGGTCGGCGGCGCGCAGGCGCAACGCATCCATCGCGGTGCTGGCAATCGCCGCCTGGCCGACGCCGGCACTGGCGTCGAGATAGATCGACGCTGCCTGCAGGTCGGCAAAGCCGCCGCCGGCATGGCCAACGATCGCACCCGAGGTGGCCCACAACGCCGCCTGGCCGGTGGCACTGAGGCGGCTCAGCACGAGGTCGCCCGCCGTCTCGCGCAGGAACACGGCGCCCTCGACCTGGCCGCTCAGCGCCGCTTCCGCGCCACTGAGATCGATCTTCAACGGCGAGGTGAAGCTGCCGACATCGCCAGCGGCGGTGGCCAGATCCAGCGTGGTCGCAGCGACGGCCGCCGATGCGCCCGCGACGATGCCGGTCTTGGCTTGCAGTGACAGATTTTTCGCACTGACGCCCGCGTCGAGCGTCAGCCGGCTGGCCTCGATCAAAGCGTCGCCGGCATGGGCATCGACCGCCCCGGCCAGCGTGACCACGCCAGCGCTGCGCAGCTTCAGGTTGCCCGCCGCCGTCGCGCTGCCCGACTGCAGGCTGGTGATCGTCAGCGCGGTCGACGACAGGTTGAGCAGGTCCACCGCGCCTTGTGCGGTGATCGACAGACTGCTGACGGCACTGCCATCGGACAAAGTACCGCGCACCTCACCACCCGCCTCCAGGCGCAGGCTGGCCAGTGCGATGCTCAGCTGGTTCAACGTGATGTTGCCGGTGGCACGCACTTGCAGCGAAGACCCGCTCTGGATGCCTTGCCGGCTCAGCCAAGCGTCGTCGATCAGTACATCGCCCGAGAGCACGGTCGACAGATCTGCCAGCGCGTTCGGGTTCTGCACCAGATTGCGCACGGACGCGGCCAAGGTCGAGGTTGACCCGAGACCGATCTGGGCTTGCGCCGAGACCTGTCCGCGCGCCAGGCTGACATCGAGCTGCGTGCTAGCCCCGGTATAGGACAGGCGATCAGCCGCCTTCAGATAGGCATTCAGGTCCGCAAGTTCGCCGGTCATCGTCACGGTATCGACATTGCCAACGCGCGTCAGCGTGACGCTGACGCCGCCGAAATTGCCCGCCGTGGCGTCAAGTGTGCCCGCGCCCGATTCGACCCAGGTCAGCGTCAACGGTCCGCTGCCGCCCGACGCCGAAAGGAGGTTGGTCGGCAGGGCCAATGCGGTGGGTCCGGACGCCTGGAGCGACACGGTCTTGGGCACCTGCAACTGCAGTGTCGGGGCTGACGCCGGTGCCGCCGCAACCACGAGACGGGCTTGCGCGGTCGCACTGCGAACGGGGCTGTCGACCGTCGAGACCGTCACCGCCAAGGTCGTGGCCGTTTCGCCGCTGAAAAGCAAGCGTCCGGCCGTCGACACCCAGGTGTTCAGATCTTGCGCGGTACCGGTCAAGGTCACCGTGGCGGTGCCGGTGCCCGAGGCTGTCAAGCCGGCGCTGCTACCGGCGATTTTGAGCGTGCCCGCACCGACCTGCAGTTGCAGCGCCAGCATGCCGGTGCCGCTGACGGTCGAGCTCCCCAGACGCAATTCAGCGTCCGCGCCTGACAGCAGCTCCACCGTGTCGGCCAACTGCAGCTGGGGCGTTGCCACCAGTCCTTGCGCGCTCGCACTCAGGCTGAACTCAATGCGGCCCGAGGTGACGATGCCATCGGCGGTGGCTTGCACGTCCAGGAACCCAGCGCTTGAGGTGACGAGCCGAACCTTGCCTGCCGTCGCCAGATAGCTGTTGATATCGGCCACGCTGCCTTGCAGCAGCACTACGCCGTTGTCATGGGTGACCGTGAGATTGGCATTGCCTGTGGCCAGCCCACTCAGCGTGCCGCTGGACGCAGTCAAGCGAAGCTGCACGTTACTGGCGGCACCGCTCAAGGCCTGCGCCGCAAAGCTCACTGGGTTGCTGGCATTGCGGGTGACGACCAGGCCTGTGGGCAGGCTGATCAGCACGCCCTGGGCGGCATTGGTGGCAGCAGGCGCGGCTTGGACCAATTGCACCGTGACACCCGCGCTGCCCGCCGGGTTGCTCAATTGCAGCGCGAGTGCGCAGGCCTGCCCGGTGTAATTGAGCTTGCCGGCCAACAGGAACGCTTGCAGCGACGCAGCCGTGCCGGTCAGGGTGCGGGTCTGCGCGGTACCGCCCACGACCACGCCATCGCCGGACACGGCCGTGGCGCTCAGAACGCCTGTGGCGCCGTTGGGCAGCGCCAGGGTCAGGGTCATCGACCCCTCGCCATTGAGGGACAGCGCACTGCCCCAAGCCAGCGCCGAGGCCTGGCCCGCGCTGATGTACAGGCTGTCCGGCAGGTTCACCAGCACCGGCGTCTGCACCTGGGTGCGATCGACCAGCACCAGCGTCCTGCTGGTGCTGCGCAGGGCATCGCCTGCGCCGGCGACCGCATTGAAGGTCAAATTGCCCGCACCACTGATCGACAGATGGCCGCTGCTTGTGAGATAACTGTTGAGCGCAGCGGCGTCACCGACCAGCGTCAAATGCCCGTCAACCGTGGACACCGTGACACCGCTGGCAGCCAGCGCCGTGACCGTCACGCCCGCCGCGTTGAGCAGGGTCAGCGTGATGGCGCCCGCGCTGCTGTCGAACGGCGCGGAGGGCAAGACCAGCGCGGTCGATGCCGCGCCCGCAACATAGCGGTCTGGCAGGGCCAGCGCCAGCGAAGCGGCCTGACCCGCGCTGGCCAGCGTCACGGCCACAGACGATGCGGCCCGCAAAGCAGGCGTGTCCACGCTCGAAACGTTGATCGACAGTGCCGCCGTGGTGCTGGTGTTCAAGCTCAGTTGGTTGGCGCTGATGTAGGCGTCCAGCGCATCGGCCGTGCCGGTCAGCGTGGCCGCCTGCGCACCCGAGGCCAGGGTGACCGTCACATTCGCGGTACTCACCGCGGCAAGCGTGCCCGCCGAAGTGCTAATGCCCATTTGCAGCAGGCCTGAACCGGTGTACACCAATCGGTCGGTGCCCAAGCGGATCGCGCTGGCCAAGCCAGATATCACCTGCACAGAGGCCGGCAGCGTCAGCTGCGGCGCGGCCTGCGACGTCACCGCTTGCAAGTTCAGCGTCGCGACCGTGCTGACGCCAGACTGAACCGCTGCGATGGCCACTGAACCCGATGGGCCGTTGTATTGAACAGCGCCAGGGCTGCGCAGGTAAGCATTGATCGCCGAGGCTATACCACTGAGGGTCAAGACGCGCGAAGACACCGTGGCAATGACGCCGTCTGCATTGGCCTGACCATCGTCCCATCCGATCCAGGTCCCGCCGGTCGGCGCGGTCAGCGTGACATTCAACGATGTCGAGGCCGCACTGCTCAGCAGGTCTTGCGGCCACACCAGGCGGGTGGGGACGCTGGCCGAAACCGTCAGTGTCTGTGGCACCACCAGCGACCAACCGCTCAACGAAGCGGAACTCGCCAAAAGCTGCACCGCCGCCTGCGCCTGTGCCTTGATGAGCTGCCCTTGCGCGCCTGCCGGTCCCTGCAACGCGAAGCTCAGCTGAGCCAGCGCCGAGGTGTTGAAGCGCAGCGCGCCACCCTGGAGGAAGTTGTTCAGGTCTGCCGCTTTGCCGCTGAGCACCAGCGTGCCTGTGCCGCTGCCCGAGGCCACAGCCGTTCCGGACGCCGTGAGCACGCCTTTGTCGGCACGGACGGTAAGCGTCAAGGTCTCGGTCGCATCGCTGTGGCTGATCGTGTTAGCGCCGAAGGTCAACACCTCTGCGGCGCCAGACGCGATCGTCCACTGCGTCGGCAACTGCAGCGCGTGGCCGTCAGCGGTACCTTGCGTGACGCCGTCAGCGGCCTTCGTCACCAACATGAGCGTCTGGCTGGCGCCACCCGGGCTCAGCGTGAACGACAGATCGGTGTCGCCGGCGACCGGACGCCACTGCACGTTGCCGCGGGTAGCGAACAGGTTGGTCAGCGCGGTGGCACTGCCCTTCAGGCGCAGCGTGATCGCCGCCACATCGGCCAGTCCGGTTTCTTGGCCGCTGGCGTTCAGGCCCACGGCCGTCACGCCCGCGGCGCTCAGTGCCGCGAGGTCGAAGTTGGCCGGTCCATCGCCCAGGTCCAGCGACAAATTGCCGACGCCACTGAAACTGAAACCGCTGCCGCCCAGTGCCGCAAGCTGCACCGGCACACCGGCCGTGCGCTGCAGTCCATTGGGCAATCGCATGCTGGCGCTTTCTTGAACCACGCCGGATTGCGCAGCGGCGGCCAAGCTGATGGTCGTCAGTGCATAACGGGTATTGTCAGTGGCATCTGCCACCTTGACGGTCAGCGTGTCTCCTGCGCCCAGGTAGCTGACCGCACCCGCCGATGCTTTCAGCCAGTTTTCAGCGTCAACGACGGTGCCCGTGAAGGTCAGACTCTTGCCGTCGGTACTGATCGCAGTGCCATCGGCCTTTTTCGCACTCAGTCCTTGACCAGCGGCGGGCGTCGCGGACAAGGTCAACGTGACAGCGACGGCGCTCGTGTAGTCGATATCCACACCCGTCCACTTCAAAGGCGAAGCGGTGCCGGGAGTGATCGACATGGATGAGGGAGCGCTGACCCATTTCGGTGACGCCACCGAAGTGCCGGCATTGCCAGTCGGTGCCAGCACTTTGACCTGCGCGCTGCGATCGATGGCCAAGCGGTCTGTCTGGGAGCCGGTCAGGCGATACGAGAGAAGATAACTGGTTGCGCCATCGACAGGCTTCACATTGTCAGCTTGCGCCAAGTAGTTGTTCAGCGCGGTGATTGACCCGGTCAACACCAAGGTGTCGGTGTTGTTGCCAGCGACAGCAACACCCGAGACATTTGTCGCCCCACGCAGAGCAGGACCGCTCAACGTGAGCGTGAGGCTGTCTGGAGTCAATGCTGGTGTCAGCCAACTCACCGGTATCGAGCTCGGTGTCGTCGGCGTGCCGGATCCACTGGAATAAGCCAGTTGAACAAAATCAGTCCAAACCACGAATTCATCGCCACCCTCCTTGTGCAGCACCTCGAACTGGTAGTAAGTCCCAGCTTTGAGAAACTGCACCGTCGAGCCGATGTTTTCAGCGGATGTATACCATTCGTTGCGTCCGTTGTATTCGGTTTCCTGCGCCGGCTGACCCCAAACCGGATTGCCATTGCTGTCCACGCTGGCCTTGCCGTTGGCGTCGGTGGCCTGTACGCGAAACTCCACCTGGTTATTGCCATTGGCCCAGAAACGGTAGCTTCCATCTGCCGGCACCTGTAACCAGCCCGTGAGCCGTTCACCGTAGTTGTCGCCAGTGCCAGCAGTGGTCTGAAAGTTGTTGTCGAGGCCGGACAGGAGCGCCACTGTGTCTGGATTGTTGACGGTGTACTTCGTCGTGTTCGACGTCAAGTCGCTGACCAGGGTGCCACTGATCGCGTTGAACCTCTCCTGCGCAAATCCAGTCCCTAACAGACTCCTCAAATCGAATGAATTGACGGCCTGCACAGTCTTGAACTGTGTATACAGATCGGCTGAGGCTTTGACCAGAATATTCGCGTTCGTCGCTGCTGAGACCGTCGCACTGATACGGGTTGGGACACCCACCGTACCCGCCACAAGGACCCGGCCACTGTTCGACAAATAGGCATTGAGGTCTGCCGCCGTGCCCGTCAGCACCAGGCTAGAGGTGCCTGATCCACTGACCAGGACATTGCCCGCATTGGTGGCCGTGCTGGCGTGGTTACCGAGCGCGGAGCTCATTTTTGCCGCCGCATCGACCGTCAGTGTCAAGGTCAGCGAACCCGCGCCGGCATAGCCGATCCGGTTGCCAGCGAGTGAGATTTCGCCGCTTGCCGAATCGATGGCGAACGACTCTGGGAAAGTCAATGTCGGGGCAGCAACCTGGTCGTTGAAAGCACCCAGCACATCGACTGCGGCACCACCAGACACAGCAGACAGCACATTGCCACTGCCATCACAGCGCTGAACGGAAACTGTCAACGCCTGGATCCCGGCCGCTGCACTGAATTTGACGCCGTTCACACCGGCCAGGTAAGTGCTCAGGTTGGCTTCCGTGCCAACCAAGGTCAATTTGTTGGTGCCAGAGCCACTGGCCGTCAGCCCGCTGCCTGCGACATCAACGCTCAGCGTGGTCGACGCCCCGGCGGTGAACAACACGGTGCGCGTGTCGGTGCTCGACGTTCCCATTGCACCGGCACTGAACACGAGCTTGTTGCCGCTTTGCACGACCAAGGTCTGCGCCATACCCAAATCCAAACCGGCAACCGAGACACCACCCGCCGTTGAATTTCGGCCTCCCCCGCCGCCGCCGGAGCCGCCTGCGGCACCAACATTCGAGGTCGTGCCACCACCGCCACCACCGGCGGCGCGTACCGTGACACTGCCATCGGCGGTCGACAGAGAGGACGACTTCCCATCGCCTCCGCTGCCTGTACTGGTGGTCAGTGCAAGACCTTTTGCACCCACGATCACATTGAAGGTGGCGCCTGACAAGACCCGCAATTTGCCTTCGACAAATTCACCGGCACCCCCGCCGCCGGCACCGACCTTGGTTTGCCCGACGGCCGAAGCCCCCGCCCCGCCGCCACCGATGACCAAATACTCAAGAACGGCATCAGCCGAGGGATTGGAAACCGTGAAGCTTCCGTCGGTTGTGAATTTTTGAACGGTATAGCCGCCGGTCGGCGTGGAGGTGGTGGGCGAACCCGTCACGGCGACGGTCATGCTACCGGTCAAGTAACGGACGATCACGACGCCCGTGCCGCCATTACCCCCAATGCCGTTGTCACCCGCACCACCACCACCACTGCCCGAATTGGCCAATCCGTCATAGCCAATGCCGGCACGTGAACCTAAGCCCCCGCCGCCGCTGCCGCCCGACCCACCATCGGGATACTCGGTGTAAGCATTTAAAAATCCATAAGAAACGGTCACATTGTCGGTACCGCCACCACCACCGCCAGCGTAAGTAGTCGCTGTGCCCGTGATACTGGATGATCGACCGGCACCGCCAGTGCCACCACTGCTGGTGCCTTGCGAATTGAAGCCCGCAGCACCACCCACACCACCCGCACCTCCACCACCACCGCCGGCAGATCGGTTGGTATTGGTTCCCGACTGCGCTGTGCCTCCAGAGAAACCATAGGACACCGAAGTCACATCAACCGTCTGCGCAACACTGGTGACCGTGGCCTGTTTCTGGATGACCGAGGTCATTTGATTCGCGCTGTCTACGCTTTGAACCGATACCGTCAGTTGGTAATTGGCCGCCACCCCGGTAAACCGTATGCGATCGGTCGAGGACAAATAGGCGTTCAGATCCGCAGTCGTCCCTTTCAAGGTCAGCGTCGTCGTGCCCGTTCCACTGAGTTCAACGTTGCCAGCACCAGTCGCTGTTTTGAGATGGTTGCCCACAGCCGAGGCACGGGTTGCCCCTGTGCTAACTTGCAAGGTCCGCGTTAAACTGCTGCTGGATGTAAAACCAATGGCATCCGACGCGAGCTTGATTTCACCATTGGAGGTCTTGGTGAAGAAGTTTTGCTGCAAAGCGAGCGTGGGTATGACCACCACGTCAGGCGCAACCACCGGGACATTCGTCATGGTCGCGTTACCGACGACGCTGCTACCTCGGGCGTCAGTGACCTCGACGCTCAAGCTGGTTTCAGGACCCGCATAACTGAGCTTGCCGGCGCTGCCATTCAAAATACTGTTGATCTCAGCGGCTGTGCCTGTCAACAGCATGGACCGGTTGCTCGACCCGGTGGCAATCTGTGTCGCCGCCACACCGCTGGTCGTCAAGCCCGCACTGCTGCCCAGAATGGCACTTGAGGCAATGCTGAGCCTGACGGTCAGCTTGCTGTCACTGCTGACTGCTTGGCTCCAGATCAGGTCGGCTGTGCCGTTGCTGAGAGAGAAGCCGGCGGGCAAAGACAGGCCTGGCCCGGCCACGCCGGCAGCGGTGGTCGCCTGGGTCAATGAGATCGAGGCAACCCCTCCATTCGAACTGACCGTCAACGATGACAAGGCCGTCGCGTCGAAGAACACTTTGCCGTAGGTACTGAAGAAAGTATTCAGATCGGCGGTCGCGCCACTGAACGTGGTTTTGCCCGCGCTTTCACTCCAGGTCACTTTGGCATCGCTGGCTGGCAGTTGCAGCTTTGCCAGGGGCAAATGAACCGTCAGGCTGGTCACGCCTGTACCCAGTGCATTGGCTGCCAGCTGCAGCGGCGCGAATGCACCCGGCGTGGTCGCGATGCTGGCAGGCAAGGTCATTGCAGCGCCGGCGCTCACCGTGCTGGTGATGAGGTCGGGCACGGACAGGGCTACCGAGGCCGTGGCCAGACAGGTGGTGGACGTAACGCCGCCCGCTTCCACCGCGGCCATGGTCAGGGTCAGCGTGTTGGCAGCACCGGTGTACCGGACCTTGCCCGCCGCCAACACCGCCGCCAGATCGCTGGCGCTGCCGCGCAGCGTGACGATGGCGCTGCCATTGCCCGAGACGATGGTCACGCCGGAAGCGCCATCGACCAAGCTTGCATTGGCGCTGGACGCTGTGACGCTCAACTGCGCATCGGTCGCTGCCAAGGTCAAGGCCAGCGTGTCACTGCCGCTCAGGCTGGCCGCGGCGAAGGTCAACGGCGACGCGGTGCCGGACGTGACCCAGATCTGCGCTGAAAGGCTGTTGAAGGCCGGGCTGCTGACGGTCGTGCTCGCGGCACCATAAGCCTGCAACGCCAGCGTTGCATTGGACTGGCTTGTCGGATCTGCCGCGTCTTGCACTGTGACGCTCAGGTTCTGGCCCGCATCACCGTTGAAACGCAAACCATTGGTGCCGTCGGCCAGCAAGCCACTCAATGCGCTGGCCTGGCCGCTGAGCACCAATACCTTGGTGCCCAAGCCACTGACCAGGCTGACGCCAGGATTCGCGGCGAGGCTGGCCACGGACAGCGCGCCGCTGGCGGCTGACAGCGTGAGCGTCAATGACTGGCTGCTGGTGCCCAGCGCGTTGACACCAAAGTTCAGGCCGGACGACAGGCCATTGCTGATGCGAAGGGCGCTGGGCACGGTCAACGCGGGCAGCGTCTTCGCCACCGTGGCATTCAAGCTCACGCGGTTGCTGACCTGCTGCTGGCCGTTCACCAGTTTCAAGTCCAGCGCCGTCGCTGTGCCGGTGAACTGCAGCAACCCAGAGCCCAGATAATCGCTCAACGCCGTCAACGTGCCATTCAGCGTCAGCGATTCGCCGCTGGCATCGGTGTCACCCGAGCCATCCAGCGCAGTCCCGGTCGCCTTGAGCGAACTGCCGGCCGCCACGCTGAGCGTCAGCGCACAGCTGCCACTCGCACCACTGAGCGAGACACCGCCCAATATCAATGACTGCGCGCTGGCCGCACTGGTCAAGGCCACCGCAGCCGGCAATGTCATCGCAAGCGCTGTCGCACCCGCGGTCTCGCTGAGCGTGGCCAGCATCGACTTGAGCTGAACGTACCGTCCGCCGTCGGCATTCGACAGCGTCAGGCTCAGCACTTCGCCGGTGCCGGTGTAGCGCAGGTAACCGGCCGCCAGGTAGCTGTTGAGCACCGCCGCGCTGCCCTGCAGCACCACGCGGCGCGGGTCGGGGTTGCTGTCGGTGAGGCTGCCATCGGCCGCCTGCAGCGCACCAGTGCTGACCTGGAGGTCCAGCGTCAGCTGGCCTTCGCCGGCGATCGGCGTGCTGCCGAATGACAAGGGCGAGCTGTTGCCGGCTTGTAGGTACAGGGTCTGCGGCAAGCTCAAGGCCGGCATCGCGGCCAGCGCCGGTGTGAGTTGGCTGCTGGCTTGCAGCGGCGCGTTGTCGCCCAG
>CANFPU010000005.1 GCA_947448955.1 Burkholderiales bacterium
GCAACGAGGCCACCGCCAGCGTGGCCAGCAGCGTGGCAAGGCGTTTGAAGAAAAAGAGACTCATGCAGTGATCATGATGCCGCAACGGCGGCGCGCTGCCGAATCACCGCGCTGGGTCGACGTTCAGGGGCTGCGCGGGCATGGGGCCTTCGTCACCCAGTGAAAAGGCAACACCCGTGCGGCGGCACGGCACGCCTTGGCCATCCGGATCAGCCTCAGCAACGATGTCGACCCGCTTTACAGAACCCGCGCTTGCCAACCTTAAATTATTTTACAACCCATTGTTTATAAAGGACTATTTCGAATTTTTTGACCTTGGCATAAGGCTTGCTTTTACTGGTTTGGAATCATCCAACTTGGAGGAGTAGTGAATATGTTTAGGCAAACAATCTTGGGTCTGGCGGCGGCAGTTTCTCTGGCGGCCGCGGGCGCTGCGTCGGCCAACCTGGTCTATGACGCCAACCTGGCCACGGCCTGGAACCCCCCCGGCAACAACGGCCAAGTCAACGGCCATTTCGTCGTCGAGAACCAGTTGGGCGGTACCGCCATCGAATTGGGTTTGCGCGCGCAACAACGGCGCATCGGTCCGATCACGGCCGACGCCGCCGGCCAAAGCTACGCCTACACCGTGAGCGCGGGCTCAGACCCAGGGACCAACGACACCCGCGCTTGGTGGAACTTCGATTGGTCGGCCACTTACGGCGACGCGATTGGCAAACTGGACAGCTTGGTGCTTCGCGTCTACGACGTCGGTGGCACGCAGTTGAACAGCGTCGACTTGCTGGCATTTGCAACGGCCACCAGTATCGATATATCAACCACCTCGACGATTCAAGAATCCTGGAACCCGATGTTCTCGGTCGTCGGCGTGCCAACGTTCTCAGTCAATTCGACGAACTTCGCCTACTGGTTCACCTTGACCGCCAGTGACCATGGTGATGTTGCGAGATCGCTGATGTGCGTGCACACGGCAGGCAACAATTGCGAGACGCCCCCGCCGCTGCCGGAGCCGGCATCGCTGGCCATCGTTGGGCTGGGATTGGCCGCTCTGGCCGTGACACGGCGCCGCAAGCTCGACTGATCGAAGGGCGCTTTTCGGACGGGCCTGAAGGGGATTGACCTCTTCAGGCTATTTTTTCGACGCGAAGCTGGCATCCAGCGCGACAGCGCTCCCAGCACGCCTCGTCATACACTGACCCACCGGCCTCTTCTGGAACTGGCCACGGATGACCAGCCGCTGACGCTGGGGGCCATGGCGGCCCAGCACGGCAGGTTCAACCCGTGACCGCGATGGGTGCCGGCTGTTTCATCCCGCTCGCGAACCGACGTGACGCCTCCGGCGAGCCCGATCTCGACATCGACCGCCGGACGCTGCACAAGCCTTTCCACCACCTGCTGGCCTGAGCACCGGCGTCAGGAGACAACCCATGCGACTCAAGGACAAAGTGGCCATCATCACCGGTGGCGGTTCGGGCTTCGGCGAAGGTATCGCCACCAAATTCGTCGCCGAAGGCGCGCGGGTGCTGATCGCCGATCGGGATCTGGCAGGCAGCCAGCGCGTGGCCAACCAGTTGGGGTCAGCCGCGCGCGCGATCCAGGTCGATGTGGCGGTGGCCGCCGATGTGCAGCGCATGATGGAGGCGGCTCAAGTGCATTTCGGCGGCATCGACATCCTCGTCAACAACGCCGGCGTCACCCACTTGCCGCAAGCGCTGGAAGACGTGTCGGAGGACGACTTCGACCGCATCGTCGCGGTCAACATGAAAGCCATCTACCTGGCGATGCGCCAGGTGGTGCCGCGCTTCAAGGCCAAGGCGGTCGGCGCTCATGGCATCCGCGGCGTGGTGCTCAACATCGCCAGCACTGCCGGCGTCAGCCCGCGGCCGCGGCTGGGTTGGTACAACGCCAGCAAGGGCTGGGTCATCACAGCCACCCGCGCCAACGCGGTCGAACTCGCGCCGTTCGGTATCCGGGTCGTCGCGCTCAACCCGGTGGCCGGCGAGACGCCGCTGCTCAAGTCCTTCATGGGCGAGGACACGCCCGAGATCCGCGCCAAGTTTCTGTCGACGATCCCGATCGGCCGCTTTTCTCAGCCCGAGGACCTGGGCAACGCAGCCTGCTTTCTGTGCAGCGACGAGGCCAGCATGATCACCGGGGTGTGCATGGAAGTCGACGGCGGGCGCTGCATCTGATCGCCCCGCCCGAGCACCGAGTCTGGCGATCAGGCTGACAGCACTGCGGCGATCGCCTCAGCCGTGCGCCCAACATTCGCGCTGTTGAGGCCAGCGATGCAGACCCGGCCCGAGCGGATCAGGTAGACCGCGTGCTGCTCGCGCAGCGCATCGACCTGGGCACCGCTCAGCCCCGTGTAGCTGAACATGCCGCGCTGGCTCAGCAGGTAGCCGACATCGCGCCCCGGCAGCAGCGCGGACAGCCGAGCGTGCAGCGCCCGACGCATCGCCAGGATGCGATCGCGCATCGCGGCCAGTTCAGCCTCCCACATCGGCCGCAGGTCGGCATCGCCCAGCACATGGGCGACGATCTTCGCCGCGTGAATACCGGGGCTGGAGTAGATACGGCGCACCGTGAAGCGCAGCCGGCCCATCACCAGTTCAGCCTCGGCAGCGCTGGCGCAGACCGCGCTGAGCGCACCGCAGCGCTCGCCGTACACGCTCATGCTCTTGGAAAACGAGTTCGCCACGAAGAAGGTCAGCCCGGCGTCTGCCAGGGCTCGAACCGAGTAAGCATCCTCGGTGATGCCATCGCCGAATCCCTGGTAGGCCAGATCGAGATATGGCAGCAGCTCGCGGTCACGCAAAACCGGGATCAGCGCATCCCACTGCGCCGTGGTCAGGTCGACGCCGGTCGGGTTGTGGCAGCAGGCGTGCAGCAGCACGATGCTGCGCTTGGGCAGGCCGCGCAAGGTGTCGAGCATCGCGTCGAACAGCAAGCCGCCGCTAGCCGCATCGAAATACGGATAGCTGTGGACCTGGAAACCGCTGCCCTCGAACATCGAGCGGTGGTTGTCCCAGGTCGGATCGCTGACCCAGACGGCCGCATCGGGCAGCCAGGTCTTCAGGAAGTCAGCGCCGACTTTGAGCCCGCCCGACGAACCCACGGTCTGTATCGTCGCGACCCGGCCGGCAGCGATCGCCGGATGGCCAGGCCCAAGCAGCAGCTTGGCGACCTCGGCACGACAGGCCGCGTCGCCCTCCATTGGCAGGTAGGGCTTCGGGCCAGCCGCAGCGAGGATTCGAGCCTCGGCCCGCTGCACGCTGGGCAACACCGGCAGCCGGCCCTGCTCGTCGAAGTAGATGCCGATCGAAAGATTGACCTTGGCCGGCCGCGGGTCGGCGTTGTAGGCATCGACCAACGCGAAGATCGGATCGCCCGCATAGGGCTGGACATGTTCGAACATCGAGGGCTCTCTCGGGGAAGGAGCCCGGATTATCGGGCGACGACAACCTGTTAGAGCAGCGCTTCGATGTCGGCGCCGAGTTTCTCGGGCTTGTCCTGTGGCGCATAGCGGCGGACGACGTGGCCGTCGCGGCCGACCAGAAACTTGGTGAAGTTCCACTTGACCGACTCGCTGCCCAGCAGGCCAGGCGCCTCGGCCTTGAGCCAGCGGTAGATTGGGTGGGCGCCCGCGCCGTTGACCTCGACCTTGGCCATCATCGGAAAGCTCACGCCATGGTTGAGTTGACAGAAAGACGCGATCTCGGCGTTGCTGCCCGGGTCTTGGTGACCGAACTCGTTGCTGGGAAAACCCAGGATCACCAGCCCTCGGTCACGGTAGGTTTGCCACAGCTTCTCGAGGCCGGTGAACTGCGGCGTGAAACCGCATCGGCTGGCGGTGTTGACGATCAACACCACCTTGCCGGCCAAATCGGCCAGAGGCAGCGGATGCCCGCTGATGTCGGTCGCCTCGAAATCGCTGATGCTTTGTTCGGCCATGGGGGATCGGCTCCGGTTACTGGGAAAACTCACCCTATCCCGCGTGCGCATCACCTGGCGCATCGACGGCTTTGACGCCAGACCTGACGCCAGCCCTCACAAACTCACGCCCTCACGCCGCTCAATCGCGCTGGACCGCCGCCAGCAGCGCCGCACCGAGAATCATCAACGCCCCCAGGGCCTCGCGCAGTCCCGGGTTCGCAGCGCCCAGGGCCAACGACGAAGCGCTGGCAAAAAAGACCTCGGTGATCATGATCACCGAAGCGGTGTTGGCCGGCAGCTGGGCAGCGCCATGCTGCAGCGCCAGGTTGGCGGCCAAGAACCACAGCGCCAGCGCCAGCGCGCCCAGCGCCAAAACCCAAGACGCGGCCGGCAAGAGCGTGACCTGCCCAGACTGGCTCAACGTGGCGGCCAGCGCCAGCGAGACCACCGAACCGCCGGCGAACATCGCCAACGCACAAGCGCCGCTGCTGCAGCCCGACTGGCGCCGCAGCAGCACGTTGTTGAGCGCAAACCCGACGCCGCCCAGCAGCCCCAGTGCATCGCTCGGGCTGGTGACCAGCGGCCAGGCGCTGCCGCCCGCAGGCCACAAAACCACCAGCGCACCGGCCAGTGCCAGCGCCACCCGCAACCCGCCGCGCGCACTGATGCGCTCGCCGAGCAGCCATCGCGCCAGCAACACGGTCCACAGCGGCATCAGGTAGAACAGCAAGATCACCCGCACCACATCGCCCAGGCTGACCGCCCAGTTGAAGCAGGCGTTGGTCACGCCGGCTGCCAACATCAGGCCCCACAGCGCAGGGGTGCGCAACAATTCGCCCAGCGCGGCAGGCCGCAACACCAGCAGCAAGACCACCGCCACCGCGTAGCTCAATGCCGTGAGCCACAACGGGTGCAGCCCCAAGGCGGCGAGCTGGCGAAACGGCCACCAGCTCACACCAAACGCGAAAGCGTTGAACACCAACGCCAGCACGCCCCAGGTGCGGCCGCTGACGACCGCCGGGGCAGCACCAGCGCTCAATGTCGATCCGACCGGGCGATGGCCAGCAGGCGCTCGACCTCGTCTCTGTGGGTCACGGCGTTGCGCAGATGCCAGCGCCGGATCAGCTCCATCACCCCGGCTACGACCAGCCCAAACACCGCGATCGCGGCGAAGGCCGACAGGTTGAGCCGGGTCATGCCGGTGTAGAAAGCACCCAGACCCAGGATGCAGGCCTGCTCGTTGAAGTTCTGCACCGCGATGGATCGACCGGCGCCCATCAAGTTGTGGCCGCGGTGCTGCAGCAGCGCGTTCATCGGCACGATCAGGAAGCCGCACAGCGCGCCCAGCACGATCAGAAACGGTACCGCGACCCACAAGGTGGTGACCAAGTCGAGCCCGATCATCAGGATGCCGACGATGATGCCCAAGGGGATCACGCGCACCGCACGGTCGAGCTTCATGAAGGCCGACGCGAACAGCGCGCCGAACACCGAGCCGACGATCACCACGCCGGCCAGGTTGGAGGCCTGCGTGGTGCCATAGCCCAGCGCGGCGGCGGCCCAGGCAAACACGATCACCCGCAGGTTGCCAAACACGCCCCACAGCAGCGTGGTGGTGGCCAGCGAGATTTGACCCAGCTTGTCAGACCACAGCCGGGCGTTGCAGCCCGAAAAATCCCGCACCAGCGCGATTGGGCTGCCGCTGAGCGCTTGCAGCGGCGCCTCGGTGCGTGGGATGTAGAGGTTGAAGGCGGCGGCGATCGCGTAGAGCAGGATCATCGCGGCGATCGCGGCCTCGGGCGGCGTGTCCACGCCGGTTTCGAACCCTGGAAAGTCGATGCCCAACAGCAGAGGCGACAGCTTGGGGCCGATCAGTTGGCCGCCCACCACGATGCCCAAGATGATCGAGGCGATCGTCAACCCCTCGACCCAACCGTTGGCCTTGACCAACTGCGACGGCGGCAGCAACTCGGTCAGGATGCCGTACTTGGCTGGCGAATAGGCCGCAGCGCCCAGACCGACCACGGCATAGGCCACCAGCGGATGGCCGCCAAACAGCATCATCAAGCAACCCAACACTTTGATGCTGTTGGAGAAGAACATCACCCGGCCTTTGGGCACGGCGTCGGCAAAAGCGCCCACGAACGGCGCCAACAGCACGTAGAACAGCGCAAACATCGGCGCTAGCGCCGGAATCTGCCAAGCCGGCGCGTTGTCGGACTTGAGCAATTCAATCGCCGCCACCAACAGCGCGTTGTCAGCCATCGAGCTGAAAAACTGCGCCGCCATGATGGTGTAAAAACCTTTTTTCATTCTTCTCGCTCAGAAGCCTCTAGGCCGTTCAAATCGGTCTGCAAAGGTTACTCATCAGGCCTCAGCGCACACCATCCACCGGGGGCCGCCGGGCCGGATTGGCCGAGCGCGGCGCGGTTATAGCACGCACCCATGGCGCCTCACGCTGCCGACCCACCGCAGACAACAGGCGCTGGCAGAATCCAAAGCCCGGCTCAGAAGCCCGCCAGCGCGCGGCGACGGCGCGACGAAAGCGCGACGAACGCGCGAAGACCGCGCCAGAAGCCTGCGCCAGATAGCCGCGCGACACACCATCGCGAAACACCAGCGACCCAATGCCCCGTCCGATCGAAGCCCTGATCCATGCCGATGCGCTGGCCCACAACCTGGCCCGCGTACGTGCGCAGGCGCCTGACGCGCGGATCTGGGCGGTGGTCAAGGCCAATGCCTACGGACATGGTCTGGCGCGTGCGTTCGGACCCCTGCGGTCGGCCGACGGCTTTGCCTTGCTCGACCTGGCCGAGGCCGTGACGCTGCGGTCGCTGGACTGGCGCGGCCCGATCCTGCTGCTAGAAGGCGTGTTCGAAGCGCGCGACCTCGAACTGTGTTCGCGCCTGAACCTGTGGCATGTGCTGCACTGCGAGCAGCAGATCGCCTGGCTGGCGGTGCACAAGACGCAACAGCCGCACCGGGTGTTCTTGAAGATGAACAGCGGGATGAACCGCCTGGGTTTCACGCCGACCAGCTTTCGCAGCGCCTGGGCTCGGCTCAACGCGATGCCCCAGGTCGACGAGGTCTCGCTGATGACCCATTTCGCCGACGCGGACGCACCCGCGGGCATCGCCCAGCAGGCCGCCGCGTTTGAGCTCGCCACACGCGACCTGCCGGGCGAGCGGTCCGTGAGCAACAGCGCGGCGCTGCTACGCCATACCGAGCAGGCTTCGGACTGGGTGCGCGCGGGCATCGCGCTGTATGGCAGCGCGCCAGACTTTCCGCTCAACGACATCCACCACTGGGATCTGCAACCGGCGATGACGCTGCGCTCGCGGCTGATCGGCGTGCAGCAGTTGCAGCCTGGCGACAGCGTGGGCTATGGCAGCAGCTTCAGGGCCGAACAGCCAATGCGCATCGGCATCGTCGCCTGCGGCTATGCCGACGGCTACCCGCGCCACTGTGGCAGCGGCACGCCGGTGCTGGTCGATGGCCGGCGCTGCGTCACCGTGGGCCGGGTGTCGATGGACATGCTCGCGGTCGACCTGTCGACGGTGCCTGCAGCCGACTTGGGCAGCGAGGTCACGCTGTGGGGGCGCGGACCGAACGGCAGCTTGCTGGCGATCGACGAGGTGGCGCACGCTGGCGGCACCATCGGCTACGAGCTGATGTGCGCGCTGGCAGCCCGGGTGCCTGTGCACCAAGCCTGACCCGGCCCGCTACAGTGCGCCCGTGAGCGCATCGTCCAAGAACCCCAAGACCCAATACAGCTGCACGGCCTGCGGCGGCATCAGCCCCAAGTGGCTGGGCAAATGCCCGACTTGCAACGAGTGGAACACCTTGGAGGAAACCCTCGCCGAGGCGAGCGGCGCGGCACGGCACCGCTACCAGTCGCTCGCCAAGGCCCAACCGGTGGCCACGCTGTCAGAGATCGAAGCCGCCGATGTCGACCGCACGCCCACCGGCCAACCCGAGCTCGACCGGGTGCTGGGCGGTGGCATCGTCGAGGGCGGCGTGGTGCTGATCGGTGGCGACCCGGGCATCGGCAAGAGCACACTGCTGCTGCAGGCCGCCGAAACACTTTCGTGCCAGCCCGCGCCGAGCCGTTCTGCAGCGGGCGGGTCCTCTTCGAGCGGCGCGCCGATCACAGGCGGCGCTGGGGGCCCATTGCTCAAGGTTTTGTACGTCACCGGCGAGGAGTCGGTGGCCCAGGTCGCGCTCCGGGCGCGCAGGCTCGGCCTGTCGGGTACCCACCTGCGGGTGATGGCCGAGATCCAACTGGAGAAGATCCAGACGGCGCTGGCCACCGAGGCGCCTGCCTTCTGCGTCATCGACTCGATCCAGACCGTCTACTCCGACCAACTGACCAGCGCGCCGGGATCGGTGGCGCAGGTTCGCGAATGCGCGGCCCAGCTCACCCGCACCGCCAAGGCCAGCGGCTGCGCGATCGTGCTGGTCGGCCATGTCACCAAAGAGGGCGCGCTGGCCGGTCCGCGCGTGCTCGAGCACATCGTCGACACCGTGCTGTATTTCGAGGGTGACACGCATTCCAGCTTCCGGCTGGTGCGGGCGATCAAGAACCGCTTCGGCGCGGTCAACGAGATCGGCGTGTTCGCGATGACCGAGAAGGGCTTGAAGGGAGTCAGCAACCCGAGCGCGATCTTCCTGTCGACCCACGGCGTGCCGGTGCCGGGCTCTTGCGTGCTCGTCACGCTCGAAGGCACGCGCCCGTTGCTGGTCGAAATCCAGGCGCTGGTCGACGCCGGAGGACCCAGCCCGCGCCGGCTGTCGGTCGGGCTGGACCGCGACCGGCTGGCCATGCTGCTGGCGGTGTTGCACCGCCATGCCGGTGTCAGCTGCAGCGACCAGGACGTGTTCGTCAACGCGGTGGGCGGCGTGCGGATTAGCGAGCCGGCGGCCGATTTGGCGGTGCTGCTGGCAATCCAGGGCAGCTTGCGCGGCAAGGCGCTGCCCAGTGGCTTCTTTGCCTTCGGCGAGGTCGGGCTGGCGGGCGAGGTACGGCCCGCGCCGCGAGGCCAAGAGCGGCTCAAAGAGGCTGCGAAACTCGGTTTTTCGATCGCGCTGGTGCCCAAGGCCAACGCACCCAAAAAACCCATTGAGGGCCTGACGGTGCATGCAGTCGAACGCATCGAAGAGGCGATAGACGTGGTGCGCGGGCTGTGATCGACCCGAGCCCGCGCAATTTCAAGAGCAGGACGAGATGAACGCGAAACTGGGATGGGGTTTGGCCTTGCTGGCCACCGCACTGGGATACCACTTCTTTGGCTGGCGCGGTGTTGCACTGGCTGCGTCGGGCATGGTGTTCTGGCTGCTGCTGCAGTTCAGCCGCGCGATGCGGGTGATGAAAACCGCCGCCCAATCGCCGGTCGGCACGGTCCCCAGCGCGGTGATGCTCAATGCCAGGCTGCATGTTGGCATGCCCTTGATGGACATCTTGACGAGAACGCGCAGCCTGGGCGAGAAGCTCGCCGACGAGCCCGAGACCTGGCGCTGGCGCGACGACGCGGGCGACAGCGTGCGGGTGGAACTGATCGATGGCCGCCTGGCCAGATGGACACTGGAACGCGGCACGCCTCAGGACCAAAGTTGAACAGCCCGGGCTCGACCAAAGCAGGCCTGGCACCGGGACCCTAAAATCCCGCCCAAACCGCATCCCGCGACAACCCTAGACGCTTTCTGCTGAGGAGACTTTTCCCATGTCCATGTCCGACCGCGATGGCAAGATCTGGATGGATGGGCAGATGGTTGAATGGCGCGATGCCAAGATCCATGTGCTGACCCACACCTTGCACTACGGCTGCGGCGCCTTCGAGGGTGTGCGGGCTTACAACACCGCCCATGGCACCGCGATCTTCCGGTTGCCAGAGCACACCGAGCGGCTGTTCAACAGCGCCAAGATCCTGCGCATGCAGATCCCGTTCACACCCGAGCAGGTGATGGACGCGCAGCGGGCGGTGGTCCGCGAGAACAAGCTTGAGAGCTGCTATCTGCGTCCGCTGGTCTGGATCGGCGACGAAAAGCTCGGCGTCTCGCCGAAGGGCAACACCATCCACCTGATGGTCGCCGCCTGGCCTTGGGGCGCTTACCTGGGCGAGGAGGGGCTGGCGCGCGGCATCCGCGTGAAGACCAGCAGCTTCACTCGCCACCACGTCAACATCACGATGACCCAGGCCAAGGCGGTGAGCAACTACACCAACTCGATCCTGGCCAACATGGAAGTCACCGACGAGGGCTACGACGAAGCGCTGCTGCTCGACTCTTCGGGCTTCGTCAGCGAAGGCGCTGGCGAGAACATCTTCATCATCAAGAAGGGCGTGGTCTACACGCCCGACCTGTCAGCTGGCGCGCTGAACGGCATCACCCGCGACACCATCCTGGCGATCTGCAGCGACCTGGGCCTGAAGCTGGTCGAAAAACGCATCACTCGCGACGAGGTCTACATCAGCGACGAGGCCTTTTTCACCGGCACGGCCGCCGAGGTCACACCGATCCGTGAGTTGGACCGGATCGAACTCGGCACGGGTTCACGCGGACCGATCACCGAGAAGATTCAAGCTGCGTTCTTCGACATCGTCAACGGCCGCAATCCCAAGTACGCTGCCTGGCTGACCAAGGTCTGAGCGAGATGAGCAAACCCGCCAACGTGATCGAGGTCGGCGCCAAGGACCTGCAAGGCCCAGGCGTCGTGAGTTGCCCCAACACCAAGACGGCGCTGTGGAGCGAGCACCCGCGAGTCTTCATCGACGTCGCGAGCACCGGCGAAGGCAAGTGCAGCTACTGCGGCACGGTTTACCGACTCAAGACCGGCGAGAAGCTGCACGCGCACTGAGGCCAGGGATCGTCGGCTGGCGGGGGCTGCCTACAATCCTGCGCCATGCCGCGATCCCAAGAATTCATCCTCACCCTGGCCTGCCGCGACACCACCGGCATCGTCTACGCCGTCTCGGGCCTGCTGTTCCAGGCCGGCTGCAACATCATCGATTCTCAGCAGTTTGGCGACGTGCAGGGAGAGGATGCAACGGGCTTGTTCTTCATGCGCGTGCACTTCGCTGCGCCGCCCCAATTGATGGGTGAAGGCATGCTCGAGAACCTGTTCTCGCATGTGCGCAAGCAATACGGCATGGAGGCGCAGTTTCACCCGGTGGCGCATCGACCGCGCTTGCTGCTGATGGTCAGCCAGCACGGCCATTGCCTGAACGACCTGCTGTTTCGCTGGCAGAGCGGGCAGTTGAACGTCGACCTCCGGGCCATCGTTTCGAACCACAGCACCTACGCCGAACTGGCCCGCAGTTACGGCATTGATTTCCACCACCTGCCGCTGGCCCAGGGCAGCGACGCAGCGGCCAAACGGGCCCAAGAGCGGACCGTCGAAGCGCTGGTCGAGGCTGAGCGCATCGACCTGGTGGTGCTGGCGCGCTACATGCAGATCCTCAGCCCGGAATTCTGCAACGCGCTGAAGGGCCGGTTGATCAACATTCACCACAGCTTTTTGCCCAGCTTCAAAGGTGCCAAGCCCTATTTCCAAGCCCATGCGAGAGGCGTCAAGCTGATCGGCGCGACCGCGCACTATGTCACCGCCGATCTCGACGAAGGTCCCATCATCGAGCAGGATGTCGAGCGGGTCGACCACTCGATGTCGGCCGAGCAGATCACCGCGGTCGGCCGCGATGTCGAGTGCGTGGTGCTGGCGCGCGCGGTGCGCTGGCATGTCGAGCACCGGGTGCTGATGAACGGCCACAAGTCGGTGATCTTCCGCTGAGCATGCGCGCTTTCCTGCTGCGCG
This sequence comes from Burkholderiales bacterium, assembly GCA_947448955.1. Taxonomy (GTDB): domain Bacteria; phylum Pseudomonadota; class Gammaproteobacteria; order Burkholderiales; family Burkholderiaceae_C; genus Pseudaquabacterium. Next base: position 11,744 of record CANFPU010000005.1, read on the forward strand.
ACCCGATCTCGCGCCTGCGCTGCTCGCCTTGCGTGCATACGGCTGCGCCCCCCGACACCATATCGGCCCGCTCGCGCCGAAAATCGCACCTGCTCAGACCCACGCCATGACGAGAACGACACCGCCGACTGCGCATTTGATGGCCTCGCCTGACGATGTCGAGGCACAGTTCTACGAGGCGCTGCGCGAGGCCGACATCGACAAGCTGATGGCACTTTGGGCCGACGACGACGAGGTGTTCTGCGTCCACCCGGGCGGACCGCGCGTGATCGGACCCCGAGCGATTCGGGTCGCTTTCGAGGCCGTGTTCGGCCATGGCCGTATCAATGCCCACCCCGAGCGGCTGCGCAAGTTGCACACGCTGGATGCGGCGGTGCACAACCTGGTCGAGCGCATCGAGTTACAGACCGAGGCCGGGCCGCGCACAGGCTATGTGCTGGCGACCAATGTCTACCTGAAGACCGCAATGGGCTGGCGCATCGTGGCCCACCATGCCAGTCCGGGCACGCCGAATGAGACCCCCGAAGTCGTCGAGGCGCCGGCGGTGTTGCATTGAGGGTCGGCTCGATCGACCCGCAGCACTGATGCAGGGTTTTCGTGCCCCTTGGTGGCTGCCCGGCGGCCATGCCCAGACGATCTGGCCGGCGCGGTTGGGTCAGCAGGCGACGAGCCCTGACGGTCAAGCGCTGCGCTACCGGCGCGAGCGCTGGACCACGCCCGACGGCGACTTCATCGATGTCGACCATCTCGACGAAGCAGCGGCGCCGGACGCGCCGCTGCTGGTGCTGTTCCACGGCCTGGAGGGCTCGTCACAAGGCCTGTACGCGCTGGCCTTCGCGCACTGGGCGCGCCGCGCGGGCTGGCGCTACGCTGTGCCGCACTTCCGCGGCTGCTCTGGCGAGCTTAACCTCGCGCCCAGGGCCTACCACTCGGGCGATTTCGAGGAGATCGGCTGGATCCTGGGCCGGCTGCGCGCCCGAGAAAGCAATGCGCTGCACGCGGTGGGCATCTCGCTGGGTGGCAATGCACTGCTGCGCTGGGCTGAGGCGTCAGGCGAGGCCGCGGCCAGCGTGGCGCGAGCGGTGGCAGCCGTGTGCTCACCGGTTGATCTGGCCGCCAGTGGACGAGCGATAGGACGGGGATTTAACCGGCAGGTCTACACCAGGATGTTCCTGCGCACCATGGTGCCCAAGGCGATGGCCAAGCTGGCCCAGCATCCGGGCCTGTTCAACGGAGAAGCCATGCTCGCGGTGCGCGACCTCTACGCCTTCGACAACTTGTTCACCGCGCCACTGCACGGTTTTGCCAGCACCGAGGATTACTGGGCCCGTGCATCGGCCAAGCCACAGCTCGCCCAGATCCGCATCCCGACGCTGCTGTTGAACGCCCGCAACGACCCTTTCGTGCCGGCGGCCAGCCTGCCGCAGCCCGACCAAGTGGGCCGGCACGTCACGCTCTGGCAGCCCGAACACGGCGGCCATGTCGGCTTTCCTGGCGGGCGATTCCCGGGCCATGTGCGCAGCCTGCCCGACGGCGTGATGGGCTGGCTGGCGCAAGCTTGAAACCACCAAGGCAGAGAACCGATGGACGAAATCGTCAAGGCAGCGCTGAAAAAATGGCCCAATGTGCCGAATTGCTACGGCTGGCTGGCACTCGATGCGCGCGGCGACTGGTACATGCGCGACGAGCGAATCCAGCACGCTGGGCCTTTCCCAAAGGTCAAGGGCAGCCGCATCACCCACGACAAGCTCAAGGCCTTCATCGAACGCAACTATGGGGCCGATGAGGCGGGACGCTGGTTCTTCCAGAACGGCCCGCAGCGGGTCTATCTGCAACTGGAGGCCACCCCCTGGGTCTGGCGGGTGCAATGGCCCCCGCAACCGGGCCCCCCCTCCGTCACCAGCCACACCGGCCTGCATGCCGTGGTGAACAGCTGCTGGCTAGACGAGGAGGGCAGGCTTTACCTGGCAACCGACATTGGTTTCGGCATCGTCCACAGCCAGGACATGCTCGACGCCGCACAAGCGGTCGAACAAGGCCTCTGGCAACCCGAGGCGCTGTTGGCCGCTGAAGCGCCGGCGCGATTCGCGTATGTCCGGGATCCGGCCGCCTCTTGACGCCGATCGGGCGGCGCACCAGCGGCCGCCCGGCAAGGTCCTACTTTGAAGCTGCGGCCGCCGCAGGGGCTTTGGGTTCGTCGAACTTGGCGCCGCCCTTGTTGGCCATGTAGACCACCGCACGACCGATTTCGACATCGTTGAAATCGCCGCCACCCTGGGCCGCCATCGCGTTCTTGCCCTTGAGCGCCGAGTTCAGCAGCGCGTCGTAACCGGTCTTGATGCGCGGGCCCCAGGCGGCCCCGTCGCCAACCTTGGGCGCGCCAGCCGCGCCATTGGTGTGGCAGGCCGAGCACTGGGCCTGGAATACCTGCTCGCCGGTCTTGAGCACGGCAGGGTTGGACGCGTCCTTGATCTCGATCGATCCCACCGGTTGGAGGCGCTTGCCAACGGCGTCAGCCGACATGCCGTCGCTGCCAGCACCGACCTTGTCACCGAAATTGACGAAATTGGCCAGCATGATGATCGCCACGATCGGCACCACAAAGGATGCCACCACCGCAGCGATCAGTTGCTTGGGCGTCTTGATCGGGCCTTCGTGGTTTTCTTCGTGGGCAGCGTCGCTCATTGAAATCCTCTAGGTATCCTTGACGGTGCGCGGCACACAGGCAGCGCCGCGCCGGCAAAAGTCGATAATTATAGCGAGGCCCCGGGCTCACCCGAGGCCGCAGGCCAGGCACTCACAGCAGGCGGTCAGCAGTGACATAGAATGCACTTCCGCTGCTGCGACCGTGGTGAAGTGGATATCATTGGGCCCTCCGAAGGCTTAGTCGCAAGTTCGATTCTTGCCGGTCGCACCAAGGCCTTTACGCCGACCTCGCTTGGGGGTGAAGTCAGGCGCAGACCACGCTGTACCGCAGGGCCGAGCAGCACGCCGCGACCTTCTTCACCGCGACAAAGGCAGCCACCGGTGCCGACCTGCCGCAAATCGTGGGTCAATCGGCCATGGCGAGCAGGCGTTTCGCATTGGCCATGGCCGCAGCGCCCTGCTGGCGCAGCTCGCCAAGCAGCGCCATCTTCTCGGCGTCGTTGCGGTCGACGCCGGCGACCATCCTGCCGAAGCCGTCGAGGCGGCTCTCGCGGATCCAGTGGCGCATGACCTTGTCCTCGCCCCAGCGCAACTGGTTGGCCAGGCTGCCCATGGTGGCCGCGACATAGCCGCCCACGCTGCGCGGGAAGGGCACCGGGGTGCACAGCCGGTTCTTCACCGCGTCGTCGTCGAAGTTCGCCTCGACATAGGCGCAGACGGCGGCGCTGAAGCTGATCAGCGGCGCCCGCACCAGTTGCGGCAGGATCCTGCCAGGCTGGAACATCGGCGCCATCTCGCGCACCTCCACCGCAGATGCCGTGCAGTCGATGTAGAGCGTGCCGGCATCCATGGTCTCGCGGCCCTGGTCCAGCACCAGCGCGCCAGCCTCGATGGCCTGCACGCGGCCCTTGCGGATCACCTGCGTGATCTGCCGCAGCCATTGCACCTCGCCCTCGGACATGGTGGCGTAATGGAACATCCGCGGCCGCTGCGTGCGGTCGATGCGCAGCATCTGGCCGCTGGCCTCCAGGCGCTCGAACAGGTCGACCGGGTCGGTGGCCTCGGCCATGGCCTTCATCTGCTGCACCTGACCGCCGATGGCATGCATGAAGAACTCCTCGCCGGGCTGGGTGGTGAGCCGGTTCACCAACCACGCGTCGCGGGGCATCACCCAGCGGATGGCGTCTGGCGACACGCCGCAGTCCAGAAGCCAAACCCCCACGTCCATCGCCGTCTTGCCAGCGCCCAGGATGCAGAACTGGCCGGGGCGCTCCTGCCCGGCCTGCCAGAGCTGGGTCAGCCCGGTGGGCGTGACCCGGCGCACGCCCGGCGCCACGCTGAACTTCGGCTGTGTGGTGGCGGGCACGCTGGGGCTGAACCAGCGTGCGTCGACCACCTTGCGGCGCACCCGGATCTGCGACTCGGCACCCGACAGCACCGACGCGATGCGGCCCGCGCCATCGGCCATGCCCAGGAAGCGGGTCATCGGCAGGTGGTGCACCCGGCCGCTGGGCAGCAACTGCTGCTGCATCACTTTGTGGAAATAGCCGCTCACCTCGACGCCGCTGGCCAGTTCATACAGGCCAGCGTTGTGGCCCACCGTGTCCTTGCGTCCCGAGCCCAGCGCCAGCGAATTGACGCCATAGAAGGCTGACGGCTGGTGCAGCGCCACGAACGGATAGGCATCGTTCCAGTGCCCGCCGGGTTTGGCATGCAGGTCGACCAGGGTGATGTGCGCATCGCCCTGCTGCAGCAGCGTGTCGGCGAATGCCAGGCCGGTGGCGCCTGCACCAATGACGAGGTAGTCGGTTTCAAGCAGGGCCACGGTGCCTCCTCAGGGCAAAACAGTGTGGCGCGGCATGCTACCCGACTCGCTTGGCGCAACACCTTGAGCCCACCATGAAACTGGCCACCTGACCGGTGCATGGGGATCTCGGACCATTTCAGGTTTTGCCGCACCCCCGCCTGCGGCGCAGGACAGCATGCCTGGCGATCGGCGGGCTTTGCCTCCCGGGCGAGCACGCCGTGGTTCGCGCAGCGGGGCGCCGCTCAAAGTGCGAAACGCCGCTCCGCGGACAGCCAAAGGATCAAGCCACCTGCTTGAAGCCCTTGTCCCGCCGGTTGCACGGCCTCAACCCGCCAAACTGCCCCTCAAGGCGTCTAGCCAGACCCACACGGCCTGCGCGCCAGGGTCGACATGGCCGACCGCGCGCTGCCCGAGATAGCTGGACCGCCCCCGCCTCGGCAACAGCGCTGCGCTGTCGAGAGTGCCTTGCGCCGCAGCTGCGACCGCGTTTTGCAAGGCCTGCACCAAGCTCTGGCCAGCGGCCGCACCCTGCGCCGCCGGGATCAAGGCGTCGAGCATCGTGCAGTCACCCAAACGGGCACCACCGACCTCGGCGATGCCGACGCTGGCCTCATGCAAAGCGCGCGCCAGGCCTTGAGCGGCACTGGACGGCCCGGCCTCGAAGACCACCGCCGCGCGCAACAGCCCGATCGAATACAGCGGCCCCGAGGTGCCGCCGACCGCGCGACGCAAGGTTGCCGACAGCGCGCGCAGCGTGGCTGCGGTGTCGTGCAGCGGGTAGCCGGCGCACTCGGCCAGCACCGCCCTGGCACCGCGCGCCAAGCTGATGCCGAGGTCGCCGTCGCCCACCACCTGGTCGAGCTGCGTCAGCCTGGCCTCGGCCGCGAGCAGCGCCGAGCAGACCGCCGCCAGCATGCTCGCGCTGGCGTGGCCTGTCGGGCCAGGCTGTGCTGCAGGCTGGGCTGTGCTGGCGCGACCCGGAAAAACCTGCGGCGCGCTGCGCACCGCGCCATGCGCAGCCCCCGGCCAAGCCGGTGCCTGGGCCGGCGCGTCGAGCGCAGCCAGGCGCTGGTCATCAAGCCGCAGCAGCGTGATCGACACGCCGGCCATCTCCAGCGCGGTGAGAAAGCCGCCGCTCCACAGCCGTTCGACCCGCAGGCCGAGCGCGCTGGCCTGCGCCACTGCGGCGCGGGTGACGATCGCGATCTCCATCGCCGGTGTGCCGCCCAGGTTGTTGACCAGCAGCGCAACGCGATCGCCAGCGACCAGCGCAAGGTCCGCCACGATGGCCCCGAGCAGCTGGGCGACGATGGCGTCGGCGGGCTCGATCGCGCTGCGCCGGACACCGGCCTCGCCGTGAATGCCCAGGCCGAGCTCGACCTCGTCGGCCGCGAGCTCAAAACCCGGCCGGCCCGCCGCCGGCACCGTGCAAGGCGTGAGCGCAACGCCCATCGTGCCGATCGCTGCCGCCGCGTCCGCTGCAGCCGCCCGGACCTGGGCCAGCGTGCCACCGGCTGCGGCCACCGCGCCGGCGATCTTGTGCACCAGCACCGCGCCGGCCAAACCGCGCCGACCGGCATGGTCACCCTGTGCGGCGAGCGCGACGTCGTCGGCCACCACGACCATCTCGACCGCCCAACCCTCGGCGCGGGCGATTTCGGCGGCCAGGCCGAAGTTGAGCCGGTCGCCGGTGTAGTTCTTGACGATCAGCAGCACACCACCGGGCCCAGCCACCGCGTGGATCGCGGCGAGCACGGCATCGGTCGACGGCGAGCTGAAGACGTCGCCCACCACCGCCGCCGTCAACATCCCCGGACCGATGTAGCCCGCATGCGCGGGCTCGTGGCCGGCACCGCCGCCCGAGACCAGCGCCACCTCCCCGCGGGCCTTGATCGCCTCGACGTCGGCGCGCAGCGCAACCTGCTGGCCGGCCAGCAGCGCGATCTGCGGGTGGGCCATTGCCAGCCCGGCCAGCATCTGCGGCACGATCGATTGGACATCGTTGATCAGCTTCTTCATCACGGTTTCCTCTGTCCTGCTGTTGCGACCGCTGCGCCCACCCCGAGCGGGTGACAGGGTCCTGCGCCATCGAAGATGGTCACCCCCGAAGTCCCGCTCGCATTCACCAGGACTCGATGCATTTTCAGCGCTTGCTGCGCCAGCGACAGGCCGGAACCTGCGCCGCGCGCCGGCAGCGGGCTTGAGCGGCAGAATCGGCCTGACGATGCAGCCCGCCAATCCGCCTCTGCCGCTTGCCCGCCGCACCACCTGCCGCACCACCCGCCGCACCACCGGTTGGCGCTGCGAACAAACGCTGTGGCTGGCCGCCGCCTCACTGCTCACCGCCTGCGGCAGCAACCCGCCCCTGCCAGGGGGCAAAGTGCCGAGGCCGGTCAGCGCGGCCGAGACCGGGCGCGATGGCCCCGGCGCCAACCCGCCGCCCGACCTGCACCAGGTGCCCAACGCCAACCCCAGGCTCGAAGCGGTTCGCCTCGGCGGCCCCAACAAGCCCTACGAGGTGCTGGGCCGGTCCTACCAGCCGCTGAGCGGGGACCCGCCACTGTTCGAACGCGGCCTGGCCTCCTGGTACGGCCGCAAGTTCCACGGTCAAGGCACAGCCACCGGCGAGACCTACGACATGTACGCGATGACCGCCGCGCACAAGACCATGCCGCTGCCGAGCTACGCACGGGTGCGCAACCCGGCCAACGGCCGCGAGGTGGTCGTCCGCGTCAACGACCGGGGGCCCTTCCACAGCGACCGGGTGATCGACCTGAGCTACACCGCCGCGCTCAAGCTGGGCTTGCTCGGCGGCGTCGCGCCGGTCGAAGTCGAGCGCATCACCTACGAAGCGATACGCACCGGCGCCTGGCGCGCACCCGCCGGTGGATCGAGCACCGCGCTCGCAACGTTGCAGCAGCCCGAGAGCAGCGGCTGGCCGGTCGACGACCCGATCGCCGAGATCGCGCGCCGCAGCGCAGCGGCGCCAATCCCAACGCCCGCCCAACCCGCCCAACCCGCCAAACCCGCCGGCGCCACCGCGCAGGCCGAACCAGGCTTCTGGCTGCAGCTGGGCGCTTTCGGCCAGCGCGATGGCGCGCTGGGTTTGCAGCAGAAGATGGCGCTCGAAGCCGCTTGGCTGTCGCCGCTGATGGCGATCTTCAACGAGCGCAACCTGCATCGCCTGCAAGCCGGCCCCTACGCCAGCCGGGCTGATGCGACCCGCGCCGCCGAGCGGCTGCGCGAAACCTTGAGCCTGCTGCCAACGATCGTCGACAGGCGCTGAGACCGACTTGCCATCATCTCGATCGTAAATTAAACTAACTGGACTTAGTCTTCTGAGACCATTTGATGCTGACCGTCAATATCCACGAAGCCAAGACCCATTTGTCCAGGCTGGTTGAGCAGGCCGTCCAAGGCGAGCCTTTCGTGATCGCCAGGGCTGGCAAGCCACTGGTGATGGTCTCGGCCTTGATCGACGCGCCACCGAGCCCGGCCAAGCGCCTGGGCTTCATGGCCGGGCAAATCAGCGTTCCGGACGATTTCGATCGGATGGGAGGCCTCGAGATCGAACAGCTCTTCGACGGTGCCGCTTGAAGCTGCTGCTCGACACGCACCTGCTGCTCTGGGCCGCCGGCCCCTGCGAACGCCTGTCTGAAGTCGCCCGAGCAATGATCGAGTCACCCGACAACGAGTTGTTCTTCAGCGCCGCCAGCCTTTGGGAGATTGCGATCAAACGCGGCTTGGGGCGCGATGATTTTCAGGTCGATGCGCGATCGTTGCGCAGGGCCTTGCTCGACAACGGCTATCACGAACTGTCCATCAGCAGTGCGCATGTTGTCGCCATCGATGTACTGCCAGCTTTGCACAAAGATCCCTTCGATCGCCTGCTGCTGGCGCAAGCGATGGTCGAAGGCATCACGCTGCTGAGCGCCGACGCGGTGGTGGCCCAATACCCTGGGCCGGTGCGCAAGGTTTGAAGGTTCAGAACCACCACCGCTGACGGCTAGGCCAGCATCTGCTGGAGTGCCAGCAAGTGGCAGCTGCTGCCCGCGATGACCCAGAGATGCCAGACCAGGTGGCTGTAAGCCATGCGCCGATCCAGCAGGAAAAACAAGCTGCCGACGGAATACGCCAGCCCGCCAGCCACCACCAGTTGCAGGCCCAGCTCGGGCATCGCTGCCAGCACCGGCCTGGCCAGCAGTGCCACCATCCAACCGAACACCAGGTAGAGCCCAGTCGACCAGACCGAGTGCTGCAGCCGATCGGTCAGCTTGAGCGCAACGCCGACCAGCGCGACCGCCCAGACCACCGCCAGCGGCTGCCAAGCTTGGCCACGCTGGACCTCGCCCAGCGCAAACGGTGTGTAGCTGCCTGCGATGAAGACGAAGATCAGCGCGTGATCGCAGCGCCGAAGTGCCCGCTTGGCCTTGCCAGCCGGCAACGCGTGGTAGGTCGCCGAGACCCCGTACATCAACACCATCGTGGCGATAAAAACGGTCAGGCCCAGGTGACGCAAAGGGTCGCGCTCAGGGTCAACCTGGTCGGCCAGCACTGGCATCGCGGCCAGCGCCAGCAGACCGCCCAGCCCATGGCTCGCGGCATTGGCGCGCTCCTCGCGCAAGGTCTGGCTGGACAATGGATGATCGTGCAACTGCGCCCCTCGGCTCGCCACAACAGCGCGGCAGCCTCCGGTCTTCGGCCATGGAAGTGCCAGCTTGAGCCAAGCTTGCGCCGCGCCGAGACCGCAGTTGCAAGCAGTTGTTCGTTGACGACCCACCCGGGCGCCACCATCGACGAATCGGCGCCGCCACACAAGGTTCTTCTCTGGTTGCGATACTCCCGGCCTTCGTCTCGACCAGCCTGCAACCCTTGACCTCATCCGTTGATTCACGCCAACCTTGGCTGCAGGCTTACCAATCGGTTCGCCAGCATTCACAGCAACTCACCGAAGGCCTGAGCGCCGAAGACCAGTCGCTGCAATCCATGCCAGAGGCGAGTCCCAGCAAGTGGCACCTGGCCCATACCACCTGGTTTTTCGAAACCCTGGTGTTGCAAGCCCATGCGCCAGGCTACCAACCGGTCGATTCGCGCTGGGCACGGCTGTTCAATTCGTATTACGAGGCGCTAGGGCCGCGCCACCCGAGGCCACAGCGCGGGCTGCTCAGCCGGCCCTCTTTGGCCGAGGTCTGGCAGTACCGACGACAAGTTGACGATGCGATGCAAGGCTTTATCAACAGCGCCGGCGCCGCCGAATGGTCCGCCGCCGCCGACACGCTGAGATTGGGTCTGCACCACGAGCAACAACACCAGGAGCTGCTGCTGACCGACATCCTGCATGCGTTCTCGCTCAACCCCTTGCGGCCAGCCTATGCGCCAGCCCCAGAACGGCTGCCCGACACGACCTGTCCGCCGCTGCGCTGGCGGTCAATGGCGGGCGGCCCGGTGCAGGTCGGCCACGAGGGCTCGGGCTTTGGCTTCGACAACGAGCGGCCTCGCCACACCTGTTGGCTCGCGCCGCATGCATTGGCCTCGCGGCTGGTGACCTGCGCCGAGTACGCCGAATTCATCGCCGACGGCGGCTACCGCCAGGCATCGCTGTGGTTGTCTGACGGCTGGGCCGAAGTCCAGGCGCGAGGCTGGCAAGCCCCGGCCTATTGGCTGGCAAGGGCCGCCGACGGCAGCCATGGCGACGGCTATGACCACTTCACACTGCACGGCGTGCAGGCTTTGGACCCCACTGCGCCGGTCTGCCATTTGAGCGCCTACGAGGCCGCGGCCTATGCGGCCTGGGCCGGTGCGAGGTTGCCGACAGAGTTCGAGTGGGAGCATGCCGCAGCACAGCAATCTGGCGACGGCTCGGCGCTGTTGCAGCAACTCCACGGCGCAGCCTGGCAATGGACGGCCTCGGCGTACACACCCTACCCGGGGTTTCGGCCGCTGGCCGGGCCTGCCGCCGAGTACAACGGCAAGTTCATGGTCAACCAACTGGTGCTGCGCGGCAGCAGCCTGGCCACGCCCCCCGGCCATGCCAGGCTGAGCTATCGCAACTTCTTCCCACCCGCAGCGCGCTGGCAATTCAGCGGCTTGCGACTGGCGCGCGACGAGGTCTCGGCATGAGCACAGCCGGCGTCAATCGATCTGAACACGGCGCCGACAGCTTCGGCCATGCGCTGCGCGACGGTCTGCGCAGTGAACCGCGGCGGGTCGAGCCCAAATACTTTTACGACCTGCAAGGCTCAGCGCTGTTCGACCGCATCTGCGAGCTGCCCGAGTACTACCCCACCCGCACCGAATTCGCGATCCTGCGCCAGCATGCCGGCGAGATGGCTGCGCACATAGGACCGCAGGCCGAATTGATTGAGTTCGGCGCCGGCTCGCTACAAAAAATCCGCTTGCTGCTCAGCGCACTGCAACGACCAGCGCGATTCGTGCCGATCGACATCTCGGCCGAACACCTGCACGCAGAGTCGCAGCGATTGGCCGACGAGCACCCCGGCCTGGTGGTGTTGCCGCTGGCGGGCGACTTCAGCGCCGATCTGGCGCTGCCACCGCCGGCCCCCGGCAGCGCACGCCGGGTCGGTTTCTTCCCGGGCTCGTCGATCGGTAACTTTGCGCCGGCCGACGCACTGCTGTTTCTGCGCCGCTGCGCCAACTGGTTGGCCGGCGGCGGCTTGCTGGTCGGTGTCGATCTGGTCAAGCACCCTGCGCTGCTGCACGCCGCGTACAACGACAGCCAGGGCGTGACGGCGGCCTTCAACCTCAACCTGTTGGCGCGCGCCAACCGCGAGCTCGGCGCAAACTTCAACCTGTCGGCATTCCATCACCATGCCTTCTATGAACCCAAGCAACAACGCATCGAGATGCACTTGGTCAGCGGACGCGATCAATGCGCGCAAATCAACGGCGAGCGCTTCGAGTTTGCCGACGGCCAGACCTTGCACACCGAGAACTCGTACAAATACACGGTGACAGGCTTTCAGGCGCTGGCGCGCGCCGCGGGCCTGCTGCCGCAGGCGGTGTGGACCGACGCGCAGCGCCTGTTCAGCGTTCACTGGCTGGTCGCGCCTGGGGCTTGACGCAGTGGAAACAATCTAGGCGGCGTCAATCCCCCACAATCGGTGACCACGATGACTCTGAGCAATCTGCACCTCCATCCGCTGGCGCTGTCCGCCTTGTTGTGCACTGGCGCGGCCACGGCGCAGACCAACGCCACGCCCGCCGCGGCGGCGGCATCGGCCGCAGCCGGCCGAGCCAGCGCGCCCAGACCGGCTGCTGCCAACCCGGCGCGTGCGGCGGCCTCGGCGCCCGCTGAGACCAAGACGCAGCAGGTCCAGATCACCGGGACGACCCAGCCCGACAGCCAGGACGAGCGCCGCCGCTCCACCGCATCGCGCATCACCTTTGGCCGAGAAGAACTGGACCGCATGGGCGACAGCTCGCTCGGCGAGGTGCTCAAGCGGCTGCCGGGCGTGACGATCGGTGGGCCGCCCGGTCGCGGCGGCCAGATCCGCATGCGCGGCATGGGTGGCGGGTACACCCAGATCCTGATCGACGGCCAGCGCATGCCGCCGGGTTTTTCGCTCGATTCGATCGCCCCTGAACAAATTGAGCGCATCGAGATCATGCGTGCGCCAGTGGCCGAGTACGGCGCGCGCGCGATCGCCGGCACGATCAACGTGATCATGCGCAGCGACTTCAAACGCAAGACGCACGAGCTGAAGATCGGTGGCGGCGCGGACGGCCCGCGCGGACAGGTCGGCGCGAGCTGGATCTACAACGGCCAGACCGAGACCCTGGGCTATAACCTGAGCACGACGCTGTTCCAGGGTGGGCAGGGCAGCGAATCCGATACCCGCACGCTGGGCCGCGACGGTGCCGGCGCGACCACCTTGGACCAGCAGCAGCACACCGAAAGCAGCAACAAGCGCCATGGCTTGTTTGCGAACGGCCGGCTGCAGGTTCGGTTCGGGCCCGGCAACACGCTGGATCTGCAGCCTTTCCTGAACGCGGTCCGCACCCGGGGCCAAGGCCAGGACATGCTGACCCAGTCCCTCGGCGAAGCCCAGCCCTACACGCTGGCAAATTGGCAGAGCCAGTCGCAATGGCAGATGGGCCGCCTCAATGGCACCTGGCTGACCGGCACGCCCGGTGGCGGCCGACTGCAGCTGCGTTTTGGCAGCATGCTGTCGTCCAGCAGCAGCGTCACCGAGCGCGACGAGACTGGGGCATCGGCAAATCTGGTCGGTGGCCGGCGCAAGGTCGACGACGTGCGCCAGCGCGAACTCTCGCTCGACCTCAACGGCAAGTTCTCGCAGCTGCTGGCCGACCGCCACAGCGCGAGCGCGGGCTGGGAGTTGCAGAACAGCCAGCGCAACGATGGCCGCATCAGCTTGGTCAACAACCAGCCCATCCTGGCCGAATTCGGCGAGGACATCGCAGCGCGGGTCCAGCGATTGGCGCTCTATGCCCAGGACGAATGGGACTGGAGCCCGAGGTTCTCGTTCTACGCCGGCGCGCGCTGGGAGGTGATCGCGACCGCCAGCGACTCCGCGGTCAGCCGCGTGCGTAACCGCAGCGCGGTGTTCACGCCGCTGGCCCACCTGGTTTGGAAGCTGCCCGACGCGCCGCGCGACCAGATCAGGCTGAGCCTGACCCGCAGCTACCGTTCGCCCAACACCAACCAGCTGATTTCGCGGCCGGCGATCTCGCAGCTCTATCCAGACCTGGCGCAGCCCAACCAACCCACCAATCCTGACCGGGCTGGCAATCCAGACCTGTTACCCGAGCTGGCCTGGGGTCTGGAACTCGGCGCCGAGCACTACCTCGACGCCGGGGGTATCGTCAGCGCGAACGTCTTCCTGCGCCGGATCGACAACCTGATCCGCAATGTCCGCAGCCTCGAGACGGTAAGCTGGGCCAGCGTGCCGCGCTGGGTGGCGCGACCGCGCAACATCGGACAGGCCGATGCCGCCGGGCTAGAGCTCGAAGCCAAGACGAGGTTGAGCGACCTCTGGACCACCGACTTACCGATCTCGCTGCGCAGCAACTTCACGCTGATGTGGAGCCGGGTCGACCAGGTCGCCGGGCCGCACAACCGTCTCGAGGGCCAGCCGCCCTACACCGCCAACCTGGGCGGCGACTGGCCGCTGAAAGGCACGCCGCTGACCGTCGGCGCAAGCCTGAACTTCACACCCGGCTTCGAGCTGCAGCAGATCGATTCGCAGCGCTATCGCCAGGGCGTCAAGCGGGTGCTCGACGGCTATGCGCTGTGGCGCTTCAGCCCCGATGCCAGTGCGCGACTGACCCTGAGCAATGCGGCCGCCAGACAGTACGACACCGGCAACACCACCACCCTGACCGACGCCAGCGGCGCCAACGCCGGCAGCCAGTCCAGCGACAACTCGGCGCGCAGCTACACGACGATCAATCTGCGGGCCGAGCTGCGGTTCTGATCGAACTCGGGACACCAGCGCGCAGGCCGGGAACCGACCGCTATCGTCTGGCGCAAACGCATCGACGACCGGCGAAAACCTGATGGGGGTGCGCCATTCGAAAGCAGCCAACAACAGCCGCAAAAGCCCGGGTTTTCACCCTCAAGCGAGCCCCGATGCCTGGCAGGGGATCAGCGACGCAGCGACAACAGCGCCTCGGCAAAAGCCTGCGGCGCTTCCTGCGGCAGGTTGTGGCCTGCCGAGGCGACGAGCTCAGACCTGAAGCCGGCGCTGAAAAATCGGGATTGCGCTGGCAGATCGGCGGGCAGGCCGAAGCCGCTCGCGCCGCCGTACAAGGCCACCGTCGGCACCGCGATCGCCGGCCGCGACGCCAGCCTGCGCTCGGTCGCCTCGTACAAGGGATCACCCGCGACCAGGCCGTAGCGGTGGCGGTAGGAATGGATCACCACCTCGACGAAATCAGGGTTGTCAAAGGACTGCGCGGTCTGGTCGTAGACCTGGGCGTCAAAGTGCCAGCCAGGCGACCACTGCTGCCACAACAGCTTGCAAAATTCACGCCGATGGGCAGCCAGCCCGGCGCGCCCACGCTCGCCGTGAAAGTAGTACTGGTACCAGAGCGCGTGCTCGGCGGGCGGCGGCAGCGGGCGCATCGCGGCGGCGATGTCTTGTATCGCGTAGCCACCACAGCTCACCAGCCCGGCGACGCGCTCAGGCCAGATCGCGGCCAGGATGCAGGCAGCTCGGCCGCCCCAGTCGTAGCCCGCGACCAACACCCGGTCTAGGGCCAGCGCGTCGAGCAGGTCGAGCGCGTCATGCGCGATCGCCGCCTGCTGGCCCGAGCGCCGCGTGTCGACCGAACGGAAACGGGTGGACCCGAAACCGCGCAGATACGGCCGGATCACGCAGCAGCCGGCCGCGGCGAGCAGCTGCGAAGCCTCGTCGTAGGCCCGCACATCGTAGGGAAAGCCGTGCAGCAGCAGCACCGCATCGCCCTGCGGATCACCCGCTGTCTCGTAGGCTATGTCCAGCACCGAGCTGCTGGCATGGAGGACCCTCGACTTGTTCACTGGCAAGCCTGGAGAGGCGTCAGCACCGGATTGACCTGGGTCTGCAGCAAGCGCATGCCCCGCTCAACAAAGCTCGGCAATTTCGATCAGGTTCAGGTCTGGGTCTCGCACATAGACCGAACGGATCTGCTGGGTTGCACCGGTTCGCAGCACCGGGCCGACGATGATGGGCCAGTTCTCGCGCGCCAGATGCTCGATCACCTGCTGCAAGGGCACGCTCGCAATGAAGCACAGGTCCAACGCGCCAGGCACCGGCAAATGGGCCCGCGGTTCGTACTCGAAACCCTTGAAGTGCAGGTTGATCTTCTGTTGGCCATACTTCAAGGCCTTGCGGGTCAAGCCGGTGGCGGTCTGGTAATTTTCCAGCGTCATGCCCAACACCCGGGTGTAGAAGTCCAGGCAGGCGGCTTCGTCGGTGGTGGTCAGCACCAGATGGTCGAGATGTCCAATCATGCGTGAATGCTAAACGAAGCGCCTGCTGAGAGAGCGGCCTCCCAGCGTGAACTACCTGAGGATTGCGATCATGGACATCTCGACCGGCGCAAGGCAGGATCACGCGAAGCCGGGCGCGCAGCGAGATCGCGCGCCCTTGTTACATAGCATCCATGGAGACAACAACATGCATGATCTCGTCATCAGAGGCGGTACGGTGGTCGACGGCACTGGCGCGATGCGTCGGGTCGCTGACGTGGCGGTCGACGCCGGATTGATCACCGCCGTGACCGAACACGCCGGCCCCGGTCGGCGCGAAATTGACGCGCGCGGTTTGCTGGTGACGCCCGGCTTCGTCGACATTCACACCCATTACGACGGGCAAGCCACCTGGGATCCGTTCCTGACACCGTCGTCATGGCACGGCGTGACGACCGCTGTGTTCGGCAACTGCGGCGTCGGCTTCGCGCCGGTTCGGCCGGGCGCCGTGCCCTACCTGATCAACCTGATGCAGGGCGTTGAGGACATCCCGGAGATCGTGCTGACCGAAGGCGTGAAATTTGACTGGGAGACCTTTCCGCAGTTCATGGACAGCCTCGCAGCGATGCCGCGGATCATGGACGTGGGCACCCAGGTGCCGCACGCCGCGCTTCGCCTGTATGCGATGGGCGACCGCGGCGCGAACCATCGCGAGCGGCCAAGCGCCACCGAGATCGAGCACATGGGATCGATGCTCGAAGAGGCCTTGAACCAGGGCGCGCTGGGCTTCACCAGTTCCAGGACCCACAAGCACCGCGCCGGCGACGGTCGCCGGGTGCCCACGCTGTCGGCCGATCACGCCGAGTTGCAAGGGCTGGCGCAGGCGATGAAGCGCGCCGGCAAGGGCGTCATTGAGGTCAACTCCGATTTCGGTCCGGGTGAGTTCGAGCTGATGCGCAGCATGGCCGAAACCGCGGGCCGGCCACTGTCTTGCCTGATGGTGCAAGTCGACGATGCACCCGACCGCTGGCGCGAGACGCTGGGCCAGATCCATGCTGCGCGAGCCGACCACATCGAGGCCAATGGGCAGGTGGGCTGCCGTCCGATCGGCGTGCTGATCGGCCTCGAGACCACGATCAACCCGTTTTGCGAACATCCGCGCTGGCTGGCGATGGCATCACGGACACCGGCAGAGCGCTACGCGCAGTTATGCGAGGACAGCGGTCTGCGCGACGCGCTGGTGCGCGAAGAGCACTGCGACCCGGCGCTGCAGCGGCTGATCGACAAACTGCCACGCGCCCATGTGATCGGCGAGCGGCTGGACTATGAGCCCGACGCATCGACCAACCTCGGCGCGATCTCGCAGCAAAGCGGCCGCAGCGTTCGCGAACTCGCGCTCGAAGCGATGATGGCCCAGCAAGGCAAGGGACTGCTGCTGCTGCCACACGAAAACTACCACCACGGCAACCTTGACGATGTCCACGACATGCTGGTCGACGAAGCCACCATCATGGGCGTGGCCGATGCCGGCGCGCATGTCGGCGTGATCTGCGACGGCAGCGCGCCGACGCTGCTGCTCACGCATTGGACGCGCGACCGGGTGCGGGGTCCGAAACTGTCGATCGAGTTCGCGGTACACAAGCAGACCCAGGCCACGGCACAGGCTTACGGTCTCTTCGACCGCGGCGTGCTGGCCCCTGGCCTGAAAGCCGACATCAACGTGATCGACCACGACAAACTCACCTTGCTCAGGCCCGAGGTCGTCTACGACCTGCCTGCCGGCGGCCGCCGCCTGATCCAGAAAGCGCAAGGCTACCGGCATGTGTTCGTCTCGGGTATCGAGACGGTCACAGACGACGCTTTCACCGGCGCGCTGCCTGGCAAGCTGGTCAGGGGCGGCGCAGCGACCGCCACGGTGGCCTAACGATCGGCGAGACTGCGGGCCTACTCATGACTGCATGAAGCTCCAAGGACAAACGCGATGCACCACGACCTGCCGCTTTCAGAACGCTCACGCCTGGCCAGAGATGAGGCCTTCGCACTGCCGCTGGACCAGATCGATGTCACCAAGCCGAGGCTGTTCGAGGACGACACCATTGGCCACTACTTTGAGCGCCTGCGCCGAGACGACCCGGTGCATTGGCAGACCAACGAGTTCTACGGACCGTTCTGGTCGGTGACCAAATACCAGGACATCCTGCAGGTCGACTCGAACCATGCGCTGTATTCGTCAGACTGGAGCCAGGGTGGCATTGCGCTGTTCGACGGCCCGATGGACGAGCGGCTGCAGATGTTCATCGCGATGGATCCGCCCAAGCACGACGAGCAGCGCAAGGCGGTCGCGCCGATCGTCGCGCCGTCCAACCTCGCGGCCATGGAGGCGACGATCCGCGAACGCACGGCGCGGGTGCTCGACGGCCTGCCGCACGACCAATCTTTCGACTGGGTCGAGCGCGTGTCGATCGAACTGACGACGCAGATGCTGGCGACCTTGTTCGACTTTCCCTTCGAAGACCGCCACCTGCTGACCTGGTGGTCCGACGTGACCACCTCGGTGCCAGGCACCGACCACCGGATCGAATCACCCGCCGCCAGGTTGGCCGAACTGGGTCAATGCCTGGCCTACTTCACCCGGCTGTGGAATGAGCGCGTCAATGCGCCCCCCCGAGGCGACCTGATCTCGATGCTGGCCCACTCACCGGCCACCCGCCACATGTCGCCACGCGAATACCTGGGCAACCTGTTGCTGCTGATCGTCGGCGGCAACGACACCACGCGCAACTCAATGTCCGGCAGCGTGCTGGCCATGCACCAGCACCCGACCGAGTGGGCCAAGCTGCGCGCCAACCCGGCGCTGGTCGACAGCCTGGTGCCCGAAATCATCCGGTGGCAAACCCCGCTCGCCTACATGCGCCGCACCGCGCTCGCTGACACCGAGCTCGGCGGCAAGTCCATCAAGAAGGGGGACAAACTGGCGATGTGGTATCTCTCGGGTAACCGAGACGAAACGGCGATCGAGCAAGCCGGGCAATTCATCATCGACCGCACCAGGCCTCGCCAGCACCTGTCCTTTGGCTTCGGCATCCACCGCTGCGTCGGCAACCGGTTGGCCGAGATGCAGCTCAAGATTCTGTGGCAGGAGATCGGCACACGCTTCGAGTCGATCGAGGTCGTGGGCGAGCCGGTGCGGGTGAAGTCGAACTTCGTGCACGGCTTCAGCCGGCTGCCGGTTCGGGTGATTCAGCGATAGAACGCCTCAACCCGGCCCTTGAGCTTGATCATCAACGATTGGCCTTTGCGGTCGACCGCCTTGCCAGCAGGGACCTTGATCCAGCCCTCGCTGAGGCAGTACTCCGCGACGTCGAAGCGTTCCTTGTCGTTGAAGCGAATCGCGATGTCGCGCTCGAACGCAGCAGCAACATGGTGTGGGCTGCGCGGGTCGGTGGACAGCCTGTCGGGCAGAAGATGGTTGGCTTCGGTCATGGGCTCATCGTCTTTCTTGATCGCAGGTTCGACCCTTGATCATCGGGGAATTGCACGCGGGCGATCCGTGCAGCGAGCCCGCATTCTGCGTGGGCGCCTGCGCGCTGAGCGGCAAGTCGATGCGCGCGGCGCCGGACCAGGCTGGGCTGGCGTGTGGTGTGAAGGTGCGACAGCCCCGTGTCGTCGCCCAGCTTTGCGTCCCAGCTTCGAAAACCTGACCACGGCGGACCGATGACCGACACCCTGCTTGGACTCATCCTCGAACGCGCAGCGTTGGCCCACGCTGAGCGGCCGGCGCTGCGCGGCGATGACCTGGACCTGAGCTACCGCGAACTGCTGAGCCGTGCGCTAGCCTTGGCCGCTAGGCTGCGCGAAGCAGGTGTCGCCGAGGACGATGCGGTGAGGGTCAAGGTTTCCAACCATCCGCTGGATTTCGTCGCCTTCCTGGCTTGCTGGATGGCGGGCGGTGTCGCAGTGCCCGTCCATCGAAGCTCGCCGCCCGGTGTCGTCGACGGCATCCAGGACAAGGCGCATTGCCGCTACAGCGTTGACCTGTTGGCCGATGAGGGGCCAGGGGCCGAGATCCGTGCGCTCGATGCCCCTGCCGCCAGCGCCGATCGCCGCGCGATGCTGCGCGGTGCGGCCTTGGTGATCTTCACGTCCGGCTCGACCGGGCTGCCCAAGGGGGTGGTGCTGACGCATCATGGCTTCTCGGGCAAGCTGGCGCAAAACCAGAAACTGCTGGGCTTGACGCCCGACGATGTGACGCTGCTGGTGCTCAACAACAGTTTCAGTTTCGGCATCTGGATGGCCTTGCTGGCCTTGAACCATGGCGGCACCGTGGTGGCGCGCTCGAAGTTCAGTCCGCATCAGTTCGTTGACACTTTGATCGCTGAGCGCGTGACCGTGGCCGGCGTCGTGCCGACGATGATCCGCGCGACCTTCGGGTCGCTCACGTCTGACGACATCGCGCGGGCCCAGCAGAGGCTGCGCGCCGAAGGCCGCCTCCGTGACATGGTGATCGGCGGCGAGCCGCTGGGGCTGGACCTGTCGGTCAGGCTGCGCGCATTCATCGCGCCAGCCTCGCTCTACGACGTCTACGGGCTGACCGAAACCTCGACCAGCGACTTCGTGCTGACACCGCAGGCCTATCCGGCGCATCCCGCGACGATCGGGCTACCAGCGCCGGGCGTGCGCTACCGGATCACGGGCGACCGTGCTGCCGAATGCGCTGCAGAATGCGCGGTCGATGTGGCCGGGGAACTGCAACTGCAAACGGACTACATCATGGCGGGCTACCTCGGCGATGCGGAGATCACGCGCGATGCCTTCGTCGACGGGTGGTTCCGCACCGGCGACCTGGCCAGTCGCAATGCTGAGGGCTTCGTCACGATCGTCGGACGGCTGAAAGAGCTGATCGTTCGCGGCGGCAACAAGATCACGCCACTAGAGGTTGAACGCGCGCTGTGCGCTTGTCCCGGTGTCGCTGCAGCGATGGCGGTGGGCATGCCCGACCCGGTGCTGGGCCAACGTGTCCACGCGCTGTTGATCCCCAAAGCGGGCCAAGCCTTGGTGGCCGATGGGATACGAGCAGCCCTGGCCCACTCGCTGGAGAAGTTCAAACACCCCGATGCCTGCTATGTCGGCACTGAGATGCCGACCGGACGCACTGGAAAACTCGACCGCGGCCAATTGCAAGCCATGTTGCAATCAGGCGCCATGTCGCCGCTCGCCGGATGGACCCATCCACGGACACAGGCCACCTAGACTCGGAACCCTCATGACGGACTTTCAATCCATTCGCTACGAGCTGGCCGACCATGTCGCCCAGTTGACCCTCAATCGCCCGGCACGGCTGAATGCGCTGGACAAGGCCGCGCTGCTGGAGATCAACCAGGCGATGGACTTGGCCGAAGCCGACACGGATGTCCGTGTGATCGTGGTCAGCGGCGCCGGCCGCGCTTTCTCATCGGGTTTCGACCTGAAGGCGCAAATGGAACAATGCCCCGAGGGCTCACAGGTCTGGCGTGAAATTCTCGACCTCGACTTCGACACAACGATGCGCTTCTGGCAGAGCGCCAAGCCGACGATCGCCGCGGTCCAAGGTGCCTGCCTGGCCGGCGCTTTCGAACTCGCGATGGCCTGCGACATCACGATCGCATCCGAGGACGCGGTCTTCGGCGAGCCCGAGCTCAAGTTCGGTGCTGGCATCGTGACGATGCTGCTGCCCTGGATGACCAGCCCCAAACACGCCAAGCGGATCATCCTGTCGGCCGACGACCGGATCGCGGCAAGCGAGGCTTTGGCGATGGGCTTGGTCAGCCGTGTCGTCGCGTCCGGCACCCAACTGGACGAGGCGCTGCGCACCGCACGCGGCATCGCGCTGATGGACCCCGACCTCGTCGCGCAGACCAAGAAAGCGCTGAACCGGACCTACGACATCCAGGGCATGCGCACCGCGCTGCAGGCCGCACTGGACATCGACCACAGCATCGAGTCGCACGGATCACCCGACAAACGCGCGTTCATGGACGTCGCGAGAGCGCACGGCATGCGCGAAGCCATCGCCTGGCGCGATGCACGGTTCGCCAAGGCGCAGGCCTAGCGCGGTGCGCCGCCACCCGGTGCTCTGGGTCGTGCTGGCCCAGTTGTGCGGTACCTCGCTGTGGTTCAGTGCGAACAGCGCGGCCGACGACCTCAGCCGGTTGTGGGGCTTGTCGACCGGCGACATCGGCTGGCTGACCAATGCGGTGCAAGCCGGGTTCATCGTCGGCACGCTGGGCTTTGCGCTGACGGGGCTGGCAGACCGCTTTCCGGCAAGCCGCATCTTCACGGTCTGCAGCCTGCTGGGAGCGCTGTTCAATGCCGGTTTCGCGCTGTTCAGTGAAGGCCTGCCGAGCGCGATGGGCTTGCGCTTTGCGGTTGGCATCGCGCTGGCGGGCATCTACCCGCTGGGGATGAAACTCATCGTGAGCTGGGACCCCGCCCGCGCCGGCCAGAGCCTGGGGCTGCTGGTCGGGATGCTGACCCTGGGTACCGCATTGCCGCACGGCATCCGGATGCTCGGCGGTGGCGTCTCCTGGCAGGCCGTGATCCTGGCGTCGTCTGCGCTGGCCTTGGTCGCTGCGGCTGTGATCAGTCTGCTCGGCGACGGTCCGCACCTCAAGCTCAAGGGTCGGTCATCGACCAAGGCGAGGACTGCCGCGCTGAGCGCGTTCAGCCTGCCCGATTTCCGCGCGTCAGCCTTCGCTTACTTCGGACACATGTGGGAGCTGTACGCTTTCTGGACGCTGGTGCCGCTGCTGTTGTTGCCGGTACTGGGTCGGGACGGCGCCCCCAACCCGGCGACCGTGTCGGGTTGGGCTTTCGCGATCATCGCGATGGGCACGCTGGGTTGCATCGCCGGCGGCTGGATCAGCCAGAGAGTCGGCAGCGCCCCCGTGGCCTGGGTGGCGCTGTGGACCTCGGGCTCGGCCTGCATGGTCTACCCGCTGCTGGGCTCGCTGCCGACCGGCGTCGTCCTCGCGGTGCTGCTGGTCTGGGGCTTCGCGGTGGTCGCGGACTCGCCACAGTTCTCGGCGCTGTCGGTCAAGGCCTGCCCACCCGAAGGGGTTGGCAGTGCGCTGACGATCCAGAACAGCGCAGGTTTCCTGCTGACGACTTTTTCCATCCCGCTGGCGACCTCGGTCTATCCGGCGATCGGCAGCCAAGTCGCCTGGCTCTTGCTGCCCGGCCCGGTCATCGGTCTGTGGTGCCTGCGCCGACTTGTACGCCCCGACGCCCCATCGATCAGTCGCGTGGCGTGACTGGCGTGACTGGCCTGACAGGCGTGACAGGCGTGACTGGCGTGACAATCGCCCGATGCGATCTTCGATCCAGCATTCCAAAACCGACCCCCTGAAGGAGAACCATCTTGCGCGCCATCTACCTTGAACAAAATCCCGACAAGAGCACCGCTGCGTCCTTGAAAGACCTGGACGACAGTGCGCTGCCGACTTTCGACGCCAAGGGCGTGACGGTCGACGTTGAGTTCTCGACGATCAACTACAAGGACGGATTGGCGATCAGCGGCAAGTCACCCGTGGTGCGCAAATGGCCGATGGTGCCGGGCATCGATTTCGTCGGCACCGTCCAGGCCAGCGACGACGCGAATTGGCGAGCCGGCGACCAAGTCATCCTCAACGGCTGGGGCGTGGGTGAATCGCACTGGGGTGGGTTGGCGCAGAAGGCCAGGGTCAACGGCGACTGGCTGGTGCGCTTGCCGGAAACGCTGACCGCGTTTGACGCGATGGCGATCGGCACTGCGGGCTACACCGCCATGCTGTGCGTGCTGGCGCTCGAGCAGCGTGGCGTGCAACCCGGCGACGGCGAAGTTCTCGTGACCGGCGCCAGCGGCGGCGTGGGGTCGTTTGCCGTCTCGCTGCTGTCAAGCCTCGGCTACCGCGTCGTCGCATCGACCGGCAAGGCCGGCGAGTCGGCCTACCTCCAATCGCTGGGCGCCGCCGAGGTCATCGACCGCAACACCTTGTCTGCCGCGGGCAAGCCGCTGCAGAAAGAACGCTGGGCCGGCGTGGTCGACTCCGTGGGCTCGCACACCTTGGCCAATGCCTGTGCCGCGACACGCTACGGCGGCACGGTGGCGGCCTGCGGGCTGGCCCAGGGCATGGACTTGCCGCTCACGGTCGCGCCGTTCATCTTGCGCGGTGTCGCACTGATCGGCGTCGACAGCGTGATGGCGCCGGCCGCCTCGCGGGTCCAGGCCTGGGCGCGGCTGGCCAAAAACCTCGATCGGGGGTCGATTGCCAACATCGCCACGCGCATCGGTCTGGCCGAAGCGATCGAGGCGGCGCCAAAGATTCTGTCGGGGTCGGTCCGGGGCCGGCTGGTGGTCGACGTCAACGCCTGAGCGCTGGTCTCCATGCGGCCTGACCCGCGAACTGCACCTCCCCGCCGCCCCTGCGCGCCGCAGGGCAGGCTGCACCTACGGGCAGCCCCGGATACCGCGGGCGGCGCAGAACCTGTACTGTCAGCGATGGTCGGCGGAGCCTCCGCCACCTTCACCCACACCATGCAGGAGAAGCGACATGCTGTTCTATGACTCCGTCGGGCCCAACCCGCGCTTCGTGCGCATCTTTGCAGCCGAGCGCGGCGTCGAGCTGCACAGCACCAAGATAGACCTGCGCGGCGGCGAGAACCGCCAAGCCGCGTACATGACCAAGAATCCGATGGGACAGACGCCGGCGCTAGAACTCGCCGACGGTTCCGTGATCACCGAGATCACCGCGATCTGCGAATACCTCGATGAGATCGCACCGAGTGGTCGCTCGCTGATCGGCGCCAACGCGCAGGAGCGCGCCGAGACCCGGATGTGGACGCGGCGCATCGACCTCAACCTCATCGAGCCCATGCTGTCCGGCTTTCGATACGCCGAAGGCCTGAAGATGTTCTCGTCGCGGATTCACTGCATCCCGCAAGCGGCGGACGACTTCAAAGCCATCGCCCAGGAAAGGCTGGTGTGGCTTGACGGCCAGATCGCCGGCCGCGAGTTCATCTGCGGCGACCGCCTGACCATGGCTGACATCCTGTTCTATGTGATGGTCGAGTTCGGCACCACGGTCGGCCAACCACTGAACCCTGCGCTGACCCACGTCGCGGCGCTGCTCGCAAAGATGAAGGCCAGACCCAGCTCGCAGGCCTGAGCTGACGGCGCGGCTGCGGTCCTGGCAAGCGTCAATGCCACACGAGACGGCTTGTCCACTTCGTTACAGTGAGCCACTGAGCGCCCCGACACCGGCCGAAGCCCGCCACCCTGCAGGGTGGGTCAAGCCAAGTGGCAACGCTACAGGGCTTGAGAGCACCGTCAACCGAGAATCCGATGACCTTACAACGCCGCACCTTCATCACCGCCGCCTCGCTGCTGGCCAGCGCGGCACAGGCCCAGACGCCGGACAAACTGGAAAAACCCCAGCTCACCCTGGCGGTGGGCGGCAAGAACTTGTTGTACTACCTGCCGGTGACGATCGCCGAGCAACTGGGCTATTTCAAGGCCGAGGGGCTGGATCTGAAGATCGTCGACTTCGCCGGCGGCAGCCAGGCGCTGCGCGCACTCGTGGGGGGCAGCGCCGAGGTGGTCAGCGGTGCTTTTGAACATACGATCAACATGCAGGTCAAAGGTCAGCGGCTGCGCGCGATCGTGCTGATGGGGCGAGCGCCGCAAATTGTGCTGGGCATCAACCCCCGAACCCTGGCCAACTTCAAGACCGTGGCCGACCTGAAGGGCAAGAAGATCGGCGTCACTGCGCCGGGCAGCAGCACCCATGTGATGGCCAACTTCGCGCTGGCCAAGGTCGGTTTGAAGCCCAGCGACGTCAGCATCATCGGCGTGGGCACCGGCAACGGCGCGGTGGCGGCGATGCGGTCGGGCCAAATCGACGCGCTGTCCAACCTCGACCCGGTGATCTCGCTGCTCACGCGCAGCAACGACCTGAAGATCGTCAGTGACACCCGCATCGTCGCGGAAGCCGACAAGGTCTTCAGCGGTCCGATGCCGGCGGCCTGCCTGTACCTGGCGCAATCCTTCATCGACAAGCATCCCAACACCGTGCAGGCCCTGGCCACCGCGATCGTCCGCGCCAACCAGTGGATCCAGAAAGCCGGCCCCGGCGACATCATCAAGACCGTCCCCGAGACTTATCTGCTGGGTGATCGTGCGGTCTACATCGACGCTTTCCTGGCCGCCAAAGGCGCGCTGTCGCCCGACGGCCTGTTCCCAGCAGCAGGTGCCGAAACCGCACGCCGCGCGCTGGCCAGCATTGACCCCGAGATCGGCAAAGCGACGATAGACCTGAAAGCCGTCCACACCGACGACTTCGTCCGGGCCGCGCTGCTGAAGTACCCGATCAAGTGATCGCGTTGTCGCTGCAGGATGTCTCCTGCACCTTTGTTTCGCGCGACAAGCCAGACCAGCGCTACACCGCGGTGGCGGAGGTTACGTTGGCAGTCGGTGCGGGCGAATTCGTCTCGGTGGTCGGCCCGACCGGCTGCGGCAAGAGCACCTTGCTCAACCTGGCAGCAGGACTGGTGGCGCCGAGCACGGGGACTGTTGGCGTTTTCGGCCAAGCGCTGCAAGGCCTGAACCTACGCGCAGGCTATATGTTCCAGACCGAGAGCCTGATGCCCTGGCGCACTGCGCTGGGCAATGTGATGGCGGGGCTGGAATTCCGGGGCACGCCGCCAGACCAAGCCCGCGGTCAGGCCGAAGACTGGTTGCGTCGGGTCGGCCTGGGGGCTTTCGGCGACCGCTACCCGCACCAGATGAGCGGCGGCATGCGCAAGCGCGCCAGCATGGCCCAGACCTTGGTGCTGGACCCCGACATCCTGCTGATGGACGAGCCGTTTTCAGCGCTGGACATCCAGACTCGACAGCTGATGGAAAACGAGTTGCTCGCGCTGTGGCAAGCCAAGCGCAAAGCGGTGCTGTTCATCACCCATGACCTGGACGAGGCCATCGCGCTGAGCGACCGCGTCGTGGTGATGAGCGCCGGTCCTGCGTCGCATCCAATCGGAGAATTCAAAGTCGATCTGGAACGGCCGCGCGATGTGGCTGAAGTGCGGACAACACCGCGCTTCATCGAACTGCACCGGGCGATCTGGGCCGTGCTGCGCGACGAAGTGCTCAAGGGCTACCAGCAGCAACTCCACGCCAAGGCGGCCTGAACCATGTGGAAGGCCTTGCAACCCAAACCGAGCAACCTGCGCATCTGGCAGTTCGTGCTGCTATTGGCGATCTTTGCGGTCTGGCACCTGCTCACCACACCCGGCCTGCTGCCGCCGATGGTGTTCGAAAACGACCAGCAGGCGGCATTCTTCTTCGGTGAACCGCGCAAAGTGATGGGTCGGATTTGGCACTGGTTTGTCGCCGACGCCGACATCTACGGCCATCTCGGCGTCACGCTGGTCGAGACCTTGCTGGCCTTTGGCATCGGTGCGCTCAGCGGTCTGGCCGGCGGGCTGTGGCTGGCGCTGCAACCGATGGCCAGCGCGCTGCTCGAACCTTACATCAAGGCGATGAACGCGATGCCGCGCATCATCCTGGCGCCGATCTTTGCGGTCTGGTTTGGTCTGGGTATCGCCAGCAAGGTGGCGCTGGGCGTCACCTTGGTGTTCTTCATCGTCTTCTTCAACGTCTACCAAGGCGTCAAGGAGGTCAGCCCGGTAATCCTGGCCAACGCCAGGATGCTCGGGGCATCTCCGCGCCAGCTGCTGCGCCATGTCTACCTGCCGAGCGCGACGAGCTGGGTCTTCTCTAGCCTGCACACCAGCGTCGGCCTGGCTTTCGTCGGCGCAGTGGTCGGCGAATACCTGGGATCAGCCAGTGGTGTGGGCTACCTGATCCACCAGGCCGAGGGCGTTTTCGACATCAACACCGTGATGGCAGGCATTCTGGTGTTGACTGGTTTCGCGCTCGGGCTCGACGGCGCGGTGGGCTGGATAGAGACCAGACTGATGGTCTGGCGACCCACGGGCGGTGAAACTGAAAAGCTCTGAGAGTGGCACGTCCGGTCGATACCATGCAGCCATGTCAATTGAACCTCTCGCATGGCAGTCACCACCATCCGTTGAGCTGGCGCCAGCCGATGTACAACAAAGTCCCAGCCTCTTGCAACGGCGATCGCTGCCCGGGTCGATCACGCCCGGCCGTCCGGAGCATGCACAGGCTGCGGCACAACTGATTGTCAGCACCGACGAACACCTCTTCAAGTTCTGCGGTGGCGGCACGCTGGACCCTTGGCTCGAATTGGCGCAAGCCGAATGGCGCGCCATCGATGGCATCTACTCCCATCGGTTCGCCAAGGTCTTGGAGATTGCCGGAACGGTCAAGGCGCTGGTCTTGGCCTTTTCCTCACAAGCCGGCGCTGCGGCGCTGGATTGGCGAATGGCGAATTCTCGGCGGGCGATGGCGGCTCAAGAGTGGCAGGCGGTGTTCGACCGGTTCAGCCAGATCGGACATCTCCTGTTTGCGCCGGCTCCGGAACACAGCTACCACCTTCAAAACATCGCCGTCGCACCGGGCCTAAAGGGGCAGGGCATCGGGCGGGCGCTGCTGGATCTGGTCGTTGAGGACGCTCGATCAGAAGGGTGCATCAGCCTCACACTGGACGTCGATGCGACGACGCCCGCTGTGAATTTTTATCAAAAGCTTGGCTTCATCACGACCCAGACTGTCGAACTGCCACCGCTGGGCATGAACCCACATCTGCGTATGGCCCTGCCCCTTCAGCCCTCTGCCACGCGCTAACACGCCGACCCGATCAGTCGCCGAGTGTCTCCGCCCAGGACAGCGCTTGCAAATGGGCTTTGTTGACCTCGTTGACATCCAGAGACATCGTCGATGCCAAGTGCGCAAGTTCGGTGCAGTCGCCACTCTCGCAGGCCAGCGTCAGTTCCAAAAACGGCGCGAGCGGCCCGCCACGGTGCAACAAAGCGTCATTGATATTGGCGGGGAGCGACAGATTCACCAACGCGGATTCCATCGACATGCTCAGCATGGTGTCGAGCAGCGAAAACACGCCGACAACAAAGGCGCTTTCGGACTCTTCGCGCGAAAGCAGCGGCGCCGTCAACAGTTCCATCAACCGCCCGCGGACCACGGCTGTGGCCCCTACAGCCTGCAGCGCACCGCCAAGGCTGGCGTTGGTCATCAGCAAAGCGGCCCATTTGAACAGTCGCTTGTGGCCCAGCAGCATCACGGCGTGGCGGAACGACGTCACCTCTGTGCGCATGCCGAAGCCAGCCGAATTGATGAAGCGTAGCAAGATGAAGGACAAGGTGGGTTCGCGCTTGAAGAGTTCTTCAATCTCTTCGTCACTGGCCTGCTGCCGCACCAAGTTGATCAGTTGCAGAATCGAGGCCTGCGCCGGTCGCACCTCTTGAGCCGGCGCCAATACCAGCGCCGTAAACCACTGGCCTCGAAACAACCTAAACCCTGCGGCGATTGCGTTCGCATGCTGCGCAGCAGTTTCCACACTTTCAGCAATCAAGATCGCAGTGGTCTTGTCTTTCGCCAACTTCACCCACGCACGCAAAGCCTTGGTGTCTAACGCGGCGATGTCGAACTTGACGAAGGACGCCAGCGGCAACCAAGACGCGTAAGCCGGTGTCAAGACCGATTCGTCGAAGGCAAATCGAAAACCACAGCGCTTGATGGCTTGCAAGCTCGTCAATCGCCGCTGGATCAACTGGTCGTTTGCCTCCGGCAACGCAGAAATCTCAAGCACGACCTGGCACTTGGTGGCAAGTTCAAGATCGCCCGAGTCCAGGCTTTCGTGACGGCAAGTGATGAATATGGTCTTCTGCCCAGCCACCGATTTGTTGTTACTCAACGTCAGGACATTGAGAAGCAGTTGCGAATCGGACGCTGCTGTCGACTGGCCTGCGTGGCCCAGGCTGTCAGAAAGCGTGTAGCCATAGACCTCGTGCTTTTCATTCAGTAGGGCACGACGCGCAAAGACAGACGCTTTGGCTGCGCTTGTCTGCAATGGGGAAGTGGGTGATGGGGGCACGGGACGAGTCGCCAGATAAATTTCAATGAAACGCAGGACATCCGCTCACAAGGACCCCATCGCCGAACAATCTGCGTCAGGTGTCTCGCGCAAACACACTCCACACGCAAATGCAAGAACCAAGCCAAGCGCCAGCAAGAAGAGAGCCATACGCGCGGCCCTCAAACCGAGGAGACTACAAACAATGCCCGAGATCAGCCAAACGTTTCAGACGGGGATAAAGCACTGAAATTCAAAGCTTCACACTCAGTCTAGCAGAGGACCCATCAAGGCTCTTGGCCGACGATGCTCCACTCGTTCAGCGTCAATCGAAAGCCTCTCCAGTTCAACTGCGGCGCACAGGTCACTGGATCGGTGTCATATCGAATGACCCTGATCGCCACGATCGAGTCGTGCCCGAACAACGGCGCACCATCAGAAAATGTTTCCACCGTGGGATCCCAGACGCGAATACCAGAGCCCTGGGGGTCCAGCACCGCGACGCACTCGTGGTAGACCAGCGTGCCACTGGTCCAATAGTCACCGCCCAGGTAGCGCCAGAGATACTCAAAATCACGAACCATGTTGATGTCGTAATTCTGGACCAACTGCACACTCAAGGCCGGCTTGCCAACCGCCTTCAGGCTTTCCAGCGTCAAGGCGGCCAAGGTGCCGCAATCGACCGTATGACGCTCCATGATTTGGCACCAGTGAATCGGTCGCTCCAGCGGACCCCAATGCCAACGTGCTCTGAGCCATGGGGCAGGCAATCCAGCAATAGCATGGTTCACTCGTGCCTGACCGTTGAACCAGCCACGGGCAATGCGGCAACAGGCATCGGGATGGGACTGGATGACGGTCGGGCTGAGCGGCTTGAATTTCGTCAATGCAGCCTGAATGGCCGTATGGCCAGGCGCCGCATCAGATACTCTCGCCAAATTCAGTGTATTAAGCCTGTCGTTCATAATTGCTCCCAATACCAAACTGATAACTCATGCTGGCTTCATAGGCGCCAGCATGCGAAAATATTAAAAAATCGCCCTCGCGAGTTTCTGCTGGCAACAAAATTCCATTTGCCAGAATATCGTGCTCCATGCAAACCCGCCCGAGAATTCTGCCAACACCGCTCGTCAATTTCGTCAGATTGCCGCCCGGGGTCATGTGGTAAACATTGCGAGCAAAGTCGACGGCCAACGGAAGTTCGGCAAGACAAGCATCCGCGACGACCTCATGGACATGACCCTCACCGCGTCTTTCGAGCACTCTTGACACCAAAACTTGCGACTGCTCACAAATAGCCTTGCCGGGTTCGACGATGACCTCTTTGATATGGCTCAAGACATTTTTGATGTCGCCCAACAATGGGTCCAAAAGGTCGGCGACAAAGGGCGCAAAACTCTCACTGGTCCAGCCGCCCCCGATGTCGCAGATCTCAATCTTGCGCTCACAGATACTCTCAAGCGTTTTGGCTTGCTCCAAAAACGCCTGAGTTTGTTTGAGCCAAGATTTTTGTCCGGTGACACTGCTCTGATGATGTTGGTGGACACCAAAGCCCACCCCGGCTGGCAAATGCTCACGAACAGCAGCAGCGATGACTTTGAATTGCTCCAAAGATTCCAGTTGGAGGCCGAATCTGGAGTTCACATCAAACGGTCGCAAGCGCAAACCGATGTTCTTCGCGACCAGCGGCCTAAGCTTGCAAAGGCGCACGAATGACTCGAGACTGTCGGCGAATACGATATGAATGGCTTGCCCTTCGAGATGTTTTTCCACCAACGGTACCGGTCCGTTGTAGACCATGTCCTCGAACTTAAACCCGACCTCGCGCGCCCAGAGTAATTCCTCCATGCTGATCCCTTCGGCTCGGAAGCCAGCCTTGAGCGCCGCCTCCATCAAGCGCCGATCGGGATTGGTCTTGATACTGTAGGCTGGACTCAGGCGCACCGGTCGGCGCCCCGCCGCCAGCTTTTTCATCAACTTGAATGGCGCATCAACGGTATCGGCCAAGAAAAGCCGATTTGGCGTCCGGAAAGCCGACGGCTCATTTTTCAGTACAGATTCCTTGAGTATCTTTGGCAGATACTTCTGCTCATGCTCAGTCAATTCTTCACTGAGCTTGAATCTCGCGCCAGAAGTCGCCGTCGGTGACATCCGCTGCATCAATTGGGGCAGACCGCCCGGGCTAGAGCTGGAGAGCTTGCCCGAGACCGCACCGCGCTTGGTTTCCCTGAAAGTGGGTGGCGCCGGCAACTGCATCTGGTTGAGCACCGGAATCTCAAGAACCAAGCGCGTGAACTGTCGACTAGAGGAGGTTGCCGGCGCCGCCGCGATGCCGGAAGCCGCTTCGATCAATAGCCCTGGGAGATTGATGCCGGCCAAAGTAGCACCGTGAATCCAAGCCGGGAAGCGGTAGTTCAAATCAATGAACCACAATTGCCCAGCCTCGTCCCGTACAAACTCCAACTCGCCGCCACCTGTCCAGTTCAGTTGCTGGGTGAAATTTTCTATGGCTTCAAACAAATCAGCTGGACATTCGGTCACATCACCGGCCCAGCATTTACCCTCTGCTGTGATTTGCCGCTTCTCCATGAAAGCCGCACCGAGCAGTTTCCCTTGATGCGCAGCAAACGCCACGGTGACGTCAAGTCCAGAAATTTCACGCTGCAGAAAAAAACTCTCTCGACCCCAAGTGGTCAAGAGTTCAGCCCAGGTGGCCTGGAAATGCGGCCAGTTATAAACTCGACGCGCGTCCATGACCGGGCCTTTCAGCCACACTTTCCAGCCATGGCTGACCGCAAAATTGTAGATATCCCGAGGATCGGTGCTCAGGTCGATGAATTCTGGCACTTTGGCCGGCAAAATTTCAGAAACCTTCTCGAACGGCTTGACCGTGCGGTCAAACGTCTCGGCAGAAGGAACCAACACCGACTGGATGGCGGCATTTGCCAACCAGCGAGCCTCCAGATCCGATGCCGGCAGAAAATACCCGCCCGACGTTTCAAGCCGGTGCCGAATCTGTTCTAGATGCAAGGGCAGATCGAGGTCGCTCCAGGGTCGCGTGATCCAGACCTCGTCGAAATATTCGCTGTGCAGTCCGCTCGAGAAAGCCGATTGATCCTTGCCGATCAAGAAACAGTCAGGATAGGCGGCTTTGATTGAGCGAGCAATGCCGATGCCGGGTGCGGGATTGACACCGGTATGGCACGAAGAGATGGTTATATGGAGAGGCTTCATACTATCTTGAAAGTTTCTTGCTGTTGGATGACGGCGCCTGGATCGGACGCGTCCGCCGCTTGGTATCAACATTGCTCAGTGGGGTGATTCATTGGTGCATTTTCAAATAGTCATCCAGTTCTCCGCGCAGTCTCGGATTTCTGTCGACCAACGTCGTGAAATGGGTGCGATTCAGGTTCAAACGCAATTTTATATATTCATCCAGCTCTTTGAGCAGGTCCGGATTGTTCTCGACCAACGTCATAAAATGAGATCGATCCAGGCTCAGGCAGGTCGATTTCTTGCGGGCTCGGACGGTGGCACTGCGGGGCACATGCTTGATGACCGCGATCTCGCCGAAATGGTCGCCTTCGTCGAGGATCGCAATCCTGCTCTCATGGCCTTCTGAATCTATTCTCAACACATCCAGACTACCGCGGAAAATAATATAAAACTTTTCACTCAGGTCACCTTGCTGCATCAACACAGCGCCGGCCTCGAATTCTTCCAAGAGGAAATCTGAAGCAATGCTAGCGAGTTGGTTTAAGTTGACTTTCGAAAAGATCGGGATTGCTTTCAATCTTTCAGGGGTGACCCGGACCGAGCCGTCCGCGGCAGTTAACAGGCCGGTCTGCTTGTCCCACATCTGGCTGTAGAGCCCGCGCCTGTCGAGTAGTTCGTAGTGATTGCCCTGCTCAGCAATCTGCCCTTGGTCGAGCACGAATATCTTGTCAAAGCGTTGCACCGAGTTGAGCCGGTGCGTGACCATGATGACCGTTCGGCCATGGGCGAGTTGCTCGATCGAGCGGTTGATCGATGCTTCAGTGCTTGGGTCCAAGGCCGAGGTCGGCTCATCAAGCAGCAGCATCGAAGGGTTTCTGATGAGCGCACGGGCAATCGCAATGCGCTGACGCTGCCCTCCGGACAAAAACCCGCCATATTCACCGACGAGCGTGCTGTAACCATAAGGCAAGGCACAGATGAAATCGTGGATCTCGGCCTTGCGGGCGGCGGCCTCAACCTCCTCTTGGGTGGCGTCGAGCTTGCCGACACGAATATTCTCGCCAATACTGGCGTTGATCAAGTAGGCGTCTTGCATCACCACACCCATTTGCCCACGCAGCGACGCTTGTGTCGCGTCTCGAATATCAGTGCCATCGATCGTCACCGTCCCCAAGGACGGATCAAAAAATCGCATGATCAAATTGAGCATCGTGCTCTTGCCCGAGCCGCTGCCGCCGACCAAGGCTACCGAAGTACCGGCTTGGATCGAGCAAGTCAGGTCCTTCAGAATCGTATGTTCTTGGGTATAGCCAAAGACGACATTTTGAAAACGGATTTCCGAGCTGAAGACCGGCAGTGCGATGGCATCCGGGCGGTCGACTACTTCAATCTCAGCCGTGATCAAATCGTTGATCCGCTTGACCTTCTGCGATGCCGCCATGAAGACTGCATACAGACTTGAAGCGGAACTGGCCCCTGCTGCCACACTGCCCAACAGACCAATGCAACCGAAAAAGGAACCGATCGACAAACTACCATTGATGACCAACGCGGCGCCAGCACCCACAATGGTCACCAGAATGACATTGACGCCATAAAGCGAAGACAGTGGTATCAGGCTGGCATAAAAACCAAAATCTGTGGACGCCTTCATCAAGTTGTTGTTGCTGATCGCGAACTTGCGAATGCTTTCCTGTTCAGTGCCCAAGGCGCGAATGATGGGACGCGAATGCAAAGATTCCTGCAGCACACCCAGCATGCCCGATTCAAAACCTATTTTCTGGTAAATGAGGCCATCCACCCGCGGCCCCAATAGCTTGCCACCAATAAAACTCAATGGCACCAGAATGGCAGCAACGATCGCGATGCGCCAATCGACAATCGCAATCGTCAGCAAGCACCCAAAAACAACCAAGACGCATTCGATCAATGCTGGCAAAGCCCTGACGTAAGCGGCTTCGATGGCAGCGAATTCAAGCGAGAAGCGCGACAGCAAGTCAGACGAATCCACCTTCATGAAAAAGCTCGATGAAAGCCTGTTGAGCTGCTCAAACATACTGGCTCGTAGGTCTCTCATGACCTTGCTTCCGACGTCTGAAGCCAGCTTGGCTTGGGTCAAAGCAGCCAGACCGCAGACGACGAATAGCACCAGCAAGCCAACCATTATTTTGACCAGTAAACCAATATTCTTGAACGGTATGACCGTGTCAAAAATCGTCCTAAATGCCAAAGGATAGGTCACATACAGGCCGACTTGCAATAATATACAAATCCCAATGACAAGGCAGCTCAGAAAATATGGTTTCAGCAGAACGCCGAACCAAACCAGCAGACCAGTAAGTCCGCTCGGATCAATCGGTTTAGCAAGATTTTTTGACTGCATACTGAATTCGCTCCTGAATTCCACTCAAACCTCAAAGCCTGCTCAATCTCGATCGGCAACAGGCAAAACAGGCATAACGGATAAAATAACCGAACCGTCAAGCTAGGACCGGGCTCCAGCAATACCGAAGGGGCAAGCCCCGCGGTCTGCGCCCGCCTGCGCTGCCGCAACGTTTTTGCTGCTGTGATCGGATCGGACGAACCGATAGGCTCGCGCGAGCTTGAAACAGTGGGCCCGCGGTTCACACAGCCGACGCATCTTAGCGGCGCCATTCGATCCAAGCTTGCTGAACCTTGCATTTTTTCATGCAACTGCGTTTAGCGATTGAAGCCCCAGAGAAGCGGCTAGCCTCGGGACGAGGCGCTTGCGCCAAGCGTCAACCGTCAGATCGACCAGATCTACTTTTTTTCAATAAAAACAATTGCTTGCAAATTATTTATACCAATCCGCTTTAGCCTTGGGCAAAGGGCTTGGAAGGGCTGAGGCCGGCTGGGCCAGCCTTCGGCAGGCTCTCGTCCGGGCTTAGGCAACCCAATCCGGCCGCGCCGACCCACGCCGTTCGCAGCAGCACCAAGCGACGGGCATGGTTCGGCTAGCCACCAAAGCGCGGCATGGCACCGCCCGACGCTGTTGAGCTCGCAGGTTTTGAAAAGACGGCTATTCATCTGGCCTGAGGTCGTGGCCTCTGAATCCAAAATGGACCGCGATGAATAATTTGATCGCTTCGGTAACTTTTGAAGTTGATCGACAGAGACACCACGGGGCGACAAGTCCACGGTATGGCATGAATCCTTCAAGCCTTGCTGAAGGCGCTTCAAGCCAAAGGACCGGCGGACCGCAGGGTTGGATGGACCTCCACGAAGGTGGCAGTCATCGGTGCCCGCAGATGCATTGCCTGGGCCACGTGCAAAATTTGCCAACTGCTCGCTCGACGTACTCAAGTCCATGAAAATCTTCGATGCTGCGGCGACCCGGGCCGAGTTGCCTTTCGACCGCTTGATTCCTGCACTGCGCGAAATGTTTGCCAGCGGCTGCGAGGTACCGATTCGCCACCTGCACCAGATCGCCGGCGGCGATCGAGGTCCGGTCACCTCGCTGTTGATGCCTGCTTGGCTGCCGGGCCGCTACTACGGTGTCAAGATCGTCAATATCGCCCCTGCCAACGCGGCCCGCGGCCTGCCCGGCCTGCATTCAAGTTACCTGCTGTTCAATGCCACGACCGGGGCGCCGATCGCGATGGTCGACGGCGACGAGATCACCTGGAGACGGACGGCTGCCGCCTCAGCGCTCGCGGCGTCGTGGTTGGCACGCGAGGACGCGAGCGAACTGCTGGTGGTCGGCGCCGGCCGGGTCGCCAGGCTGCTACCCGCCGCCTACCGAGTCGTACGCCCGATCGCAAGAGTGCGGGTCTGGGCCCGTGTGCCCGCAAAGGCCGAGGCCCTGGTCCGGCAGTGGCGCGACCAAGGTTTCGACGCGCGCAGCGCCGGCGATCTGGACGCGGCGATGGCTGCGGCTGACATCGTCAGCTGCGCGACCTTGGCCACGGAGCCCTTGCTGCGCGGGCGCAGCCTGCGCGAAGGAACCCATCTCGACCTGATTGGCAGCTTCACGCCGACGATGCGCGAGGCCGACGATGCTTGTTTGGCCGGCGCAGCACTCTATGTCGACACCGATGAGGCGCTGACCAAGAGCGGTGACCTGATCGGGCCCATGCTGCGCGGTGTGATCACGCCAGCCAGCGTGCGCGGAACACTCACCAGCCTGGCGCGAGGTGAAGCACCCGGTCGGCTCAGCCCGGACGAGCGCAGCGTGTTCAAGTCGGTCGGCACGGCGCTCGAAGACTTGGCCGCAGCGATGCTCGTGCTCAAACTAGGCGCTGACAACAGCTGCACCGCAAGCTCGCCAATCTTCAGGACAGGCGCTCGGTAACGCTGGACCAGCTGGGCGCTGCCAAGAAGCCACCCTTGCAAATTCACGGTCTTGTCAACTGCGCGCCAGGTTTCGGACCCGAACCCACGCTACATTGCCGCATGAACACCCGTATCGTGCTGACAAAACGCCCCGCTGGCTGGGTCGATGAATCCTGCTTCGCGGTCGAGGACTGCGCCGAGCCGGTCTGCGGTCCCGGCGATGTGCTGCTCGAGTCGATCTACCTGTCGACCGACCCGTACTTGCGTGGCCGAATGAATGCCGGGCCTTCGTATGCGCCAGGCTTCGAGATCGGCCGCGCGATCGTCTCGCGCGTTGTCGCCCGGGTGATTGGTTCGAACAACAGCCGATTCCAGCCCGGTGAGATTGTCTGGGGCTTCCTCGACTGGGCGCTGCGCAGCGTCGCACCGCGCGGCGAAGGCCTGCACAAGATCGATCCTTCGCTGGGACGGATCAGCCACTCGCTGTCGGTGCTGGGCATGCCCGGGCTGACGGCCTGGGTCGGCGCCATCGAAATCGGCAAGCCTGCGCCAGGCGACACCGCCTACATCTCATCGGCCGCTGGCGCGGTCGGTCAACTCGCAGGGCAATTCGCCAAGCGCGCCGGCGCACGCGTCGTCGGCTCGGCCGGCAGCGACGACAAGGTGGCGTTTCTGCTCGAGCACTGCGGCTTCGATGCAGCCTTCAACTACAAGACCCTGGCCATTGACCGGGGCTTGCGCGAGCATTGCCCGCAAGGCATCGACCTCTATTTCGACAACGTCGGCGGCGCCACACTCGAAGCCGCGCTGCGCCATGCCAATGTCGCCGCCAGGTTCCCGGTCTGCGGCATGATCTCGGCCTACAACGAGGTCGGCGATGCCGGCATCAAAGGTCTGCAAGCGCTGCTGACCAAGCGGATCGCGATGACCGGCTTCATCATCTATGACCATGTGCACAAGCTCGCCGCCTACCAGGCACGCGTCGCACCCTGGCTGCGCAGCGGCGAGCTCGTCTTCCACGAAGACATCGTGCCGGGCATTGAACGCGCACCGGCAGCGCTGATCGGCATGATGAAGGGCGAAGCGATCGGCAAACGCTTGGTGCAAGTCGGCGCCGAATAGACCCCCGCGAGAACCGCGGAACAAGCCGCTGAGTCGCCAGGTCCGGCGCGCTCGCGCGTCGCCTACGGCACAAGCTGTGCGCAGCGCGAGGCCGACAATGCGCGGCGGCGTCAGCCAGACAAACCATGGGCAGCTCGGAGGCAAAGTGACAAGGCAAGACATTCAGGCAGTGATCTGGGACTTCGGTGGTGTGATCAGCTCGTCGCCGTTTGAGTCGTTCAGACGCTTTGAGATCGAGCGAGGGCTGCCGCAGGACTTTCTGCGCGGCGTGAACGCGACCAACCACCATGACAACGCCTGGGCCAAGTTCGAGCGCGCCGACATCGACCTGCAAGGTTTCGACCAGGCTTTCGCCGACGAATGCGCGGCGCTGGGCCATGTGGTACGGGGCCGCGAGGTGATCGAATTGTTGGGCGGGACGATCCGCCCGTCGATGGTCGAGGCGCTGCGCCGACTCAAGCCCAAGCTCAAGATCGGACTGATCACCAACAACGTCGCGAGCCCTGGCTCGGTGGGTCTGAACCCGTCGGGCCGAGACGAGGTGATGGCGATGTTTCACCAGGTGATCGAGAGCTCGAAAGCCGGCGTTCGAAAGCCCGATCCACTGATTTACCGGATGATGTGCGACGCACTGGGCGTCGCGCCCGAGCGGTCGGTGTTCCTCGACGACCTGGGCGTCAACCTGAAGCCGGCACGCGACATGGGCATGCGAACGATCAAGGTCGGTGACCCCGACCTCGCGCTGCAACAGCTCGAATCCTTGGTCGGCTTCCCGCTGCGCGGCTGAGCCCGCGGCCTGCACCCTTAAGCCGCTCCGGGACTGCAGCGGCATCCATCAAGAAAGCCATCTCCTCATGTCGATTTCACTCTACGACGCCAGCGTGTCGACCTACTTGCAAACACTGGCTGCGGTCAGCAAGTTCCTGGAAAAGGGCCAGTCCCATTGCCAAGCCCAGGGCCTGGCGACCGCCGATCTGGTCGAGACCCGACTTGCCCCCGACATGCTGCCCCTGCGCTTCCAGATCCAGTCGGTCGCTCACCATTCACTGGGCGCGATCGAAGGGATTCGCAGCGGTGTCTTCCGCCCGCCAGCCGACCTGCCAGCGCTCGACTACCCAGGACTTCAGGCGCTGATGGCCGACACCAGCGCCGCGCTGCACAAGCTGACACCGCAAGAGGTCAACGCGCTGGACGGCGGTGACATGTTCTTCGAGATCCGCGGCACCCGCATGCCTTTCACTGCCCAAAGCTTTTTGCTGTCGTTTTCACTGCCCAACTTCTTTTTCCACGCCGCCACCGCCTACGACATCCTGCGGTCCAAAGGTGTCGCACTGGGCAAGCGCGATTTCCTGGGCGCCCTTCGATTGAAGGCCTGACCCTGCTGCTCACGCTCAGGTCCTCGCCCGGGGAGTGAGCCGTTGACGACGCTGCTGGGCTTCGAATTCTCAACACTGGCCTGGATCGCCGCGGCGACCCTGCTGGCCTTTGTGGTT
This sequence comes from Burkholderiales bacterium, assembly GCA_947448955.1. Taxonomy (GTDB): domain Bacteria; phylum Pseudomonadota; class Gammaproteobacteria; order Burkholderiales; family Burkholderiaceae_C; genus Pseudaquabacterium. Next base: position 51,278 of record CANFPU010000005.1, read on the forward strand.
CGCGGCTTGTCGGGCTTCGGCTCGTCGATGGTGGGCATTGGCGCGTTGAGCATCTTGTTGCCGCCGGCCCAAGTCGTGCCCGCCTTCCTGGCGATCGAACTGTTGAGCACTGTCCACTTGCTGCCCAGCATCTGGCGCCAGGTCGATTGGCGTTCACTGCGCTGGGTGATCGGCGGCTGCGCGGTCTCGACCCCTGCGGGCTTGCTGCTGCTGGCCGGGCTGGACCCCAACCCGATGCGCTGGTTGGTGTCGATGTGCCTGACCGTGATCGCGCTGCTGATGCTCAGCGGCCTGGCCGGCCGGTTGGCGCCTCGACGCCAGCCCGGTCCCCTGGGCGCGATGGCGGTTGGCGTCGCATCGGGCCTGCTGAACGGTGCGGCCGGCATTGGCGGACCACCGGCGATCGTCTTCTATTTCTCGACGGCGGGCGCTGCCGTCAGCCGGGCCACACTGATCGCGTTCTTCCTGTTCACCGACCTTTATGCGCTAGCCTGGGCCGGCGGCACCGGCCTGCTGGCCACCGCTGGCTGGCCGCTGATCGTCGTCGCACTGCCCTTTGCGCTGCTCGGCGTGTGGCTCGGCAGCCGGCTGTACCTGCGGCTGGACGAAGCCTCACTGCGGCGACTGATCTGGTCGCTGCTGGTGGGGCTGGGCGTGCTCGGTCTGGTCAGCGCTGGTGCCCGGCTGGCGCCATGATCCGCAACCGCGCTCGGCATCCTGCGTGGCCACACCAGCACTCGACACCGCTGACCGAATCCTGGCATGCCGCGCTGTCGGCCATGACCGGCAGCGGATCGTGCACGAATTTGGTGAATGATGACCGCCCAGCACAATGTCGGCGCGCTCGGGGCCGGGCTGAGCGGCTGGAAAATGTTGAGGTCAGCGAGCGAGTTTTGCGGGCCAAGTCGCGTAGCGATTGACCCTGATCGGGACGACCCGAATTGGCACTGGCTCGATTCTCGCTAGGATGCGGGTACCGGCGGCCACGATGCCGCTCAACACCCCACCCGCAAGAAAGTCCCCGCCATGCAAGAAGAACGTGAACTGCGCGCACTCATCGAAGACGTGCGCTCCGGCAAGCTGCCACGCCGCGGCTTCATCCAGCAGATGGTGATGCTGGGACTGACGGCGCCGATGGCCTCGATGATGTTGATGCACGAGGGCGTGGCCCAGTCGCAGTCCAGCATCCCCTACAAGCCCACCAAGCGCGGCGGTGGCGGCACGCTCAAGGTGCTGTACTGGCAGGCTGCGGTGCACCTGAATCCGCACTATGCCGGCGGTACCAAGGACCAGGACGCCAGCCACATCTTCTACGAGCCGCTGGCTGGCTGGGACAGTGAAGGCAACCTGGTGCCACGACTCGCGGCCGAGATCCCCAGCCGCGCCAACGGCGGCCTCACCGCCGACGGCAAGAGCGTCACCTGGAAGCTCAAGCGCGGTGTCACTTGGCACGATGGCAAGCCTTTCACGGCCGACGATGTGGTGTTCACCGCCGCCTATGCTGGTGATCCGGCGGCGTCGATGGTCACCGTCGCCACCTACAAAGACATCAAGGTCACCAAGATCGATTCGCACACCGTGCGCATCGACTACCCCAAGGCGACGCCGTTCTGGGCCGAGGCCTTGGTCGGTGTTACCGGGCTGATCCTGCCCAAGCATGTTTTCGAGCCCTTCATGGGCGCCAAGTCACGCGACAACCCGGCCAACACCAAGCCGGTGGGTACCGGGCCTTACAAGATCGTCGAATTCAAGCCGGGCGACACGCTACGAGCCGAGGCCTATGCTGGCTACCACATCCCCAATCAGCCCTTCTTTGACGCGCTGGAGGTCAAGGGCGGCGGGGACGCCACCAGCGCCGCCCGCGCCGTGCTGCAGACCAACGAGTACGACGTCGGCTGGAACCTGGCCGTCGAGGACGAGATCCTCAAGCGCCTGGAAGCCGCCGGCAAGGGCAAGATGGAGTTCAAGGCCGGCAGCGACATCGAGTTCATCGCCCTCAACGTCACCGACCCCTGGAACGAGGTCGACGGCGAGCGCGCCAGCGCCAAGAGCAAGCACCCGGTCTTCCAGGACAAGGCCGTTCGCGATGCCATGAGTCTGCTGGTCGACCGCAAGGGCATCCAGGAGGTCATCTACGGCCGTGGCGCTGTGGCCACCGCCAACTTCCTGAACAACCCGCCGCGCTTCCGCAGTCCCAACACCAAGTACGAGTTCAACATCGACAAGGCGATCGCACTGCTCGAGGGCGCAGGCTGGAAGAAGGGTGCTGACGGCATCCGCGCCAAGGGCAATGCCAAGCTAAAGTTCGTCTACCAGACTTCCGTCAGCGGCCCGCGCCAGAAGTGCCAGGCCATCATCAAGGATGCCTGCACCAAGGCCGGCATCGATCTGGAGCTCAAGAGTGTGGTGGCCTCGGTGTTCTTCGGCGGCGACTTCGCCAACCCGGACACCTACCAGAAGTTCTGGACCGACATGGAGATGTTCACCACCACGATGAGCGCGCCCGACCCGCAGTTCTTCATGGAGCAGTTCACCAGCAGCCAGCACTCGCAGAAGGCCAACAAGTGGGCCAGCCGCAACCTCGCGCGTTGGAGCAACAAGGAGTACGACGAAACCTTTGCTGCCGCACAGGTCGAACTCGACCCGGTCAAGCGCGCCGCAATGTTCATCAAGTGCAATGACCTGGTGGTCAATGATGGCTATGTGATCCCGCTGTTTGCCCGCCCGCGGCCGGTGGGGGTGGTCAACAAGCTGACCATCCACAGCTCAGCCTGGGACAGCCTGACCTGGGCCATCGGTTACTGGGTACGGGAAGCTTAGCCCGTAACCGTCGCGCCAACGGCACGCCTCCTCTCAAAGAGGGGGTGCCGCTGGCGGCCTGACATCCCTGAACCACTCATCGCTCTGCGTGCCCATCGGCGCTTGATCTCTTGTTCAATTACATCCTCCGCCGACTGCTGATCGCGCTGCCCAGCCTGCTGGGCATCAGCGTCGTGCTTTTCACGGTGCTGGCGCTGGCACCGGGCGATCCCTTCGAAGACCTGGCGAACAACCCGTCGGTGCCGCCCGAGGTGCGCATGGCCTTGCGCGCGCAGTTCGGCCTGGATGACCCGATCTGGCAGCGCTACCTGAGCTGGCTGGGCAGTATGTTCAAGGGCAACTGGGGCTTCAGCTTTGTCAGCCGCATCAATGTCGATCAGCTGATCCTGCAGCGCATCCCGGTGACCTTGGTGGTGATCGGGCTTTCGCAACTGCTGGCCATGTTGGTGGCCTTGCCGGTGGGCATCCTGGCTGCAGCCAAGCCCTATTCCTGGTTCGACCGTATTGCCAGCACCCTGGCCTTCGTCGGTTTTTCGCTGCCGACTTTCTTCACCGGGGTGATCTTCATCCTGTTCTTCAGCATCTACCTGGGCTGGTTTCCGTTCGTCTACCGCAGTGACTTGTCGGCCACTGGGCTGGACTGGTGGTGGCAGCAGTTCAAGCAGTCCATCATGCCGATCACGGTGTTGGGCCTGTTCCAGGCGGCCAGCATGATGCGCTATGTGCGGTCGGCGGTGCTCGATGTGATTCGACTCGATTACGTGACCACCGCGCGCAGCAAAGGCCTGGCCGAGCGCATGGTGATCACCAAGCATGTGGTGCGCAATGCGTTGATCCCGGTGGTCACGCTGGTGGCGCTGCAGATGCCGGCCGTCTTTGGCGGCGCCATCGTCACCGAGCAGATCTTTCGCATCCCCGGCATCGGCAGCCTGCTGATCGACGCCATCCTGCGCAACGACACACCGGTGATCATGGCGGTCACCTTCGTGTTCAGTTGCCTGGTGATCCTCTTCAACTTGATTGCAGACTTGCTCTATGGCTGGCTCGACCCCCGCATCAGCTACCACTGAGCCCGCAGACGAAGGCGAGGCCGGACCCGTGCCGGGCCGCTCATCCGTTTCCCGAGGCGCTTCAACCTCACCCTGGGCCGAAGCTTGGCGCCGCTTCCAGCGCCACCGGCTGGCCTACTGGAGCCTCTGGTTGCTGGGCTTGATGGTGCTGGCGGTATTGCTTGGGCCGCTGTTCTACAAGGTCGGCATCAACGACATCGACTTCAAAGCCCGCCTGGCCTCGCCGACGGCCCAACATGTGTTCGGCACCGATGACCTGGGCCGCGACCTGCTGGCCCGCATGCTGTATGGCGGGCGCATCAGTTTGGCGGTCGGCATGGCGGCAATGCTGATGGCCATCACCGTGGGCGTGCTGATCGGCTCGGTGGCCGGCATGGCACGCGGCTGGGTGGACTCCTTGCTGATGTGGCTGACCGACCTGTTCCTCAGCCTGCCGCAATTGCCCTTGCTGCTGCTGCTGATCTTCCTGTTCCGCGAGCCGCTGAAGGCTGCGTTCGGTCTGGAGGCGGGGGTGTTCATCCTGATCGTCGTGGTGATCGGCGGCTTTCGCTGGATGCCGGTGGCGCGGCTGGTGCGGGCGCAGTTCTTCAGCCTGCGCGAAAAAGAGTTCGTCGAGGCCGCGCGCGCACTGGGCGCCAGCACCGCACGCCAGGTGCTGCGTCACATCCTGCCCAACAGCCTGGGCCCGGTGATCGTGGCCGCCACCATCGACGTGGCCGCAGCGATCATTGCCGAGAGCACGCTCAGCTTCCTGGGCTTGGGCTTCCCGCCTGACATCCCCACCTGGGGCCGCATCCTGTACGACAGCCGCGATTACATGGACCTGGCCTTGCACTGGGCCCTGTTCCCTGGCTTGGCGATCTTTTTTACGGTGCTGACCATCAATTTCATCGGCGACGGTCTGCGCGACGCGCTCGATCCGAGGCGGGTTCTCTGATGCCCTTGCTCGACATCCAGGGCCTGAAAACCCACTTCAAGACCGACGACGGCTGGCTGCACGCAGTGGACGGCGTGGACATCAGCATCGACGCCGGCCAGACCGTGTGCGTGGTGGGTGAAAGCGGTTGCGGCAAGAGCGTGACGGCCAAGACCGTGCTCAAGCTGATTGACATGCCACCCGGCAAGATCGTCAGTGGCAAGGTGCTGTGGCAAGGACGCGACCTGGTGCCGCTGCCACCCGAGGCGATGCAGAAGATCCGCGCCAAAGAGATCGCGATCATCTTCCAGGAGCCGATGACGTCTCTGAACCCGGTGTACACCGTGGGCGACCAGATCGCCGAGAGCGTGCGCTTGCACGAAGGCCTGTCGCGCAAAGACGCGATGGACCGTGCGGTGGAGATGCTGCGCTTGGTGCGCATCCCCACGCCAGAGCGGCGCATCAAGGACTACCCGCACCAGTTTTCGGGCGGCATGCGCCAGCGCGTGATGATCGCCATCGCGCTGGCCTGTAGCCCGAAGCTGCTGATCGCCGACGAACCGACCACCGCGCTCGATGTGACGATCCAGGCGCAGATCCTGGACTTGATGCAAGAGCTGAAAGACCGACTGGGTATGTCGGTGATGCTGATCACCCATGCCATGGGCGTGGTCGCTGAAGTGGCGCAAAAAGTGGTGGTGATGTACGCCGGACAAGTGGTCGAGGAGGCCAGCGCCGAAGACCTGTTCGCCCGACCGCGTCACCCTTACACGCAGGGCCTGATCCGCAGCATCCCGCGCATCGACACCGCGGCCCTCCAAAAGGTGAGACTCGAAGCCATTCCCGGCACCGTGCCCAAGTTGATCGACCCGGCGCCCGGTTGTCGCTTTGCTGGCCGCTGCAAGTTCGCGATGGCAGCTTGCAGCATCGCCACACCGCCGCTGCGTGAGGTGGCACCGGGCCACAAAGTGGCCTGCATCTTGGAAAGCGCTTCAGCATGAACGGCGACACAGCGGTTGCCAGCATGGCCGCCTCCAGCACACCGCTGCTGAAGGTCAAAGATTTGGTCAAGCGCTTCCCGATCCAAGGGGGCCTCCTCAGCCGAACCGTCGGCCAGGTGCATGCGGTAGATGGCGTGAGCTTCGAACTGCCTGCCGGCGAAACCTTGGGGGTGGTGGGCGAAAGCGGCTGCGGCAAAAGCACCACCGGCCGCTGCATCCTGAGATTGATCGAGCCCACCTCGGGCCAAGTGTGGTTCGAAGGCAAGAGCGTCACTGACGCCGGCAAGAGCGAGTTGCGAGCGCTGGCGCGCGACATGCAGATCATCTTCCAGGATCCGTTCGCCAGCCTGAACCCACGGATGACGGTCTCGGCCATCATCGGCGAGGCCCTGACCATCCACAAGCTGACCCAGAGCCGCGCCGAGTACGACGCACGCATCGTCGAACTGCTCGAGACCGTCGGGCTGAGTGCCGACCACACGCGCCGTTACCCGCACGAGTTTTCCGGTGGGCAGCGCCAGCGCATCGGCATCGCGCGCGCGCTGGCCGTCAAGCCCAAGCTGATCATCTGCGACGAGGCCGTCAGCGCGCTGGACGTGTCGATCCAGGCTCAGGTGATCAACCTGCTCGAAGACCTGCAGTCGCAGCTGGGCCTGACCTACATCTTCATCGCCCACGATCTGTCGGTGGTCGAGCACATCAGCGACCGGGTCGCCGTGATGTACCTGGGCCGCATCGTCGAGATCGCGGCGGCCAAGGACCTCTACACCGCCCCGCAGCACCCTTATACCGAGGCGCTGTTGTCAGCGGTGCCGATCCCCGACCCCAAGCTCAAGCGCGAACGTCAGCAAAAACGTATCCTGCTGCAAGGCGACGTGCCCAGCCCGATCAACCCGCCCTCGGGCTGCCATTTCCATACCCGCTGCCCAGTGGCCCGCAAAGGCCTGTGCGACGTGCAGACGCCGGTGCTCAAAGCGGTTGGCGAGGGCCATCAGGTGGCCTGCCACTTGCGCGGCTGAGGGGGCGACTGATCTCTGGGCGGATCGTTGGGCGGATCGCTGGGCGGATGCCCAGACTGATCACTCGAGTGATGACGCGGCTGACGGCCTGTCAGCGCTTCCCGAACCCCAGCTTGGCCGCGAAACGACGCATCCCCCCCAGCCAGCGGTCGTAGTCCCCGGCCTTGCGCTGGAAATACTCGAGCACGGACGGGTGCGGCAAGATCAGGAACTTCTCCGACTCGATGCCGGCGAGCACCACCTCGGCCACCTCGGCCGGCGTCATCACACCGTCGGCGCGCGCCGCCGACGACCCCGATCGCGCCTGGATCATCGGCGTGTCCACCGCCTGCGGGCACAGCACCGACACCCGGATGCCCGCATCGCCATGTTGTACCGACAGCCATTCGGCCAGCGCGATCGCCGAATGCTTGGTCACGGCGTAGGTGGCCGACGGCAGCGACGTGATCAGGCCAGCGGCCGACGCGGTGCTCAGCAGGTAGCCTTCGCCGCGTGCGCGCATGCCGGGCAGCACTGCGCGGGCCGCGTAAAGATGCGCCATCACATGCACCTGCCAGTTCAACTGCCAATCGGCATCCGGCGTGTTCTCGTCGCCGTCGCGGATCAGTCCGGCATTGGAGAAAAACACGTCGACCTGACCGAAACGCTGCTCAGCGGCCGCGACCAAGACCTTGACGTCGGTCTCGACGCCCACGTCACCGGGCACGGCGATCGCTGGCGCCGGCGTGCCGCTGCCAGCGCCGTCGCGAGACAGTTCGGACGCCAGCTGTTCGAGCGCTGCGGCCTGGTGGGGCAGGTCGGCCAACACCAGACCGCGCGGCTGCTCGGCGGCGAACCGAATCGCCAGCGCGCGGCCGATGCCGCTGGCAGCACCCGTGATGACGATGACGCGGTCTTTGAGTTTCATGGCGATGTCTCCGGTGCGTACCAAGCTGGCCGCGCCTGCTGGAAGGGGACGGGTGCGCGGCATCGGCGGTGATCCGCTGCCGGGCTCGGGGGCTAAGCTCTCGATCGTAGCGGCAGCGGCGGCCTCATCGTCAAAATCGACGCCGTCGATCCACAGGCCTCGGGCACAACGCCCGCAGCGCGCTTGGCGCTCACTCGGACGCGCGCGCCTCGCTGTGCCAAGGCGTCCAGATCAATCCGGCACCCAGGCTGTAGTTGGCTTGGCTGCGCAACAGTGGGCTGGCACTGTTGGCAGCGCCGTGCAGTGATATGCCACGGGCGGTCACGAACCACGACAAGCTGTCGCTCTGGCGCCCGCTGAGACCCAAGCTGAGCTCGGTGCCCAAGTAGCCAGCCCGGGCCGCGTAAGCCGGCCGACCGGCCTTGGCCTGCGCAGGCTCGACTTGATAGAAATACTGGCTGGCGGTCCGGCTGGCCCAGATCGGCTGCAAACCCAGGTTCAGCGCCGCAGGCCCGCCGCCGAACGGATTGACCGCCAGCGGGCTGAAGCGCCAGCGCAGCTCTGGATCGACCATCACACCGCGACCTTGCAGGCTGTGAAGATCGGTCGAGGTCAGCGCGCGTGCCTTCAGGCGCAGCGTCGGGCTGCCCCATTCGTTGCGCAACCCTTTGTAGATCAGCTGCGGTCCGAGACCGAACATGTAATCCAGCGCGGGCATGCCCTGACGCGCCTCGCTGTTGCGGGCATTGAACGCCGCGCTGGCCGTGAAATCGAGTTCGAAGTCGCTGTGGTTGATCATCCGGCCGCTGATGCCTTCGCGGTCGATCCGCAACATCGGGCCACGGTAGCTCAGGTAGGGCAGGACCAAGCCGCGACCATGGTTCTGGTTGGCACCAGGATAGTCACTAACCCAGCCGCCACCGAGCGCCAGCCCCACTTCCCACAAGGGCCGGTTCGGCTCGGCAGGCTGGGCCAGCACTGCCCCGCTGCCCAGCAATCCCAGCCCCAGCGCGGCCAGCAAGCCGCAACGCGAATACATCATGTCAATCCCCCAGCAGGTGTTGTGCACAGCGTCGACGGCCCCCCTCGGTCGACGCCCGAGACCAGGAGTGTCCCCGATCCGAAACGCGCCGCCTGTCGGCCGCTGCGTCAGCCCGGCTCATGGGCCCACACCCAGCACCTGGCGAAGGAACAACACCGTGGCGTAAAACTGGTAGTCGGCGTTCTCCTTGCGCGCGAAGCCGTGGCCCTCGTTGTCGGCGCGCAGGTACCACACCGGGGTGCCACTGGCGCGCACCTGGGCCACGATCTGTTCGGCCTCGGTGACCGGCACCCGAGGGTCGTTGAGTCCTTGCACCACCAGCAGCGGGCGGGAGATACGGGAAGCTTGCGTCAGCGGCGAGATGCGCTGCAGGAACTCGCGCATTGCCGGGTCGCGCTCGTCGCCGTACTCGGCCCGACGCAGGTCGCGGCGATAGCTCTCGGTGTTCTCCAGGAAACTGACGAAATTTGAGATGCCCACCACGTCGATCGACCCGGCAATGCGCTCAGGGTAGGTGGTGGCCACAGCCAAACTCATGTAGCCGCCGTAGCTACCGCCGGCCACCACCACGCGGGACGGGTCGAGGTCGGGCTGGGTGGCGATCCAGTCCAGCAGCGCGCCGATGTCCTTGACCGAGTCCTCGCGCAGCCGGCCATTGTCCAATGCCAAAAAAGTCTTGCCGTAGCCGCTAGAGCCGCGCACATTGGGTTGCAGGATGGCCACGCCCAGCGTCTGCAGCAAATGGTTGTTGCGGCCCGCAAAGCCGACCTTGGCCTGGCTCTCGGGTCCGCCATGGATGTTGATCAACACCGGCCGACGGCCGGTGAAGCGAGCCGGCGGGCGGTTCAGCAGGCCCGAGATGCTTCGGCCATCGAAGCTGGTCCAGCGAACGATTTGCTGCTCGGTCAGCGCGGCGCGGTCGAGCGCAGGGTGCAGGCGGGCGCGGGTCCAGGGCTCGAAGCGGCCGCTCGAAAGGTCCAGGCTGTAGAGCTGGCTGGGCCCCTGGGCATTGCTCAGCGACAGCGCCAGCTCATGGCGCTGCGGATGGAACTGCAACCTGCCCAAGCTGCCGGGCGGCATGCCAGGCAACGCCGGCCGCGCGCTCAGCGTGCGGCTGTCGACCAGCTGAAGCTGCTCGCGGCCATCCGCATTGACCTGCAGCGCCAACAGGCTGCCATCGGCGCTGAGATCGACCGCCTCGACGTCCCAGGGCGGGGGCGTGTCGAGGCGCTGCAACGCGCCGCTGGCCAGGTCCAGCGCCATCAGCTCGCGGAACTCACTGGCGCGGTCGCTGGTGAGGTAGAGCGTTCGGCCATCGGCGCTGAATCGGGCTGGCAAGTGGCTCGCGACCGGCCCAACACCAGGCGCAGGCAGCAACTGGCGGCGCTGACCGGTGGCCAGGTCCATCAACCAGACCTCCGACTCGCCGGCCGAGCGGTAGCGCAGCAACGCCACCTGACGGTCATCGGGCGAAACCGCCGCCGCGCGCCAGCCTGTGCCAGGCAACTCAGCCAGGCTGCGGCGCTGCGCTGGCAAGGCCGGGTCGAGCATCCACAGACTGGTGTTGACCGCGTTGCGACGCCCGTTTTGGGCGGTGCGGTCCAGCGGCACCGAACTGACCAGGCACAGGCTGCTTCGGTGCAGCCATGCGTCCAGGCTGTGGCGCTGATCGGGATCGGTCAGCAGGGTCTGGCGCCGATCGGCCCAGTCGAGCCGGTACAGCTGATAGGCCTCGTTGCCGCCAGTGCCGCGGGTCAGCACGACATAGCGGCCTTCGCGCGGCTCGTACCAGGCCCTGCTGACCGGGTCCAGACCATCGGTCAAGGCCTCGGGTTCGGCCAGCGGACCAGCCAGACGGTAGAGCTGCACGGTGTTACCACCGACGGGCCGGTGGCTGACCAGCATCTCGCGCCGGGTCGGATGCCAGTCGACCCAGCCGTGTCCGGCGAAATCGCTGTAGCGCTCGACCTCGGTGGCCAAGCTGGCGGGCACCTGCGGCAGGCCCTGCAGCAGCAGCGCGGGTGGCGGCGCGAGGGTCGGGCGCGCCGAAGGCGCAGCGCAAGCTGTGAGCAACGCGGTGATCAGGACGAAAGCGGACCCCAGCGCGGACCCACGGATAGCCAAGTTCATAGACAACTCTGCGGCGGTAAATTGAAGGCGCCGATTTTGACGCCTGCGACCACGGCGCAAAATCGCGGCCTTGCTCAAGCCAGACCCCCGAGATGCAATTGCATGACCTCCGCCAGCGACTGCGCGCGCTGGGTGCCAAACCCGCGCACGAGCAGCGCTTGCTGCGGCAATGGGCCAACGCGCTGCCGCAGCAAGCGGGCAAGCGCAGGCTGGAGGATTGGCTGCCGCAGTCGCTTCGAGACGCATTGCCCGCGCTGAACGACGAATTGGCTGGCTTGGTGCGGCTGCAGTCCGAGCACCCGGGCGAGGACGGCTCGGCCCGGCTGCTGCTGGCGCTGGCAGACGGCCAGACCATAGAGGCCGTGCTGTTACCGCGCGACGGCCTTTGCGTGTCGAGTCAAGTCGGCTGCGCGGTCGGCTGCCTGTTCTGCATGACCGGACGCGAAGGCTTGCTGCGCCAGGTCGGCAGCGCCGAGATCGTCGCGCAGGTTGCGCTGGCCAGGACGATGCGCCCGGTCAAGAAGGTTGTGTTCATGGGCATGGGCGAGCCCGCGCACAACCTGGAGAACGTGATGGCGGCGATCGAGTTGCTCGGCACCGCCGGCAACATCGGCCACAAGAACCTGGTGTTCTCGACCGTCGGCGACACCCGGGTCTTCGAGCGCCTGCCCCATGGGCCCGTCAAGCCCGCGCTGGCGCTGTCGCTACACACCACCCGAGCGGCGCTGCGTGAGCGCTTGCTGCCGCGCGCGCCACGCCTGAGCCCCGATGAGCTGGTCGACTCGGCCGAGGCCTATGCCCGCACCACCGGTTACCCGGTACAAGTGCAATGGACGCTGATCGAAGGCGTCAACGACGGCGACGACGAGGTCGAGGGCATCGTCCGCCTGCTCGCCGGCAAGTACATGGTGCTCAACCTGATCCCCTACAACCGGGTCGACGGCCTGGACTTCCAACGCCCAAGCTGGGACCGCGCCGCGGCGATGGCGCGCACGCTACACCGCCAAGGCGTGCTGACCAAGCTGCGCCATTCGGCAGGTCAGGATGTCGAAGGCGGCTGCGGTCAGCTAAGAGCCCGCTCGACCGTCGAATCGGTGGTCGTGCTGCGTCGCGGCGTTTGAGCACACGGCGTTTGAGCGCACGGCACTTGACGCCACGCCACGCCGCGATCACCAGGTCGTCGCGTTGCGGTAAGGTGCAACGCTGAAGCAGGCCAAGCGGCGCCCAGCAGCCCCAAACACCCCCGGAGACCGAAGATGCCCGAGCGCGATACCGCTGACGACGAGCACCACGATCACGACCATCCCGCGCCGGCCGCCGGCGCGCTGGGAATCCCGCGCACCGGCGTCTTCGACGGCCCGGCTTTCGAGCGCGCGATCGCCGACCTGCTGAGCGCCTGCGGCGTGACGCCTGACAGCGCACACACTGGCAAGACGCCCAAGCGCGTCCGCGAACTGTGGGAGCGGCGCTTGTTGGGCGGCTACGCGCTCGACCCGGCCGAGGTGCTCGGTGAAGGATTTGCCGACCCGCGCCAGGACATGGTGGTGGTGCGCGGCATTGCGGTACATGGCGTCTGCCCGCACCACCTGGTGCCGTTTCGCGGCACCGCCCATGTGGGATATGTCCCCGGCGGGCGGCTGCACGGTTTCGGCCGCATCGCCAGGCTGGTGGACGCGATCGGCCACCGCTTCACTTACCAGGAATGGATGACCCGCGACATCGCCGATGCGCTGGTCACCCATGGCAAGGCCCAGGGCGCGGCCTGCGTGATCGAGGCCGAGCAACTGTGTCTGCTGCTGGGCGAAGATCGGCGTGGCGACGAGCGGGTCTACACCCAGGCATTCGCCGGCTGCTTCACGCACGACGCGCCACTGCGCAGCGAATTCATGCAATCGATCGTCGGTCGCGCGCCTTGAGCTGCCCGCGCCGCGCGCGCGGCTGACGCGATGGCCGCTCCGGCCTCCCGCGTGAAGGCCGCATGAAGTCGACCGATTCCCGGGGCGCGCGCAAGGGCAGCACCTGGGCGATGTCCTGGCCGGCAGGGGTGTAACGCCGCAGCGGTGGCTCGATGGCCTCGGCCAGAAAAACGGCACAGCCTGGCCACGCCGGAGTCCGCAGCGCTTCGTCAGCCCGAGGCAGCTGGCACTTACCGAAGACGCTTGAGGGTCAAGGCCGGTCATCGCGTGTGGCGACCGGCCACTGCGCCAGCGTGCTGCCTGGCAGCCGCTGCGGACGCTGTGTCCGCTAGGTCAGCCGAAGCTGCATAAAAACACTGTGCGGATCTGCAAGGTAATCGCCAAACGGACCGGACACCACAAAGCCGTGGTCGCGATACAAGTGATGCGCTGCACCAAAGGCGGGATGGGACCCGGTTTCCAGACTGAGCGTGTCGTAGTTTCGACTGCGCGCCACGCCGATGATGTGCCACAGAATCGCCCGCCCCGCACCTTGTCGCCTGGCTGCCGCCGGCGTCCGCATCGACTTGATTTCGCCATGGGTCGACGAGAGTTCTTTCAACGCGCCGCAGCCCAGAAGGTCTAGGTCACGCCACGCCGTCCAGACCGTTATTTCTGGCACCTTCAGCTTTGACAGATCCAAAGCGAAGACCTGCTCAGGCGGAGACAACTCGAACATGTTGTCCAGATGCTCTTGGAGCAAGGCATGAACGGCGGGTCTGGAGAGATCGTCTATTTCGATGCGCATGGCGGCAGACGGCCTTGTTTCGTGACGCCCAAGCACTTGATTCGTGACCCCTGGCATCCGGCGGTCTTGGCAAGCAATGCCAGCACCGATCTGCGCACTGCGCCTGCGCTCAGCCGCGCCTGCTGACTGCGAGATGACCGCCCATCATCGATGTGATGCGCCGATTTAACCGGCAAAAACCACACCGGCACCGACCAGTCTCGCGACCTCGGCGGCCGGCAAACCCAGCAGCGCTTGCAGGATCTCGCCAGTGTGCTCGCCCAGTGCCGGCGCCGGCGTACGCACCGAGCCCGGGGTCTTGCTCAGCCGCACCGGCACATTGGCCATCATCACCTTGCCCGAGCGCGGGTGGTCCATCGTGATCAGCGCCTCACGCGCTGCCACCTGAGGATGGTCGACCACTTGGCCAATGTTGTTGACCGCGCCGACCGGAATACCGGCCTTCAGGAAGATCTGCTCCCATTCCGAATACTCACGCTCCAGCAACGCTTCCTGCACGATATCGATCAGCTCGATGCGGTGGGTCACGCGCAACCGATTGCCGACGAAACGTTCGTCGGTGAGCAGGTCGGGGCGTCCGATCGCCGGGCAAAAGGCTTTCCAGAGCTTTTCGCTGCCCACGGCGATCGCCAGGTCGCGGGTCTTGGTGCGCAGTGTCTGGTAGGGCAGCAAAGCCTTGTAGGCCGTGCCCATCGGGGCCGGCATCTCGCGTTCAACACCATAGGACGCAATCATGGTGTTGAGCAGCCCGAGTTGGCCTTCCATCATCGACATGTCGATACGCTGGCCCTGGCCGGTCTTGTCCTTGACCCGCAGCGCCAACATGATCCCGAAAGCCGCATACATGCCGGCGGTCATGTCGGCGATCGAGGTGCCGCAGCGCACGCCGCTGCCGCCTTCCTCTCCAGTGATGCTGATCATGCCGCTTTCGGCCTGCAGGATCAGGTCCATCGCGGCCCGCTCACGGTAAGGACCGTCCTGACCAAAACCCGAAATCGAGGCATAGATGATGCCGGGATTGCGCGCACTGACCGCCTCATAGCCGAGCCCGAGCTTTTCGAGCGCGCCAGGGCGGAAGTTCTCAAGCATCACATCCGCCTTCTCGATGACCTTCAGGAACAACTCCTTGCCTTCTGGGCTCTTGAGGTTGATCGACAGCCCGCGCTTGTTGCGGTGAAGCGAGACGAAATACGCCGACTCCGCCCCGCCCCCTTCGGTGGCGGCACCCCAGGCGCGCGAGATGTCGCCGCCGTCGGGCGATTCGAGCTTGTAGACCGTCGCGCCGTAATCGGCCAGCATGGTCGAGCAATGCGGGCCTGCGAGCGCGTGCGAGAGGTCAAGGACGACAACGTCTTCAAGGGGCATCTTCATGGAGTGTCTCGGCTCGGTGGGTTTGTTGGAATCGGGTGTCTGGGTGTCGGAGTGCTGCACCCTGAGCATACCGGGCGCAGCCTGCCGCAACGCACGGGGATTGCCCGGGTGGATCGGTCATCGCGGCGCTGAAATGCGGTTCAGCCCGTCGGCAGGCCATGCAGGCAATCGCCCGGACCGAAGCGGTCAGGCGCGTTCGGCACCCTCGACCAATCGCTCCAGTGCGTCGAAGTCGAGCTGCTGAGCTGCCTGTTGCACCTCGGCGGCAAAGTCCTCGAATTCGGGCTGCTGTTGGGCGAGTTCCCGGCCCCATTGCGCCATGGCGGTGACGCGACCGCCGCGCACCAGCGCCAGCAATTCACCCAGCCGACCAGCATCCGGCCGGGCTTGGGCGCCGTGCTGGTGGATCGGCTCACCCGACGATCCACCCAAGGCGTCGCCAGCGGGTCGAACGGCAGCGGCCTCGGCATCGAAGTTGGACCGCAAGCGATGCAGCATGTCGGCCATCTGCGTCGCATCCATCGGCTTGCGGACGAAACCATCGAATTCGACATCGACTGCCAAATCGACGGGCCGAAACGGGTCCATCGCCGACATCAGCACGGTGGGCAGACGTGGGTGATGCTCACGAACGAAGCGCAGCACCGACCAGCCGTCGCCGTCTGGCATGGCCTGGTCGACCAGCACCAAATTCCAGTCCTGCTCGTGACGCTTGAGCACGTCGACCAGCGCCTGGCCACTCCCGACGCCGTGCGCGGCATGCCCTTGCGCGCCGAGAAGATCGAGCACGTAGCGCAGCGCCGCCGGATCGTCGTCGGCCACCAGCACGCGCAAGTCCTGGCTGAGGCGCGGGCGCTGCTCGGGCATCAGCCGATGCTCGGCAAGATGATCCGAGCGTGAGGACTGACGGGCGCGATCATCGACCATCGCGAGGGTTGGCGTGGCCAGCGGACGACACAAGATGTCCAAGCTGAATGCCGCGCCAGCGCCCAACTGGCTCGAGACGGTCAGGCTTCCGCCCATCAGCTGGGCCAGGTCGCGCGCGATCGACAGCCCCAGGCCCAGCCTGCTGGCGCGACGATCGGTGGATGTACTGGGCCGGCTCTGGTGGAATGGCTTGAAGATCTTGTCCAGATCGGCGGGCGCGATGCCCTCGCCTTCGTCGATGACCGCGAACGACAAGCGCAAGTGCCCATCTGGCTGCGCCGGTCCGGCGCCGCAGCGCAGCAAGATCTGACCCTGGCGGGTGTGCCGGTTCGCGTTGGACAACAGGTTGTCGAGAATCTGCCGCAGCCGAGGACCATCGGCCAGCACCGTCGTCGGCAACGGTTCGTCGACGACCAACCCGAAGGTGTTGCCGGCAGCCCTGGCCATCAGCTGAGCGGCGCGCTCAATCTCTGCCAGCCAGGGCCGCAGCGCGAGGGGCTTGACGTTGAGCGACAAGCGCCCGGCTTCGAGCTGCGACTGGTCGAGCAAGTCTTCGATCAGGTCTAGCAAGCGCAAGCCGCTGAGTTCGATGTCGGCACTGCCTTGCTTCAGTGTCAAGCCTGCGGCGCCACGGCCCAGCATGCGCGCATAGCCGATGATCGTGTTCAGCGGCGCCCGCAGGTCGTGGCTGACACGCGCCAAGAATTCAGACTGCGTTCGCGACAGCTGCCGACTGGTCAAGAGTTGTGCATTGAGCCTGCGCGCCTGGTCAGTCAGCGCCAGCAGGATCAGTGGCGTGGTCAGCAGCAAGGCCCAAGTGACGCTGATTTCGCGGGCCAGCGCCGCGTCGAACATCCCCAGGCTGCCCGCCCAACGCAGGCCCTCCAGACCCCAGGCCAAGCCATAACCCAGCAGCACGTACAGCGCGCCCGTATGACCCAGACGCCAGTCCTTGACGAAGAAGGCAATCGACAGCACCGCGACGATGCCGCCCAGCCAGGCAAACACCCACACGCACAGCGTGTAGTCGGCAAAGCTGGCCAAAGCCAGCGCCGCGAAGGCCGTCGCGAAGCCCAAGAACGCCCGATCCCACCGCGGTTCACGCTGTCCAAGATCGAGCAGACTGCGCTGCAAGAAAATCGCGCTGATCGAGGCGACAGCGGCCGCCACGACATAGACCTGCGCCGGCATCGCCCAGTCGGCGGGCCAAAGGATTTGCCCCCACACGCCCTCACGGCCCAAGACCCACATCGCGCAGCTCAGGTGCAAACAGGCGAAATAAAGGTAACTTCGATCCCGCACCTGGTTGAAGGCGAACAGCGAAATGAAGGCGGCGACCAGCGATCCACCGAACGCGGCGGCCAGCAGCATCAGCCGCGGCGTCTGCTCGGCGGTATACGCGGTCGGCTGCCAGAGCTGCGCATCCAGCGCGATGAGGGTTTGGCTGTGCACCCGCAGCAACACCTCCTGCTGCGCATGGGCCGCCAAGCGCAGCGGCAAAACCAGACCGATCGCGGCCACAGGTTGGCGGCTGCGTGGCACGGCCATGCCCGTCTCGACACCCGTCCAACCGCCGCCGGGCTGCCGCTGAAACAGCGTCACTGATTCGAGCCTGGATCGATCCAACACCAGCCAGCGCTCGGCTGACGCCGCGTTTCGGTTGTGCAGGCTGGCGCGCAACCAGAAAACCCGACGGTCAAAAGAAGTTTTCAAGTCCGCCGGCACCACTGGGCGAAACGCGGCCGAACCTGCGGCGACCTCGTCGGGGCCAAGCGTGCCGGACGCATCGATCAGGATCTCCGCGTTGGCCGTGAAATCCAGGCTGGGCTCGGTGCCGACGGCAATCGGCGGCACGGCAGCCTGGGCCGATGCCAAACACAGCCCCAACAGTGCCAGCCAGCTCCGCCAACGCCAACGCGAACAACCAGCCCACATCAGCGCGCCCGCACCTCGCCGTCATCGGCCTGGTTGCGTAGCTTTTGGCGGTATTCGCTGGGCGTGCCGCCAAAGCCATCGCGAAACGCGGTCGAGAAGTTCTGGCTCGACGAATAGCCCAGATGGGTCGCGACATCAGCGATCGATGCATCGGTCAAGGTCAGGATCTGGCGTGCGATCTGCAGCCGCTCGGCACGCAGCCAGCCGAATGCTGTGGTGCCGTACTGCTGGCGGAAGGCCTCGTTGAGCTTGCGCTCGCTCGTGCCGAGTTGGGCGGCGAGTTCGGCAGCGGGCGGCGGCGCGGCGATCTTGTCCAGCAACAAGGCCTTGGCCGCCTTCACCAGCACCGCGCCAGGCAATCGCAGGTTCAGCGACAAGTCTTCGCGCTCGTCGAGATGGCGGTTGTTAGGCCTTTGAAGGCAGATCGAGATGCGCGCGGCGATCTCCTGCTCGTTGGCATAAGACTTGACGATGTAATCCACCGCGCCCAACAGCAAGCCCTCGAGGCGGTTGATCTGATCACCCACGGCCGACAGGAACACCACCGGGATATCGCGGGTGTGCGGATTCGCCTTGAGCAAGCGGCAGGTGCCCAGCCCGTCCAGCACCGGCATGCGCATGTCGAGCAAGATCAGGTCGAAGTTCGACATCAAGGCCTTGTTGTAGCCGTCACTGCCGTTGAAGGCCACCGCAACATCCCAGCCATGGCGCGAGGCGATGTCGGTTAGCACCCGCAAGTCTGCCAGCGAGTCGTCGATCAACAGCAAGCGCGCTGGCGCAGCTTTGGACATCGGCTTCAAGTCATGTCGTGAGAATGCGCCGAGCATAGGGCGGCGCGGTCGATCCCATGTTTGCCCAAGCGATCAATCTGTTTGCTCGGACTTGAAATTCTTGCATGGCAGCGCAGCCCCGATGCCGATCCGCGCCCAGGGCCGGCTCACCGCAAGGCCCGAACCGCAGTTGCCATCGGGTCGCCCAACGCGCACCACAGGTCCTGTGCCATCATCGCCGGCACGCTGCCCACCAACCCAAGAAAGGAAGGCCCATGTCCACAACCCTCGAATTCCAGTTCGACTTCGGCAGCCCCAATGCCTATTTCTGCCACCGGGTCATCCCCGCGATCGAGGCGCGCAGCGGCAAGCGCTTCAGCTACGTGCCGGTGCTGCTGGGGGGGCTGTTCAAGCTGGCCAACAACCGATCGCCGGCCGAAGCCTTCGCCGGCATCCCGAACAAGCGCGCCTACGACCGATTGGAGGTCGAGCGCTTTGTGAAAAAACATAGCCTGAGCGCCTACCACTTCAATCCGCATTTCCCGGTCAACACGCTCAAGATCATGCGAGGCGCGGTGGCGGCGCAAGCGCTGGGCTGCTTCGAGCGCTATGTCGAGGCCGTGTATGCAGCGATGTGGGAGCAGCAGCGCGACATGGCCGACGAGGCGCAGATCCTGGCCGTGCTTGCGGCGGCAGGCTTGGACGGCCCGGCCTTGTTGCTGAAGTCGCAAGACCCCGAGGTGAAGGCCGGGTTGCTGGCCAACACCGAGCGAGCCCATGCCCGCGGCGCTTTCGGCTCACCAACCTTCTTCGTCGGCGACGACATCTACTTCGGCAAGGACAGGCTGCGCGACGTTGAAGAGGCGATCGCCCAACTGCGCTGAATACAAGGGCGCTGAGCACGGGTCGGTGGCGCAGCACTGGGCGCTGGACGACCGGCTGGACGACCGGTCCGCGCCATCACACCGGCGGCGGCAACCAAACTGCGCCGTGGAGGCCTCGCAGCCATGCCGCCCACCACAGCCCCGAGTAGGCCAATGCGAAGAGCCAAAGCCCGGCGCGTGCCCGCGATGGCCAAGCCCACAGCATCAGTGCGCCGGCCCAGGGCACGAACTGCTGGGCGTGCGAGCCGATGAAGTGCGCCGGCCGCAGATCGCCACCACCCAGGTGCCAGCCCAGCACCGGCAGGCCAGCACCGGCTGGCGGCTGCGCACTGGCCAGCGGCGCGGCGGCGCCGACGCCAAGGACGAAGGTCATCAAAAGGCCGAGCACCACGGCCTCGCGCCAGACCGGCGGCACGCCGGCATCGCCATGACGCACGATCTGCCAGGCGAGCAGCGGTTGCGTCAGCATCAGCGCCATCGCACCAAGGCCCATCAGCTGATATGCCAGCAGGTGCCACCGGTCGCCGACGTTGTAGTGCGAGGCCTGGCCCAGCGCCGCCTGCAGGCTGATGTAGCCGACCTCCGCCACACCGGCGACGAGGATCGTCCAGACCACCAGGCGCACGCTGCGTGAACGTCGGGGTGCCGGCGGCAGCAGGCCGATGAACCACGCGGTGCTGATGGCGAAGAGGCTCAGCGAGGCCATGAACTTGGCGGGCTTGACCCAGAGACCGACGCCCCGGAGCGCCCGCGCATCCAGCCCCATGGCGATCAGGGTGGGCACCAACGCCAGCGCCATGCACAACGCGAGAAAAGTCAACGCAGGCTCTCGGCTCACGGCTTCGCGCCAAAGGGCGAGCGGAAACCACCGACTCGCGATGACTGGCTGGGTGTGGGTCCGGCTCACGACAGCGCCTCGCGGGGCTTGAGCATCGCGAGGCTCAGCAACCCGATGAACCCGCGCATGAAGGTCAGCAGCAGCACCAGTACCAGCGGCGACCAGCGCGCACCGCCGGGTGAACAGGCCAGCGCCAGCCAGCCGAACAGCGTCGAGCCGTTGGCCAGTCTGAAAGCGAGATCAGGATCGAGGCGCATCGCGTCAATTTTGAATGGGATGAACCAGACAGTGTCCGGGGCGTGGACACAATGCTGAAATGACTTCTAGACATTGTCAAGTCACCTGCCGTTGCTTGGCCGCGTCGCCGTAATCCTCATCGCCCGGCCACCCGCAATACCGCCCCAGACGACCTGCGCCAGTGGCTCCTGAACACCGCCCGCACACTGCTGGATGAGCAGGGTGCCGCAGCGCTCAGTCTGCGCGAGGTGGCGCGCCGCGCCGGTGTGACGCACCAAGCGCCTTATCACCGCTTCAGCGATCGCGAAAGCAGCTTGGCCGACCTCGTGACGCAGGGATTTCTGGAACCGGTCACCATGTAAAACCGAACCATTGAAGCGATTTAAGCTTATTTTTCAGAACCCTGAAACCCACCACAATCCAAGCACTTTTGACTCTTCTCGCCCTTGGCGAGTACCACGATGAAACGCATTGCCTTGTTCGTGTTGACCAACCTGGGTGTGATGCTGGTGCTGGGTCTGGCCGTCAATCTGTTGGGCCTGAACCGCGTTCTCAGCGCCAACGGGCTGAACCTGAGCTCGCTGCTGGGCTTCGCGCTGGTGATGGGCTTCGGCGGCGCGTTCATCTCGCTGCTGATCAGCAAGCCGATGGCCAAATGGACCACCAAGCTACAGCTGATCAACGGCTCGACCGACCCCACCCACGTCTGGCTGGTGGCCACCGTCGAGCGCTTTTCGCAGCAAGCCGGCATCACCACGCCCGAGGTCGGCATCTACGACGGCGCGCCCAACGCCTTCGCCACCGGCGCGTTCAAGAACTCAGCGCTGGTGGCGGTGTCCACCGGCTTGCTGCAGTCGATGACCCGCGAAGAGGTCGAGGCGGTGATCGGCCATGAGGTGGCTCACGTGGCCAATGGGGACATGGTGACGATGGCGCTGATCCAGGGCGTGATGAACACCTTTGTGGTGTTCCTGTCGCGGGTGATCGGCAACTTCGTCGACAAGGTGGTGCTGCGCAACAACAACGACGGCCCAGGCATGGGCTACTACATCACCACCATCGTGCTCGACATCCTGCTGGGCGCGGTGGCCGCCATCATCGTGGCCTGGTTCTCGCGTCAACGAGAGTTTCGCGCCGACGCCGGTGCCGCCCAGCTGATGGGCCGCCAGCAGCCGATGATCAACGCCCTGGCCCGGCTGGGTGGGCTGGACCCTGGCGAGATGCCCAAAGCGATGCAGGCCATGGGCATCAGCGCTCGGCCCAGCAGCCTGATGGCACTGTTCTCCACCCACCCACCGATGGAACAGCGCATTGAGCGCCTCAAAGCCTTGGCTTGAAGGCGCCCCAACCAGGCGCGCGAATCGCGCGCGTCAAGGTGCGGCGGGCCGTGAGGCTGCTCAACGCGGCGCCGGCAGCAGTCGCTGCACCAACGGGTGCAACACCTGCTTTTCGGTGGCGATGGCAAAGAAGTACTCCTCGACCTCGCCACAGGCGGCCACGCGCTGAACCTCGCCCGCGGCCGTGAGCTTGTCGTCTACCAATTCGACCGCCGGAAACACCCCCATGCCAGCAGCGCCGAAAGTGACCAGCAGGGCGCTGTCCTCGAACTCGCCGACGATGTTGGGCGCGATGCCCAGGCGTTCGAACCACTGATCGATGCGCGCCCTGACCGCGGCATGCGCCGTCGGCAACAGCACCGGCAGCCTGGCCAGCGACTGCGGGAAACCGTCACGCGCGGCCGCCAGCAACGCCAGCGGCGCGTACCAAGCCAGCGGTGACGCGCCCAAGGGGTGGCTGTAGAGCCGCAGGTTGCGGTTGGGCGGCGCGGCCCGGTCAGCCAGCACCACGTCCAGCCGGTGCAATGCCAGGTCACCCAGCAGGTCGTCGAACTCGCCCTCGTGGCAAAGCAGCCGCAGCCGTGGGGTGTCGATCACCGGTTGCAGCAGGCGCCGCACCGCCAGCTTGGGCAAGCCTTCGGAGATGCCCACCACCAGCCGCACGCCCGGCGCCACCGCCGCGTCGCGCACCACGCCGGGCAGTTGCTCGCCGAGCGCGAAGATCTGGTCGGCCTGGCGCATCGCCGCCAAACCGGCCTCGGTCAGCGCCAACCCGCGCCCGGCGGGCTTGAGCAGCGCATAGCCCAGCGATTGCTCCAGCTCGCGCACCTGCGTGCTGACGGTCTGCACCGCCATGCCCAGCCGGCCGGCAGCCCGCGCCATGCCGCCCTGCTTGGCCACGACCCAGAAGTAATACAGGTGGCGGTAGTTGAAATCCTGACTCATCGTATCTTTCAGAATCTTCCTTCGCCCTAAATCCGGCAGCTAACCCGTTGCCGGCAGGCCGATTGAGGGTCTGAACGGCCCGAGTGAAGGCGCTATCTTGTCGCTCACATAGCGAAGCAACAGCCCCCATCGGTCGGCCGACTTGAACTGCTCCGCAGCAGC
>CANFPU010000006.1 GCA_947448955.1 Burkholderiales bacterium
AGCTCATGCCCTGCGCAGCCAGCACATCCTTGTTGACACTACCGTCAGGGTTGCGCAGCGACGCGAATTGCGGATCGGTGACAAACAAGCGCTGCAAACGCTCGTCTGACACCTTCAAATCGAGCTTTTCCATCGCGGTGGACATCACGCGCTCACGTACCAGGGCGTCAAGCGTCTCGGCCCGTGCCGCGGGCGAATCCAGCAATTTGATGTCGATATTGGGCGCCTGACGGCGCATCCGCTCGACCTGGCTCAGGTGGCTGGCATCCCAATCGCCCTGGGTGATCGGCACACCGTCCACCTTGGCCACCGGGGTGGTGTTGCCATCGCCGAACTTGGAATAGCCCTGAATGCCAAAAACCACAAACGACGGCAAGATCAGGATCAGCAACAGGAACTGAAACAGCCGGTTGTGGGTGCGGACGAATTCGAACATGGTGACAGCCTCAGGATTGGGCGTGCGAAGTCTGCCCTGGCGAACAGGCAGCAAATAGCGCAGTTCTGCGGTGATGGTGGGTGCTGAGGGGCTCGAACCCCCGACCTACGCCTTGTAAGGGCGCCGCTCTACCAACTGAGCTAAGCACCCGCAGAAATCAGGATTATCCATCGTGCGCCCGGCAAGGGTCGCCTCAACTGGCGTCAGCCCTCAGCACCAGACCAACACCGACGGCGCAAAGCGCCATGCCGGCCCAGGTGGCCGTGGTCAGCCGCTCGTCAAACAGCCACCAGGCCAGCAACGCCGTGCAGGGCGGCACCAGGTAGAACAAACTGGTCACCCGGGTTGCAGCACCGCGCTGGATCAGCAGCATCAGCAGCGAACTCGCCCCGAGAGACAGGCCTAACACCGACCAGATCAGCGCCAACAGCAGGTCGGGATGCCAGTCGATGCGATCCGACTCGAGCAACGCCAGCGGCACCGACAGCGCCAGCGCGGCCAGCAGTTGCACGAAATTACCCGAACGAACATCACCCGGCAGCACATGGCGCTTCTGGTAAAGCGTGCCGGCGGTGATGGACGCCAAAGCCAGCACTGACAGGCCTAAATTGAACAGGGTGACCTCGCCGGCGCGCATTTTGGGCCAAACCACCAACGTCAGGCCGACCAAGCCGAGCGCCAAACCCAGCCAGTGCCATGGGCCGACTCGGTGTTGACCACGCCCGCTGATCCACAACGCCGTCAGCAAGGGCTGCAGGCCGACCATCAATGCCACCGTGCCGGCGGGAATACCCGCCTTGACCGCCGCCCACACCCCACCCAGATAGCCAGCATGCATCAGCACACCGCTGACCGCCAGATGACCCCACTGGCCGCGCCCAACAGGCCAGGGCACCGATGCCAGGCGGATCCAAATGCCGAAGGCCAGCAGAGAGAAGGCGTAGCGCCAACACAGGAAAGTGATCGGCGGCGCATGCGGCATCGCCAACCTGGCGACCACAAAACCGGTGCTCCAGACACCCACGAACACCCAGGGCATCGCTGCCAGCAGGCTGCGCTGGCTCACGGCAGCCACGGGGTTCATCGCGCCTTGGACCGAATTTCAGGCAAGGCGCGCTGCAGGTAATAGACCATCGACCAGATCGTCAACACGGTGGCGACAACGATCAGCGCGGTGCCCCAAATCCGAGTGTCAATGAAGCCGAACAAACGACCATCGAAGAGCAAAAAGGGAATCGCCGTCATCTGGGTCGCCGTTTTGAACTTGCCCAACATATGCACCGCGACACTGCGCGAGGCGCCAATCTGTGCCATCCACTCACGCAGCGAGGAGATCGCGATTTCCCGGCCAATGATCACCAGCGCCAACAGCACATGAATCCGGTGCTGGTCAACCAGCACCAGCAGCGCTGCGCAGACCAGAATCTTGTCGGCCACTGGGTCGAGAAACGCGCCGAATGCCGAGGTCTGGTTGAGTCGGCGCGCCAACCAACCATCCAGCCAGTCTGTGGCTGCGAACCCGACAAACATCACCGTGGCCACCAGGTTGCGCGTCGCGCCATCCAACGGCAGGTAGAAAACCCCGACGATCAAGGGGATCGCGACGATGCGGGTCCAGGTCAACAAGGTCGGCAGGGTGAAAAACATGGCAACCATTGTGCAGGAGGACCAGGCAGGCGCGGCCAGCATCGCCATCGATCGCCCGATGACGGGCCGCAAGGCATTGCCTAGGGAGGCGAAAGCTGGATGCTGCCGCTCACTGTGACGCTCACCAACGCCTTGCCCGCCTCGACCGGCTGGGATTCTTCAGCCGGTGCCGCGCCCATCAGCCGGGCACGCAGCATGGGAGCACCCACCTCGCCACCGCCCACGGCCACTTCGCGCAACACATAGCTGCCGAAACCAAAGAGCTGGGCATAGGCCTGCGCACGCGCCCTGAAGCGGCTGATGGCTTGCGCCGCCACCTCGGACTCGACCTTCTCGCGAGCCTCGCGCGACAAGCCGAACACCGTCCGCACCACCTGCAGGGTGCTGAGTCGGCCGGCCAACTGGCTGATCGCAGCGATGTCCTTGCCTTCGATCACCAGTTCGGCGCGGCCCAGCCAGCCATTGATGTTGTTGCCGCCTGGGGTCGGCTTGGCCGCATAGCGGGGGCTGACCGAGAAGCTCCCGGTTCGCAAGTCCAGCTGGCCCGCCCGAACCGCCTTGCGGGCCTCGGCGAGCGCGCTGTCGAGCGCCTGGCGCAGTTGCGCCTGCACAGTTGCAGGCTCGAAACCCTCACGGGTGACAGACAAGGTGACGACGAGCAGGTCCTGCGGCAACTCAAGGCTAGCCTCGGCGCTGAGGTTGACCACGTTCTGCGGCGCGGACTGGACCTGCGCCTGCGCGACAGCTGCTGACGCAAGCAAGGCCAAGGCAAGCCAATGGGCGGGTTTCAGGCACATGGAAGTCCTCAGGGGTTTGAAGCGCAGCCGACGATCGGGGGTCGGGGGTCGGGGATCGGGGAAATCACCCTGGACACCACTCTACAGCGCTACTGCGGCACTGCGCAGCGCCAGCCCAGGCGCTCGACGTCACGCAGGCGTCCAACACGGCCATCAGCTGATCGCCGGCGCATGGCTGCCCAGAAACAGTTTGCGCAGTTCACGCTTGAGCACCTTGCCCGTGGCGTTGCGCGGCAACGCCTCGATGGTCGCGACGTCATGGGGCACCTTGAACCTGGCCAGCCGCTCGCCGCAATAGCCCACCACGGTGGACCGATCCAGTTGCTGGCCCGGCTTCAGGACCAGCACCGCGAGTCCGACCTCTCCCCATTTGTCATTCGGAATGCCAATCACCGCCGCTTCAGCGACCTGAGGCAGCTGGTACAGCACATTCTCGACTTCAGCCGGATAGACGTTCTCCCCACCAGAGATGTACATGTCTTTCCAGCGGTCGACGATGTAGACAAAACCCTCGTCGTCGAAGCGTGCCGCATCGCCAGTCTTGAGCCAGCGCCCTTCAAAACTGGACGCCGTCGCATCCGGGCGGTTCCAGTACCCAGGGGTGATGTTTGGGCCCGCGACCCAGAGCTCACCGACCTCATCCGGGCCACAGTCGCCGCCCAGGTCATTGACGATGCGAAGCTCGGTGTGCAGCAGCACCTTGCCGGTCGACCCCAGCTTGCGGATGGCATCGGCAGGGTCGAGGAAGATGCAGGCTGGGCTGGTCTCGGTCATGCCGAAACCCTGCAGCAGCAAGACCCCTCTGGCAGCCCAGTTCTGCAAAATCGTCAAGGCACAAGGTGCGCCACCGACACCGGCACAGCGCAGCCGGGACAGGTCGGTGGTCTCAAAGTCGGGGTGCTGCATCATGAACTGGTAGGGCGCCGGTACCGCGAAGAAGTGCGTGATGTGCTGCGCCGGATCGCCGATGACCTGCAAGGCCAGACCTGGGTCGAAAGTTCGCATGATCACCACCGTGCCGCCGGCGTGCAGCACTGGGTTGGAGTAGCAATTCAGACCGCCCGTGTGGAACAACGGCAGCACCGACAGATGCACGGTGTCGAGACCGATGCCGGCCGGGATGCCGAGGTTGACGCAGTTCCAGAAGTTCATCCCGTGGGTGATCATCGCGCCCTTGGGGTGCCCGGTCGTGCCCGAGGTGTACATGATGGTGCTGACGTCATCGTGCGTCAGCGCCTCGCGAACACCCGCCTGACCGTCGAAGGCGTTGACCACTGCCTCATAGGGGTTGGTGGCCGAACCGACACCGGCGCTGGTGCCGATGCACAACAAGGTCTCGATGCCACACAAGCGCTGAAGCGCCTGGGCGGCATCGGTGAAAGCCGCATCGTGGACGAGAATTTTGGGCGAACTGTCGTTCAGGATGTACTCAAGCTCGGTGACTGTGAGGCGCCAGTTCAGCAGCACTGCGATCGCGCCCGTGCGGCCGCAACCGAACTGAACATCGAAGAATTCGACGCCGTTGTGCGCCAGCAAGGCCACGCGATCGCCACGCCCGACGCCGCGCGACGAGAAATACGCGGCCACCGCATCGGCGCGGCGGTCCAGGTCGGCATAGGAAAAGCTTCGCTGGCTGCCAAGTTCGCGAACCGCTTCCTTGCGGGGTCGGTGGGCTCGATGGTGCGTGAGCCAGTCATAAGCTGGCACGGCGCCACGGCTCGCCGGGCGCGAACTCCGCATTGCGGCAATCGCTTGGGGGTCGGGAACAAAGTTCTGGGGTGCGGGCATGGCGGGAATTTCAGGCATAGCGGGCAAGGTGAAAGGTGTGAACGTTCAGCCGAATCATGCCCAAGCATCACCACCCCGGCTGGCGTGAAAACCCTCTGTTTCGCGAGCGCCGAGGTCGCATTGGCAACCACCGCTTGTCGACACCGACGGGCCCTCAAGTCGCCGCAGCCATCAAACGCTCAGCGCAGTGCCCGGTAGATCTCTTCGGCCAAGTCGCGAGAGATGCCGTCCACGCTGCACAACTCGTCGACGCTGGCCGCAGCAACGCCGCGCAGACCCCCAAAGCGCTGCAGCAGGCTGGCGCGCTTTTTCGGTCCAACCCCGGCGATGTCCTCGATCCGGCTGCCGCCAGTGCGAACACTGGCGCGCTTGGCGCGCATGCCAGTGATCGCGAAACGGTGCGCCTCGTCGCGGATCTGCGCCACCAACATCAATGCGGCCGAGTCGTGGCCGAGGTAGACCTTGTCACGGCCATCGGCGAACACCAGTTCCTCCAGGCCGACTTTGCGGCCTTCACCTTTTTCAACCCCAACGATCAGCGCCAAATCCAAGCCCAAGGAGGTAAAAACCTCACGGGCCATCGACACCTGGCCACGGCCCCCATCGACCAGCACCAGGCCGGGCAGGCGCAAAGCCTTGGGCGGCAGAACCGCTTCATGGCCCGAGAGCTGCGCCGCAGCGCGGGCCTCGGCCATCTTGGCGTAGCGGCGGGTCAGCACCTGCCGCATTGCGGCGTAGTCGTCGCCGCCGGTGATGCCCTCAATGTTGTAGCGCCGGTACTCGGCCGGCCGCATCGCATGGTTCTCATAGACCACGCAGCTGGCCTGGGTGGCCTCGCCAGCGGTGTGGCTGATGTCGAAACATTCGATGCGCAGCGCGTCCAGGTCGTCCAGCCCCAAGTCCAGCGCATCGACCAGTGCGCGGGTTCGCTCACGCTGCGAACCCTCCTCGGCCAGCAAGCGCGCCAGCGCGATCTGCGCCCCCTTTTCAGCCATTTCCAGCCAAGTGCGGCGCTGCTCACGCGGCTGGTGCTGAGCATTGAGCTTGACCCCCAGCTGCTCGCCCAGTGCCGACAGCAGCTCGGACGCCACCGAATGGCTCAGCACCAGCCCGGGAGGCGGCGCAACCCCGAGGTAATGTTGCGCAATGAAAGCCTCCAACACCTGCTGCTCGACGCTGAGTTCGTCGGCACGCTCATCAGCCTGTTCGGCAGACAGCGCCGCAGCATCCTCGACATGGGTCGGAAAATATGCGCGGTCGCCGAGATGGCGGCCACCTCGAACCATCGCCAGGTTGACGCAGGCCCGCCCACCCGAGACCCGCACCGCCAGGATGTCGACGTCGCGATCGCGCGAGGACAGGCTGCTCTCGTCCATACTCTGCTGGTGCAGCACCCTAGACAGCGCACTGATCTGATTGCGCACCTCGGCCGCGCGCTCGAATTCCAGTGCGTCTGAGAACGCCATCATCTGAACTTGCAGCGAACTGACCACCTCGCCGGCATCGCCGAGCAAGAAGCGCTCGGCATTTGAGACGTCGCGGCGATAGTCCTCGCTCGAGATCAGGCCGACGCAAGGGCCTGAACAGCGCCGGATCTGGTAGAGCAGGCAAGGCCGCGAGCGGTTCGCGTAAACCGTGTCCTCGCAAGTGCGCAGGCGAAAAGCCTTCTGCAGCAGCAAGATGGTTTCTTTGACGGCCCAAGCGCCGGGGTAAGGGCCGAAATAGCGGTGCTTGCGGTCAATCGCGCCGCGGTAATAGGCCAGCCGGGGGAAAGTGTGGCTGTGCAGTTTGAGGTAGGGATAGCTCTTGTCGTCGCGAAACAGGATGTTGAACTTCGGCGCCAAGGTCTTGATCAGGTTGTTCTCAAGCAGCAAGGCTTCAGCCTCGGTGCGCACGACCGTGGTCTCCAGCCGGGCGATCCGGCTGATCATGTGGCCAATGCGGGTGCCACCGTGGTCTTTCTGAAAGTAACTGGCGACGCGCTTTTTCAGGCTGCGTGCCTTGCCCACGTAAAGCACCCCGCCCTGCGCATCAAAATAACGGTAGACACCCGGCAGTGCCGGCAGCGCAGCCACCTCGATCAGCAGGCGCTGGCGCAATGGCCCATCGACGGGCAAGTCATCGGCGGGCAGCGGGTCGGCGGGCGAAGGCATTGAAGGCGTGGACAGCAAGGGCGGCAGCGGACGAAGTGGCCGATTCTGCCGTCCGCCCTGGCCCTTCTCCGGCCCTGACGATCCATGCACCAATAATCAGCCCCATGTTGTGGGACCTCTTCTGCCGCGTGATCGACAACTTCGGTGACATTGGCGTGAGCTGGCGTTTGGCCGCCGAACTGGCACAACGTGGCCATCAAGTGCGGCTTTGGACCGACGATGCATCGGCCCTGACCTGGATGGCGCCCGCCGGCGCGCCGGGCGTGCAGGTGCTGCAATGGACCGATACAGCGCCCCACTCAGCGCCGGGCGACGTGGTGGTCGAGACCTTTGGCTGCGCGCTGCCCGACGCCTTCCTGGCCAGCATGGCCCAGGTCCGTCGCCCACCGGTCTGGATCAATCTGGAATACCTCAGCGCGGAGCCCTATGTCGAGCGATCGCACGGCCTGATGTCACCGCAGTTCAGTGGGCCGGCGGTTGGCTTGAACAAGTGGTTTTTCTACCCGGGTTTCACCGCCGCCACCGGCGGGCTGATGCCGGCGGGCGCACGGGTTACAGCCGACCAGACCCGCGCGTGGGCCCAGGAGATGGGCTGGCTAGGCAATGCCGAAGAGCAACTGGTGACGGTGTTTTGCTACCAGAACGTCGCGTTACCGGCCTTGCTGCAAACCTTGAGCCCGCAGCGCTGTGCACTGCTGGTGCCGCCAGGTCCGGCGCGGGCTCAATTGCAGACGCTGGACTTGCCGCCTGGCCTGCGACAGGTCGACCTGCCCTACCTCCGTCAACCCGATTTCGACCGACTGCTGGCCTGTGCCGACCTGAATTTGGTTCGCGGCGAGGACTCGTTCGTGCGCGCCCAATGCTGCGCCACCGGACCGTTTCTTTGGCAAGCCTACCCCCAGCACGATGGCGCCCAAGGACCCAAGCTCGAGGCCTTTCTCGACCTGTACCTGGCAGACCAAGCGCCGCCGCTGGCGACCGAGATTCGAGCGGTCTTCCGGGCTTTCAATGGCCGAGGGTCGGTGCCGAACAGCCTGCCAGACCGTGCCGCATGGCGCGCTGCCCATGCCCTATGGGGCCGCAAGCTGCAAGCCCAAACAGACCTCTGCAGCCAATTGATCGCCTTTGTCAGGCAAAAGCAAGCCTAGGATGGCGCTAAAATCCTCGGTTTTGCTCCAAACCGCATGCCAGCCTTGGCCGCGGCCCAGACTACGGGACTTCCCATGAAAATCGCTCAAGAAATCCGCGCCGGCAACGTCATCATGCAGGACAAGAACCCTTGGGTGGTGCTCAAGACCGAGTACTCCCGGGGCGGGCGCAACGCCGCCACCGTGCGCATGAAGCTGAAGAGCTTGCTCAACAACCAGGCCACTGAACTGGTGTTCAAGGCCGACGACAAGATGGACCAGGTCATCCTCGACAAGAAGGATTGCACCTACACCTACTTCGCGGATCCGATGTACGTCTTCATGGACGAGGACTACAACCAGTTCGAGGTCGAATCCGAGAACATGGGCGACGCGCTTCACTACCTCGAAGACTCGATGCCTGTCGAAGTGGTGTTCTACGACGGCAAGGCGATTTCGGTCGAACTGCCAACCTCGCTGGTGCGCGAAGTGACCTGGACCGAGCCGGCCGTCAAGGGCGACACCTCGGGCAAGGTGCTCAAGCCAGCCAAGATCGCTACCGGCTTCGACATTCCGGTGCCCATCTTCGTCGCCCAGGGCGACAAGATCGAGATCGACACCCGCACCCACGAGTACCGCAAGCGGGTCTGATCGGCTAGACAACGCCCGCCAAGTCTGCGAATCAACAGGGCACTTCGGTGCCCTTTTTCTTGGCCGGCGGGGATCCGGCCATGCAGGTGATACCTTCGCTGGCATGAGCTTCGATTTCGACGCTGCGGTCGGTACGCCCCACCGCTCACAGCCCGGCCTGCGCCGGCTGTCACCGGGTGCGATGCAACTGACGCCGACGGTCGCCCCCCAACGCGGCCTCGCGCGACACCTGCGCGAGAAGCTGGCGGTGTTGTGGGCATTCCGCCATCAATCGCTGCTCTGCGCGCCGGGCTTTGATGCCTTGCCCGCGCAGGCGGCACTGGCAGCCCACGCCAGTGCCGAGCACCCCCAAGCGATGCGACTGTTCGACGGCCAGTGGCAGGCACCCTGGCTGGGCTGGGCCATCGCTGACGATGACCAAGCACAGGACATCAGCACCGAAGGCGCCAACCCGTGGCCAGAGATCGGCACCTTTCTGAACCAACTGCCGGCCGAGTGGCGCCGAACGGCACTGCTGTCGCTAGCGTTCGCCGAAGACTTTGCAGTGCTCGACGGCAACACGGGCACCCTGCCCTGGCTGGCCGTCGCGCTGCCGTCGATGTGGGCTCCCGAGCACAAGATCGGCCGCCACTTCTGCGAGGTCCACGCGCCGGTGGCCGACAACCAACCCATCATCAACGCCGCGCCGCAGCTGGTGAAACTGGTCACGTCGGGCATGCGCTGGGAGCGCTTTGTCTGGACCCTGAGTCCCCACCCTCGCCTGCATGCTCACCCACAAAGGGTAGACCCAGCGCGCTGGGCGGGCTGTGACCACGATGCGGACGTCGCGGCCCAGACCTGGTGGCGCACCGAGCGCCAGACCTTCATCCCGGTGCCCGGACTCGCCGCCGGCCGGGCCCAAGCGGTGTTCACGATCCTGGTCGATGTCAAGCCATTGACGCAAGCCCTGGCAACGCCGCAGCAGGCCGGACGGGTGCACGATGCGTTGGCGTCGATGAGCCCGGCCGTGCTGGCCTACCGCGGCCTGACGGCGGTCCAGGCGCCGCTGCTGCGATGGCTGGCCGCGGCAGCGCGATGAGTTGGGGACCGCTGCGCCCGATCAGCTCGGCAGCCGAACCGAAGGACGTCTCGGCGCTGCGTCAGGCCGGAGCAGTCTTTCTGGCCGGCAACCACCTGCCCACGCGCTGGAACGGCCGCCAACGCTTCGTGGTGCTCGACACAGACTTCGGCCTCGGACATCGCTTTCTCAGCACTTGGCAGGCCTGGCAACAAGACGTCGGACGCTGCAACCAGCTCTGGTACCTGGCGATCACGCCGACCCCGCCGCAACGTGAAAGCCTGGCGCTGGCCCATGCCGGTTCGTCGCTGCAGGGACTGGCCGACGCGCTGAGCGCGCGCTGGCCGCCGCTCACGCCCGACCTGCATCTGATCGATGTCGACGGCGGGCGGGTTCGATTGTTGCTGGCGCTGGGCGATGTTGCCCAGGTGCTGCCTGAGTTGGTCGCGCGGGTTGACGCCTTCTTCCTGACCGGCAACGCGTGTTCGGCCGGCCCAAGCTGGGATCGCTACCGGCTGCGCAGCCTGGCGCGCTTGGCAGCTGACGGCGCCACACTGGCCGCCACAGGGCTGGACGACAGGTCGCGCGAAGGCTTGACCGCCACGGGCTTCGTGGTCGAGGCAGCGAGTGGCGCGCACGAAACCCCCGCATGCAACGCGGCTTGCCAAACGACGATCGCCCGCCATTGCCCGCGCTTCAGCAGCAGCGCACCGCCAGGCCGCCAGGCGATGGCTCCCTCGCCTAGGCAGCGCGTGGCAGTGCTGGGCGCCGGACTGGCCGGTGCGGCCGTGGCCAAGGCACTCGCTGCGCAAGGCCTGGCGGTCCAGGTGTTCGACCGCCAGCCGGGCTGCGCCGGCGAGACCTCGGGCAATGCCGGCGGCCTGTTCCACGGCATCGTCCACGGCCAGGACGGCACCCATGCACGCTGGCTGCGCGCCGCCGCAATCCACACCGAGCGCTTGCTGCGGCCGTTGATTGCAGCCCAGCAGGTGACGGGCGGTGTCGCCGGCCTGTGGCGCGCCGAACAAACCATGAACCCTGAAGCGATGGCCGCGATGATTGCCCGTCTGGGCTTGCCCGCAGCCTACGTCTCGGTGCAGTGCGACGCGCTGCCCGATGGCCGACCGGCCTGGGTCTATCCCGGCGGCGGCTGGGTCGCACCGCCATCGCTGTGCGCGCATTGGTTGGACGCGCCCGGCATCACAACGATTTACAACACCTCGATTGACAGGCTGCAGAGGCTGCACGACGGCTGGCGCTTGCTCGACCTCAGTGGGCGATGCCTGGCCGAGGTCGACGCGGTGCTGCTGTGCAATGCCGGCGACGCGGCCCGCTTGGTGGGGTCGGCTGGCAGCGATCAGCCGACCATGCGGACCATGCCGACCATGCCATTCTGGCCACTGCACCGACTGCGCGGCCAGACCAGCTTGCTACCCGCTCATCTGCCGGGGCAACCCGATCTAGCCAGACCCCTGGCCGACACCGGCTATGTGCTGCAACTGGCCGACGGTCGCTGGCTGTGCGGCGCCAGCTCGCAAGCCGACGACGAGGACAGCACGCTGCGCGCAGCGGATCAGGCGCTCAACCTGGCGACGCTGCGCCGCTTGACCGGCTGGGCCGGTCCAACCGATGCGGCGTTGGACGGCCGGGTCGGCTGGCGCTTGCAAAGTGCCGACCGCCTACCGCTGATCGGCGCTGTGCCGGTCGCAGAGCCCGCGGCAGGCTGGCGCCGGCTCGACCAGCCCCGGTTCGTACCGCGCCAACCCGGGCTCTACCTTTTCACCGCGCTCGGGTCCCGCGGCATCACCCAGGCCGCGCTGGGCGGCGAGTTGCTGGCCTCATGGCTGACAGGCGCGCCGATGCCTGCGCCGACCTCCCTGCTCGATGCGCTAGACCCTGCACGCTTCATCGCGCGGGGACAGCGGCGACCCCAGGCCAGGCGCTGACCACATGAACCTGGGCTAGCATCGGCGCTCGAGATGAGGGCCCCGCCAAACGCTGCGACCCGATCGGCGCGCGTCCTGCCTGGGTGGACGGCGCGGACACGACAAGCAGCGAGAATTGACGCGCCCCGTGCCTAGATGCGCGGACCTCTGGTTGAGCTAACCGAACGGACCGAACGACTCAACCAAACCGACTAAATGAACCAAACGAACCCAATGAACCAAACAGCGATGGCGGAGACGACGATGAAATTTGATGAAGTAGTCCAGGGGCGCAGGAGCATTCGGGGGTACCAGAAGAAACCTGTGCCCAAGGCGCTGATCTTGGAAATCCTTGAACTCGCGATGCGTGCGCCGACCTCGCTCAACACCCAGCCCTGGAATTTCTATGTCGTCACCGGCGAGGTGCTGGACCGAATCCGACAAGGGAATGTCGAGCGCAATCTGGCTGGCGTGCCGGACTCGCGCGAATTCCGCATGGGACCAGGCTATGTCGGCGCGCACCGCGAGCGGCAGATCGGGGTTGCCAAGCAGCTCTTCGCTGCGATGGGCATCGAACGCGACAACAAAGAAAAGCGGCAGGACTGGGTTTTGCGTGGCTTTCGCCAGTTTGACGCGCCGGTCTCGATCGTCGTGACCTATGACCGCGCCATCCATGGCGGCGACATTGCCCCCTTCGACTGTGGTGGCGTGGTCAACTGCCTCGTCAATGCCGCCTGGTCGCGCGGGCTGGGCTGCGTCATCAACAGCCAGGGCATCATGCAGTCACCCGTCGTCCGCGAACATGCCCGCATCCCGGACGACCAGGTGATCCAGACCTGCGTCGCGATGGGTTGGCCGGACGACACCTTCCCCGCGAATGCGGTGGTCTCGCAGAGAAAGTCAGTGGCCGAAGCCGCGGTGTTCGTGGGCTTCGAGGACTGAGGGCTAGCGGTCGAAATCGATCGTCCGCACACCCTGCGCGGTGCCCAGCAGGCACACACGCGCCTTGTGCCGGGCAAAGATGCCGACCGTGACCACGCCTGGCCATTGGTTAACCTCGGCCTCCATCGCCAGCGGGTCGGTGATGGCCAGGCCACGCACGTCCAAGAGGTCGTTGCCGTTGTCAGTGGTCACGCCGGCGCGCAGCGTGGCCACGCCGCCATAAGCTGACGCAAAGCGCCGCGCCACCTGAGCCGCCGCCATCGGAATCACCTCCACGGGCAGTGCAAAGCGGCCCATCACGTCGACCAGCTTGCTTTCGTCGGCGATGCAGACAAAGCGCTCGGCCAGATCGGCAACGATCTTCTCCCGCGTCAATGCCGCGCCCCCACCCTTGACCATGAAGCCACGGTGGTCGATCTCGTCGGCGCCGTCGACATAGACCGGGATGCTGAGCAAGTCATTGGCATCGAAGACCTTGATGCCCAGCGCCTGCAGCCGCACCGTGCTTTGCACCGAGCTCGACACCGCACCGGCAATCTGGTGTTTGATGCTGGCCAGTGCATCGATAAAGCAATTGACAGTCGATCCCGTGCCCACGCCGACCACGGTGCCAGGCACGACATAGTCCAACGCGGCGCGGCCGACTAATGCCTTGAGTTCATCCTGGGTCATGGGCTGGGCCGCCGAAGCGGTCTGGGACAATCCGAAGATTATGGCTTTCATACCCTACGCACTGACCCGTCCCTTCCTGTTTGGCCTGGACCCCGAGCGCGCCCACGACTTGACCCTGGACGCGATCGCCACGCTGCAAAACACGCCGGCACAGTGCCTGTGGTCACAGCCCCGCAGCGCCGATCCAGTGACGGTAGCGGGGCTGAAGTTTCCCAACCGCATCGGCCTGGCCGCCGGCCTGGACAAGAACGGCCGTTGCATCGACGGCCTGGGCGCGATGGGCTTCGGTTTTATCGAGGTTGGCACCGTCACACCCAAAGGCCAGCCCGGCAACCCCAGGCCGAGGATGTTCAGGCTGCAGCGGGCCGAAGCCCTGATCAACCGGCTAGGCTTCAACAACGAAGGGCTTGAGGCCTTCATCGCCAACGTCAGGCACGCCAGGACATTTCGCGCTAGCGGTGGCTTGCTGGGCCTGAACATCGGCAAGAACGCGGCCACGCCGATAGAGGACGCCGCCAGCGACTACTTGCTGGGCCTGGACGGCGTCTATCCGCATGCCGACTATGTGGCGGTCAACATCTCCAGCCCCAACACCCAAAACCTGCGCGAACTGCAGAGCGATGCTGCGCTCGACGCGCTACTGGGCGCGCTGCAAACACGGCGCGCCCAGTTAGACCGGCAACTCGGCCGCAGCGTGCCGATGTTCGTCAAAATCGCGCCGGACCTGGATGAAGCGCAGTTGCGGGTGATCGCCGCCACGTTGGTGGCCAACGGCATCGACGGCGTGATCGCCACCAACACCACGCTCGCGCGCGACGCCGTTCAGGGCCAGGACCATGCCCATGAAGTGGGCGGGCTGTCGGGCCGGCCCTTGTTCGATGCCAGCAACCGGGTGATCGCGATGCTGCGCGCCGAACTCGGCTCGAGCTACCCCATCATCGGCGTCGGCGGCGTGATGAGCGCCGCCGATGCCCGTGCCAAACGCGCCGCCGGCGCCGACTTGGTGCAGCTCTACACCGGGCTGATCTACAAAGGGCCAGGACTCGTCAGCGACTGCGCGAGAGCCCTGGCCGGACGCTGACCAAGCTTGACGCGACGCCGCCGGTTACCGCGCCAAATTACGGCACCAAAACACGGCACCAAAGCACCGCAGCAAAGTACCCACCAAATCACAGTGTGGCGCTAGAGCGCGGCATCACAGCAACAAATGGCGTTCGAGCTGGTCCATCACCTCGGCGAGCGCCGGCATCTGCCCTTTGCCGCCCAAGCTGGCGACCGGTCCTGGGCCAGTGATGCCGGCCAGACCTGGCTCGTGGTCGCAATAGATGCCGATGGTCGGTGCGCCAAACGCCGCTGCCAGATGCGAAAACCCAGTGTCCAGACCGACGATCTGGCGCGCCCGACCCAGCACCGCCGCAGTCTCGGCCACGCTCAGGAAAGGCGGCACCATGCCGCCACAGCCGGCGGCGATGCGTTCGGCGCGCTCACGCTCGGGATAGCTGCCCCATACCAGCACAGGGGTCAGCCCGGCCGATTGCAAACGCTGGCCGACGGCGATCCAGCGGTCCTCGGGCCAGAGCTTGCTGGGCCGACTGGCGCACGGGATCAGCACCGCGCTGGGTATCGGCGCAACCCAGCCACCGTCCGGCACAGCGATGCCGAAATCGGGTGCGTGGTCAGGCACCGGATAGCCCAGATGCGCCGCGGCCAGGCGCCGGTTGCGCTCAACCGCCTGCAACTCACGCGGCACCGTGGCGCGGCGACGGTAGAACAACGCCGCCGCAGGCTCGCGGATGCTGGCCAAGCCATAGCCCAGCAGCGGCCCCTTCGCCTGCAAACCCCATAAAACGCTTTTCAGCAAGCCTTGCAGATCGAGCACTGCGTCGTAGCGCTCGCGCCGCAGTTCGCCGCGCAGCGCGGCCATTGCAGCGCGCGTGTCAGCAGCCCACAAGGACTTGCGCCATTTGCGCCAGGCCAAGGGCAATACGCGCTGCACGCCGGCGTGCAAGCGCGGAATGGCAGCGAACGGCGCCTCGACCAGCCAGTCCACCTGAAGGCCGGGCTGCGCATGCAACATGTCGCTGACGGCCGGCAGCGCGTGCACCACGTCCCCCATCGAAGTGGTCTTGACGATCAGGACGCGCACCCGGTCTCCCAGGTGAGCCAACGCCCAGGCTGGCGCGGCGCGGGCGCCATCCACCGGATCGATGGCCAGGAACCCGCCCTATAAACTGCCTTTCCGACCCGATTGTCCATGTTGCCCATGCCGCCCATTGTCTTCTCCAACCACGCGCTGCGGCATTCTGGCGGCATCGAGCGCTACCTGCTGACGCTGGTCGAAGCCTTGCGCCAGCGACAAATCCGGCCGACGGTGGTGGCACGGCGCTTCGCCCCGGACTTGCCTGAGTTCGGCTGGGTCGACCCTGTGCGCATCCAAACCTGGGGACTCGGCGGCGCGCTGCGCGACCGCTGGTTCGATCAACGCCTGCGCCGCCTCAAACAACAGCAGGGCTGGTACCCATTGATCGCGCTGAACCAGACCGCAGCCGCAGACATCGCAATCTGCGGCGGTACGCACCCTGGATTTCTGGCCGCCACCGACAAGCGCCCGGGTTGGAAAGACCGCCTGGCCATCGCGCTGGAACGGCGCCACCTAGAAAATGCGGCGGTGGTGATCGCGCACTCGAAACTGATGGCCGACCAGGTCCAGCAGTTCTACGGCATCGCCAAAACCAAGGTGCAGGTGCTGTACCCGCCAGTGGACCGCCAGCGATTCCACCCGGTGCTGCCGGCCCAGCGACGCGCGCTGCGTGAGCGCCTGGGGTTGCCGCAAGACCGCTTGATATTCCTGCTGGCCTCGACCGGGCATGCGCGCAAAGGTCTGGACCTGCTGGTGCGCGCGCTCGGCCACAGCGAACAACCGGTGCTGCTGGTGGTGGCAGGCCGGCCAGTCGAGCTTCAGGCACCCAACTTGCGCTACATCGGCTACCGCAGCGACATCGAGGATGTCTATCGCGCCGTCGACTGCACCATCATGGCCTCGCGCTACGAACCCTTCGGGCTGGTCGGCGTCGAGTCGGTGCTGTGCGGCACGCCGCTGATCGGAGCCGAAGGTATGGGCTGCATGGAAGTGTTGCGGGGCGACGCAGCAACGCCATTCCAAGTCGACCAGCCCGACAGTCTGGCCAAGGCCATCCAGCAAACCCTGACACGCTGGCGTGCGGGTCAGTTGACGCTGGCGAACCCGCTCGAATCCCTGCGCTATGACCCGTCGATCGATGCGCACCTCGATGTGCTGCTGGGCTGGGTGGCC
The DNA here is from genome assembly GCA_947448955.1 of Burkholderiales bacterium. Lineage (GTDB taxonomy): Bacteria > Pseudomonadota > Gammaproteobacteria > Burkholderiales > Burkholderiaceae_C > Pseudaquabacterium. The sequence goes on from CANFPU010000006.1 coordinate 16,509, forward strand.
CATCTGCGGGCAGCCAGGCCATCCTGCTAGCACCCAATGGGCGACTGGCGCAATGGGACAATCCGCCGACGCCGCCGCAGGCCCTCTGATACCCCTCCCATGCCCGTCCCCCTCCACATCGTCGAGCCCACGCTAACCGGCGACGCTGGCCATTGCCAAAGCCTGGTACGCGCGCTGGTTGGGGCTGCGACTGCGCACGACGTGACGGTGTGGGCCGGCCGCAGCATCGGGCCGGATCGGCTGGATCGGCCGGATTGGGCGGGCGCTGGCCGTCTGGTGCCACACTTCCGACGACGCTGGCGCCGGCTGCAGGCCTTTGGGCTGTACCGCAAGTTGCTGCGCCAGCCTGGCCAAATCCTCGTCTCGACGGCGGGCAGCAGCGATGTGGTGACCGCGCATTGGGCGGCGACCGGCCAAATCCCACCGAACAAGCTATTCCTGTTCGTGCACTGGCTGGGCGGCAAGGCTGGCAAGGCGGGATTGTGGTCGGCGATGGCCCGTCAACAGCCCCATATCGAGATCCTGACCCCGACCGCCTCGGTGGCCGATTTCTTCCGGTCCTGCGGTTTCCCCACCACCGTCGTGCCCTACCCCATCGAGGGGCCGCCCGAACACTCGAGCACAGCCCCGCGCGCTGCGCCGCAAGCCTTCAAGCACCTGCTGGTGGCCGGCGGGGCACGCCTTGACAAAGGCCTGGTCCAAATCGTCGACCTGGTGCGCGAGATGGAAAGGTGCGGCCTGAACCTGCCGCTGGTGGTGCAGACCTCGAGCGAACAACGCCACCCGAATGACCCCGCATTGGCAGCGGCGCTGGAGAGCCTGCGCAACAGCGCCTATGCGGGGCTGACGCTGCGTGAGGACACCTTGAGCCCGGCCGACTACCGCGCGCTATTCGACGGTGCGGTCACGCTGCAGCCCTACAACCTGGCCGACTTCAAGGACCGGGTCAGCGGCGTGACGCTCGATGCGCTGGGCGCAGGCTCGCCAGTGGTGGTCACCGACGGCACGTGGATGGCCGCGCTGGTGCGACGTTTCGATGCCGGCGTGGCCACAGCCGACCTTTCGGCCCAAGGCCTGCTGCAGGCCATTTCGAAGGTGTTGGCCGATCATCCGAGCTATGCGGCCAGGGCTCGGGCCGCCGCAACAAGCGTGCGATCGGACCATTCGGCGCAGCGCCTGATGGACCATGTGCTGCGGCGTGCGCTGCCATGAACACCACGCCGTTAACGCCCAACACGCCAAGCTTGTCGGTGATCGTCATCACCAAGAACGAGGCCGCTCGGCTACCGACCTGCTTGACGTCGGTGTCATTCGCCGACGAACTGATCGTGGTCGATGCCGGCAGCACCGACGGCACCGCGGACCTGGCACGCCAAATGGGCGCCAGGGTGATCGAGACCCACGATTGGCCTGGCTTCGGACCGCAGAAGCAGCGCGCACTGGCAGCCGCCACCGGCACCTGGGTACTGTCCCTGGATGCCGACGAGTGGCTGGACAGCGAACTGGCCGCGGCCATCCGCAGCGTGGTCGCCTCTGAGGGTCATTGCGATGCAGCGAATGGGCCGCCGGGTCTGGCCGGCTACGCCGTGGGCAGGATGTCGGCGTTCTGCGGCCAGTGGATGCGAGCCGGCAGTTGGTACCCCGATCTGGGCGTGCGCTTGTTCAGACGCGGACGAGCCCGTTTCTCGGACGACCAGGTGCACGAGCGGCTGCTGCTCGACGGCCCGTCCGGCCGTCTGCCCGGCCTGTTGCTGCACAACAGCATCACCAGCCTGCACGATGGGCTGGACAAGATGAACCGCTACACCACCGGCCGAGCGGCCGATCAACGCGGCCGCGGACGTCGAGGTGGACTGACCGCCGCCATCGGCCACGGCCTGTGGGCTTTCATTCGGTCTTACTGGTTACGCCAAGGATTCCGCGATGGTCGGCTCGGCTTCGTGCTGGCGATGCTGGACGCGCAGGCTTCGTGCAACCGCTACCTGAAGCTGTGGCTGGACGGCCAGCCCCAGCCGCACGACCTGCCGCCACCGCGCCGGCGTTGAGCGCAGCCGATCAGCGCCCGGCCCGCGCCAGTTCTGCAACCAGCGCCGGGTTGAAGCGCGGGTCGTTGTACATCTTGAACTGCCGATAAACCTTGAAATAGGCTCGCCCCGCCAAGGCGTCGGCGAGCAGCGCCTCCAGGCAATCGCCGAGGTCTGCGCGTTGCTGCTGCAGTCGGGCCAGCTTGCCGAGGCTGGCCTCGACGTGATCGGCCTCGACGTCGCTGCGCAAAGTCTGGGCCCGCATCGCGTTCACCTTCAGCGCCATGATCGACATCCGGTCGACGATGCTGCCTGCAGTCTCGCTGTTCAGACGCGCACCGGCCGGCGCGATGGCCACTGGCGCGTCGGTGCGGGCCGAGGCCACATCCACCAAACCCAGCGCCATCAGCAGCAACTCGTCGACCCGCTCGGTGGCGTCGTTACGGGCTTGGTTGAAGCTGTCGATGGCACGTTTGTTGGCAGCAATCTGGGCGTCGCACACTGTCGTGCGACGCGCCAGATCCTCTTCGGCCCAGAGCCGGCAGTTGAAACGGTGGTTGGTCTGCACCCAGCGCCACAAGCCGTCGTCAGGCATCGCAGGCTCGTCAACCGGCCAGCCCGCCGTGACGAGGAGTCGGTCGTGCAAGGCGATCACCTCGGCGGCAGTGGGCAGATGGATGCGCATGGTGGGCTGGCAGAATACAAACGGCCAATTATCGACGTTGATCTGCCCGCGGCACCGTCAACCGCGCCAGCGCCGCCCGCCCGACCCAGCCCGACCTCCACTGCGCCGCGTTGCGCCCCACCACAGCATGACAACCCGTCCGCTGATCGTCCGCCTGTGCAACTGGATTGGCGATGTCGTGCTGAGCTTGCCAGCGCTGCAACGCCTGCAGGACGCCGGCTACGACCTTCATCTGTACGGCAAAAGCTGGGCGCCGACCCTGCTGTCGGGCTACGACTGGCCGGTCACCATCCGCGGCAAGACGCTGCGCGATCAGGTGCGGCAGCTCAAGGCAATCCGCCAGCAGTGCGCTGCACGGGATCCTGGATTCGGCAGGCGCATCAATGCGCTGGCCATGCCGAACTCGTTTTCCAGCGCGCTGGAGTTGTGGCTGGCTGGCCTGTCGGTCGCCGGCTTGGCGAAGGATGGCCGATCCCTGATGCTGAGTCAGCGCATTGCCGCAGCCACCGGTTCGCACGAGCTGGAATCATTCTGGGCACTTGCCGGCGGCCTGATCGACAGGTCGGAGCGCCTGAGACTGCAGCCGCCCGAGTCGATCCATATGCGCATCGCGACCCAGGCCAAGGAACGCGCGTTGTCAATCGCAAACGACCACGGCTGGGCAACCAGGGACCGCCATGGCGCCAGTGGCTACGTCTGCATTGCGCCGTTTGCTGCGGGGACGCTGAACAACCAGGACAAGCGCTGGCCCGGATTTCCCGAACTAGCGCAGCGACTGGCCGCCCGGGGCCTGCCAGTGGTGGTCTGCCCCGGCCCCGGCGAGACCGAGGTCGCGCGCAGCGCCTACCCGCAAGCCGCGGTGGTGGAGAACCTACCGCTCGATGCCTACGCCGCGCTGCTGCAGGCCAGCCGCGGCGTGATCGCCAACGACACCGGCCCGGGTCACATGGCCGCGGCCACGGGTGCGCCTTTGATCAGCGTGCTGGGCCCAACCCAGGTCGAGCGATGGCGGCCCTGGGGACCAAACATCACGCTGTTGTCGGCAAGGCCGGATTGGCCGACGGTCGATCAGGTCGAAGCGGCGGTTCGCATGCGTTTCGAGTGCTGAAGTTTTTACCGCTTCATTGGCCTGATAGGTCGCGGGTCTCGAGGCCCAAGGTCTCCATCGATTCGGCACACGGCAACGCCACCCCCCGGCAACGCCACCCCACCAGCGCCAATCCACCCGCACCCCCTGCGACACGGCGCGCCAAGCGGGGACAATCAGTCGCTGAACGCCGTTCACTATCCCGGAAACACCGCACCATGGCACACCCCCAACAAGCCGAATTCTTCCTTAGTGTCCGCGAGCGTTACCCGGCGAATTTCAGTCACGCAAAGGTGCTGGAGGTCGGGTCTTTGGATATCAATGGGTCGGTACGCGATCTGTTCGATGCATGCAACTACACCGGCGTCGACCTGCAGCCCGGACCCGGCGTGGATCTCGCCTGCCCGGGTCACCTGCTGGCACTGCCCACTGGACAGTTCGACACCGTGATTTCGGCAGAGTGCTTTGAGCACAACCCGTTCTGGCGCGAGACGCTCGCCAACATGCTGCGCATGACGCGCCCTGGCGGTTTGGTGGTGATCAGCTGCGCCACCACCGGTCGAAAAGAGCACGGCGCCACGCGCACCAATCCAGACGCTTCGCCTTTCACGGTGGCGGCACGCTGGGATTACTACCTCAACCTGACGGCTGCTGCGATTGAGCGTGGCGCCCATCTGCCCGGCTGGCTGGCCGACTGGCACAGCTGGACCAACTACATCAGCCGCGACCTGTATTTTCTCGGCGTGCGACAGGGCGGTGCGGCGAAACTAGACGCTGCATTGCTGCGTTCGCTGGACGCTCGCTATTCGATGACCGCCAGCGCGAAGGCGCTGCGCCGGGGGCTGAAGAGCAAGCTGATCGGCGATCGCTTTCTGTTGCCCTGACGGGTCACTGCCCCATGTCGGGATGGCAATTTCGGTCAGCGCAGTGATCTCAGCAGAAAGCGCTGCCGAGGCACTGCCCAGGGTGTCGATGCTGCTGATCGCTTACCGCCAGGTCGACACCGTGGCGGCGGCGATCGCCGGCGCGCTGGCGCAGACCTACCCGGCGCTAGAAATACTGGTCTCGGACGATGCCTCAGACGATGGCACCTGGGCCGAGATCGAAGCAGCGCTGGCGGACTACCGCGGACCGCATCGCATCGTGCGCAACCGCAACCCCATCAACCTCGGTATCGGCGCCCACCTGTCCCAACTGGTGGCGATGTCGCAAGGCGAGTTGATTTTCATCGCCGCCGGCGATGATGTCTCGATGCCGCAGCGCTGCGAGCGCACTGTCGCAGCTTGGCTGGCGCACCAGCGCCGGCCCGACCTGATCGCCAGCGCGCTGATCGACATCGATGCTCGAGGTCACCGCCACGGCACGGTGCGGCCGAGTGACCTGGCGGCATGGCGCAGCGCGGCTGACTGGATCGCCCGCCAGCCGCATGTCATCGGCGCTGGCCAGGCCTGGACCCGGCGCGTCTTCGACCGCTTTGGCCCTTTGCCGGCGGGCACTGTGGCCGAGGACTTGATCATGGTCTTCCGGGCCGTGGTCTCGGGCGGCGCCATCACGCTGGACGAAGCACTGGTGCAGTACCGGCGCGGCGGGCTGTCGCAACGCCGCCGCGCCCTCCACGCGTCACAGGTCAGCGCCAAGCTGGCCAACAACGCCCGACACTCGCTGGTCGAACTGCCCTGCCTGCTGCGCGACGCCGCGCTGGCCGGTGTCAGCGAGCAGGTGGCGCCCGGGCTGCAAAAACAACTGGCGCGCGAGCGACATGTGGCTTCGCAACTGGCGGACGGGCCGCTGTCTCCACGCCTGCGTCGTCTGCTGACCGACCGCGAGGTGCCAGCGTTGCTGCGGCTGCGGGTGTTCCTCTACGCCGCCTGCCCGGTACTGCTGGCACCCGGCTTCGCGGTCAAACGCTGGGCGCTGGGCCGACCTGTCAAGCCCCTTTGAACCGGGCATCTACCCGAGCAGCGTCAACCACCCGCCGTCGCGCCACGTTGTGCACTGACCCGGCAAGATCGCTTGTCGGGTATCTCAAATGAGGGTTTCGGCCCTCGACCATCCACTGGAGATCTGCATGTTCAAACGCCTGCTAGCAGCACTTTTCGCTTTGATCGCCGCTTCGGCATTCGCAGCGGTCGATGTCAACAAGGCCAGCCAAGCCGAGCTCGAGTCGATCAAGGGCATCGGCCCGGCGATCGCCGGCAAGATGCTCGACGAGCGCAAGAAGAGCCCGTTCAAGGACTGGACCGACATGGTCACGCGGGTCAAGGGTGTCGGCGATGGCAATGCCGCAAAGTTCTCGACCGAAGGCCTGACGGTCAACGGCCAGACCTACAACAAGTCAGCGGCCGCCCCCGCCACGGCCAAGCCGGCAGACAAGCCAGCAGCGACGGCAGACAAGCCAGCCGCTGCGGCTGACAAACCAGCCAAGGCCGAAGACAAGGCTGCGGCGACCAAAGCGGACGAAAAAGCGGACAAGAAAGCTGCCAAGAAAGCCGAGAAGGCCGAGAAAGCTGCCAAAGCCGACGCTGCAGCCTCTGCGACGCCAGCCGCCAAGAAGTGATCTTTTTCTGACCTCCGAACGCCCCGCAAGTCGGGGCGTTCTGTTGGGAGGATCAATGTGCCGCCGACAGTGCTTGGCGCTGAACCGGCAGCTCAGGCGTACGCCAGCCGAAGAAGGCCAGCACCTCGTCGCGCCGCGCCAGCGTGTCAGCCACACCCAGCGCCATCAGCGCCCGGGTGTACGGCGCCTCGAACAACAGGTAGCTGGCGAGCGCAGAACCATGTGCGCCCTGGCTGGCGAGCCGACTGCTAACGCCCACCGCACGCAACATCGTTCTCACGGGCACCGGTAGACAATCGATGTGCTGGGCCGCGAGGTCGTCGAGGCGCTGGCTCGGGGCAATCACCAAGGCTTGAACCGATCGCAGCGGCGTGGCCAGACGCTGGGCCTCTGGCAACAAGGCCAGCGTTCGGTTGATGCGATCCAGGCGCTCGACATCGACCGCCAGCGCGTCGAGAAAAATGCCCGACATGGCATGCCCTGCGATCTGCGCGATGCTGGGGTAACCAGGGCTCGGCGCCAAACGGCGCGGCGGCTCGTACATGCGCCCAGCGCCGATCACCAGCAGACGCTGTGCGCCAAGATGAATCGCCGGCGAGATCGGCGCGGTCTGACGCATCGAGCCATCGCCAAACCACTCGAGCTGACCGCCGCGATCGAGTTCGGTGGCCGGAAAGACGAAAGGTATCGCCGACGAAGCCAGCAAATGCTGCGAAGTCAAAGGCGCCGACAGCGCCACCCGTTGCGAGCGGGTCCAGGGCTCGATCGGCGCGGCAGCCTGGTAGAACGTGACATGCTCGCCACTGCCATATCCCGAAGCGGTGATCGCCAAGGCCTGCAGGTGGCGCGACGCCAGCAGCTCGGGCAGGCGTTGCAGCGGCACCGTGGCCTCCAGCAATTCCCCCAACGGCCGGTTGTCGAGCAGCGAGCGCGGCCTGGCCTGCCGGAAACGGTGCAGCGCCCAGCCGATCGACAACATCGTCAACCATTGCGCACCGCTGCGGATCACGCCCAACGAATCGGCGCGGTAGACCTGCTCGGCACGGAAGTCCTGCCACACCGCGACCAGGCGAGCGACCGAGTCGTCGAAGTCATCGCAGCGGCAAGCCAGCGCCGCCGAATTGATCGCGCCGGCCGAGGTGCCACAGATCACCGCAAAAGGGTTACGCCGCAGGTCGGCACCCGATGTGCGGCGCAATCTGGCAATCGCATCCAGCACGCCCACCTGGTAAGCAGCGCGGGCGCCGCCCCCCGAGAGCACCAAACCCGTCAGCGGCGTCTCGTACATGCCCACACTCTAGCGCGGCTCAGGTCGCTGAATCATTCGTAGGCAATTGCCGCGCGCCCGCCTTGGGCCAGCGCTTTGCAACGCGCCAGCGCCTCGTCGCTGGGCCAGAAGCGACCGGCATCGCCCAGGTCGATCTCGGCGCTCGCACCGGGCCGGTCGATCAGCAGCCGAAGGCCCAGTCCCAGCATCAGCTCGCCCTGCTCGCTGGACGTTCGTCGGGCTGGCCAAGTCTTGACCAGTTCGGCCAGCGTGCTGCCATTGCCTGCGAGCGACAAGCCGAGATAACGCCCAAAACGAGCGCGCGCGCCAGCCAGATCCCAAACGGCATTGACGTTGAGCCTCAAGCCGCCGGCGAAGCGATCGGTCTGCACCTTGCCTTGCACGATCAACAACTCATCCTCGACCAGCAGCGACTTGTGGGCTTCGATCAGTTCGTCGTTGAGAACGGCCTCGATCGTCTCGCTGCGGTCATCGAGCTTGAAGATCGCCACCCGGCCGCGCTGGCCGTTGACGAAGCGAAGATCGCTGACGATACCCGCTAACAGTTGTGGATCACGGCTATCGACCAGATCAGCAATCTGGCGCTTGCAGAAGCGCCGCACCTCGTCTTCGTGTTCTTCGAACAGATGTCCCGACAGGTAAAAACCGACCGCGGTCTTCTCGAGCAGCAAGCGCTCCTTGACTCCCCATGGCTGCGCCGCCAGCAGCGGCGGCTCTTGCGCCGCGGAGCCGTGATCGGCGTCGTCGAACAAGCCGCCTTGCGACGCGTTGACCACCTGGTGATCGGCGAAGTCGAAGCCCAGACCGACGCTGGCCAGCAAACGCGACCGCCCAGCCGTGGGGTCGGCCGCCAGGTTCAAACCTGCACCAGGCAGCCCATCAAAAGCCCCAGCCTTGATCAGCGCCTCGACCGCCCGCTTGTTGACGCGCTTGCGGTCGACCCTGGCGCAGAAATCGAAGAAACTGCGAAACGGCCCGCCCAGATCGCGGGCCTCGACGATCGCCTCGACCGCACTCTGGCCGCTGCCCTTGACGGCACCCAGGCCATAGCGAACGACCTTGGTGCTGACCGGCTCGAAGCGGTGCGTGCCGCGGTTGACATCCGGCGGCTCGAAGCTGATGCCGAACAATTTGGCGTCGCCCAACAAGACCCTGAGCTTGTCGGTGTCGCCCATCTCGACCGTCATGTTGGCGGCATAGAACTCGGCCGTGAAGTGCACCTTCAACCACGCCGTGTGGTAGGCCAGCAGCGAGTAGGCCGCCGCATGGCTCTTGTTGAAACCGTAGCCGGCGAACTTCTCCATCAGGTCGAAGACCTTGTCGGCGGTCTCGGTCGAGATGTCTTTCTTGGCCGCGCCGTCTCGGAAGATCGCCCGGTGCTCGGCCATTTCCTCGGCCTTCTTCTTGCCCATCGCGCGACGCAGCAGATCGGCGCCGCCGAGCGAATAACCGCCCAGCACCTGCGCGGCCTGCATCACCTGCTCCTGGTAGACAAAAATGCCGTAGGTTTCGGCCAGCACGATGTCGAGCAAGGGGTGGGGGTACTCAATCGTTTCACGGCCGTTCTTGCGGGCGCAAAAGCTCGGGATGTTCTCCATCGGGCCGGGCCGAAACATCGCATTGAGCGCGATCAGGTCCTCCAACCTGGACGGCTTGGCCTCTTTCAGCATTGCCTGCATGCCACGCGATTCAAACTGAAACACGCTCTCGGTCAGACCGTCCGAGAACAAGCGGTAAACCTTGGGATCGTCGAGCGCAACGGTCTCGAAGCTGAACTGCTCGCGCCCGGGGTGGCGCGCGACGATAAAGTCCTTGGCCAGTTCCAAGATGGTCAGCGTTGCCAGCCCCAGGAAGTCGAACTTGACCAGGCCGATCGCCTCGACATCGTCCTTGTCATACTGGCTGACCGCAGAGTCGCTGCCCGGCTGCTGGTAGAGCGGACAAAAATCGGTGATCTTGCCCGGCGCGATCAATACACCGCCGGCGTGCATGCCGATGTTGCGCACGATGCCTTCGACCCGCATGGCCAGGCTCAGCAACTCGGCCACCTCTTCCTCGGCGGCCTCGCGCTGCTCGAGCTCGGGCGCCTCCTTGCGGGCGTAAATCAAGCCCGGGTCGGGGTCCTCGGGCACTCTGGCCAGTGTCACCGACTTGCCCGGCGGCGCGGGGATCAGCTTGGCGATCGAGTCGACATGGCCATAACCCATGCCCAGCACGCGACCAACGTCGCGCAGCGCGGCCTTGGCGGCCATGGTGCCAAAGGTGACAATTTGTCCGACCGCCTCGCGACCGTACTTGTCCTTGACATAGTCGATCACCCGGTCACGATTGGCTTGGCAGAAGTCGATGTCGAAGTCGGGCATCGAGACCCGCTCGGGGTTCAGGAAGCGCTCGAACAGCAGGTTGTAGCGCAGTGGGTCGAGGTCGGTGATCTTCATCGAATACGCGACCAGCGAGCCAGCGCCCGACCCTCGCCCCGGGCCGACCGGGCAGCCATGGGTCTTGGCCCAGATGATGAAGTCGGCCACGATCAGGAAGTAGCCGGGGAAACCCATGTTCAGGATGGTGTTGATCTCGAAATCAAGCCGGTCCACATAACGCGGTCGCTGGGCGTCTCGTTCGATGGGATCAGGAAACAGCGTGACCAGCCGCTCCTCCAGCCCGTCGAAGCTGACCTGCCGGAAATAGTCTCCCATCGGCATCGGCACGCCGTCGACCAGCGGCGTCGGAAAATCAGGCAGGTAGTTCTTGCCCATCGCCAGCGTCAGGTTGCAGCGCTGCGCAATCTGCAGCGTGTTGGCCAGCGCGGCAGGCAGGTCGGCAAACAAGTCGGCCATCTGGGCCTGGGTCTTGAAATACTGCTCACGCGAGAAGCGCTTGGCTCTCTTCGGGTTGGCCAGGGCCTCGCCCTCGGCGACGCAGACTCTGGCTTCGTGGGCATCGAAGTCGTCGGTGCTGGAGAACTCGATCGGATGCGTGGCCACCACTGGCAGGCCGAGTTCAGCCGCCAGCGGCACCGCGGCGCGCACATGGGCCTCGTGCGTCGGCAGCCCGGCACGCTGCAGTTCCAGGTAAAAGCGGCCCGGAAACAGGGCCGACAGCCGCCTCGCTGCGCTGCGTGCCCGATCAGCATCACCGGCCAGCAAGGCCAGACCGACTGCACCAAAATCGGCCCCCGACAGCGCGATCAGTCCGCCGCCCAGTTCCGCCAGCCAGTCCCATTTGATCCAGGCCTGGGCACGCTGGGCGTTCTTGACCCAGCCGCGGGCCAACAGTTCGCACAGGTTGAGATAGCCCTGGCGGTTTTGCACCAGCAGCACCAGCCGGCTGGCCTGCTTGTCACTGGGGACGCCCGAGGCCAAAGCCTCGGGTTCGAGAAAAATGTCGACGCCGATGATCGGCTTGACGCCCTTGCTGCGGCAGGCCTTGTAGAACTTGATCGCCCCGAACAAATTGGACAGGTCGGTGATCGCCAGCGCAGGCTGACCGTCGGCCCGGGCCGCCGATGCCGCATCGTCGATCCTCAAAGTGCCGTCGACGACGGAGTACTCGGTGTGGGTGCGCAAGTGGACGAAATGCATCGCAATCATTGTAGGCAGCAGGTGCGGCGCCATGGCCCGAGGCGGCTGAGGCGGCTGAGGCGATACCGACACGCACCCGAGGGTTCGGGAAGAACGGGCCATGGCGCGCCTACAGTACGATGCCCAGACTTCAGGAGAACCCCGCGATGAACAGCGAAGACCGCCAAGCGATCGGGCAGACGATCCAAACCTACTTTGATGGACTCTACGAAGGCGATGCCGACAAGCTCGCGAGTATTTTTCACGACACCAGCGCGTTGACCTTCGAGCAGGACGGCCAGCTCAGCGTGCTGACACTGTCGCAATGGCTGACAGCGGTGCGGGAGCGCCCCGCGCCCAAGGCCAAAGGCCTGGCGCGCGACGACGCAATCCTGCTGATCGACCAATCCGGACCGACGACCGCCCTGGTCAAGGTTCACTGCCAGATCCCACCGCGCTATTTCACCGACTACCTGAACCTGCTCAAAGTGGGCGGCCAGTGGAAAGTGGCGCAGAAGGTGTTTGCAACGCGGGCCACGCCCTAAGCTCGAAGCCTCGTCTGAGCCCTGGCCCGCGACCTCGCCTGCGGCGGGCGCTCAGCGTGCCAGCTTCAGCGTCGCGCCGCAGCGTGCGGCCAAGCTCGCGTCGTGGGTGACCACCACAAAGGCGGTGCCCTGCTCACGGGCGCAGTCCATCATCAGCGCGAACACCGCATCGGCGGTGCTGCGGTCAAGGTTGCCGGTGGGCTCGTCGGCCAGCACGCAGGCCGGCCTCGTGACAAGTGCGCGAGCAATCGCCACGCGCTGGCGCTCACCGCCCGAGAGCTGGGATGGATGGTGCGCGGCGCGATCGGCCAGGCCAACCCGGGCCAACATCGCAGCGGCCTGGTCGCGTGCCGCGGCCACCGAGTTGCGCCGGATGCGCAGGGGCATCGCCACGTTGTCAAGCGCGCTGAACTCGGGCAGCAGGTGATGGAACTGGTAGACAAAGCCGAGGTGCCGGTTGCGCCAGACGCCTTGCTCGGCCGCACGGAGGCTGGCGAGGTCGCGGCCCATCAGCAGCACCTGGCCGGCACTGGGCGCGTCGAGCCCGCCCAACAAATGCAGCAGCGTGCTTTTGCCAGCACCCGAAGGCCCGACCACGGCCAGCGTGTCGCCTGCCTGCACCTGCAGGTCCACGCCTTGCAGTACCGGCACGTCCAGCCCGCCCTCGGTGAAACGCTTGGCCAGACCGTGGCATTGCAGTACCGGATCACTCATAGCGCAGCGCTTCGGCAGGCTTGACCCGGCTTGCCCGCCAGCTCGGGTAGATCGTCGCGACGAAGGCCAGCGCCAGCGAGATCAAGGCGATCGGCAGGATGTCGGCCGCTCGCGGGTCGCTGGGCATGCGGCTGATCAGGTAGACGCTGGCCGGCAGGAACACCGTGCCAAGCAAACGCTCCAGCGCGGGCACCAAGGTGCCAATATTGACGGCCACCAGCAGCCCGAAACCCACACCGCCCAACGTCCCGATCACGCCGCTGGCGGCGCCCTGCACCACGAAGATGCCCATGATTGAACGCGGGCTCGCCCCCAGTGTTCGCAAGATCGCGATGTCGGCGCGCTTGTCGGTCACCGTCATCACCAAGGTCGAGACCAGGTTGAAGGCCGCGACCGCGACGATCAAGGTCAGGATGATGAACATCAGGCGCTTCTCCAACTGCACCGCGTCGAACCAGTTTCGGTTGGTGCGGGTCCAATCGCGTACCAGCAGCCCAGGCGGCATCTGCTCGATCAACTGCTGCGACACCGCGCGGGCCCGATGCAGATCGGCCAGCCGCAGCTGCACGCCACTCGCACCATCGAGCCGGTACAGCTTGGCGGCGTCGGCCAGATGGATCAGCGCCAGCCCGCTGTCATATTCGTAATGCCCGGCCTCGAAGGTACCCGCCACGGTGAAACTCTTGAGCCGCGGCACGGTGCCTGCCGGCGTGATCTGTCCGCCCGGGGCCACCAAGGTGACGCTGTCGCCCACCCGAACCCGAAGCGTTCGCGCCAACTCTAGCCCCAACACGATGCGCCAGGCGCCGGGCTGCAATTGCGCCAACACGCCGTCGCGCAGTTGCGCCGCCAGCGGCGTGACCTGGGCTTCCTCGGCGGGGTCGATGCCGCGCACCACCGCACCACGCATTTCATCGCCGCGAGCGATCAACGACTGCGCCGCGATGAATGGCGCAGCGGCCAACACGGCAGGGTTGCGACGCGCCTCGGCCGCCGTGGCGCGCCAATCGGCCAAGGCCTGGCCCTGGGCGTCCAGCAGTTCGACATGGGACACGACGCTGAGCATGCGGTCGGTCACCTCTTTCTGGAAGCCGTTCATCACGCTGAGCACGATGATCAACGCGGCAACACCCAGCGCGATGCCCAGCATCGACACCAAGGAGATGAAGGAGATAAAGCCGTTGCGCCGGCCGGCACGCCCAGCCCTGGTGTAGCGCCAGCCGATCTGCCATTCATAGGGCCAGTTCATGGGGTCGGGATGCTAACAGCGGCGTTCGTTGAACCGACGCGAGGCCACGGCCAGACCACGACCAGGGTTGGATGGCTGCCGCCCTGGCGCAGTGGCAACGGTCGCCAACAGGCTCTGGCCGCCGTGGTGTCGGGCTCGATCAGCATGGATCGCTGATAGAAAAAAGCCTCGACAAGCAATCTGCCGAGGCCTTTCTGCCGCGCCCTTCTGCAGCGCCCTTCTGCAGCGCCCTCCTGCAGCGCCCTTCTGCCGACGCCTTCTGCCGACGTCTTCAGTGGGATGCCGCCCAGGCGGCCCCCCGCGCGATCAGAACTTGTAGCTGCCGCGCAGGTAGTAAGTCCTGCCTGTCGGGTCGGTGTAGCGCGGGTCATAGCCCGCCTGGAAGGTCTGGGTCTGGTAGGACAGCGGCGGGGCACGGTCGAATAGATTGCGCACGCCTACCGTCACACCAAAGCCCTTGGCCGCAGTCCACGAACCGAAGGCGTCGATCGTCGTGTACGACGCCACCTTGAAGCCGGCATCCGGCGCATCAGCTGAATCGGTGTAACCAGACTTGTAATGCGCAGCCAAGCCCGCGCCATAGGCACCGCTGCTCCAGTTCATGCTGGCGTTGTGCTGCCACTGAAACACCGGGCCGATGCCCGAGTAAACACCGGCGTTCTGGTTCCATTCACCGCCTTCGGTGTTCTGGTATTCGTATTTCTGAACATAGCTGCTGCTCAGCATGAAGCCGAATTGACCCAGCGCCGTGCGCAGTTTGTAGTTCGCGCTCAGGTCCACACCGCTGGTGTTGACGCCGCCCAGGTTCTGGGTCCGGAGGTCGACATAGCCGCAGGTCACCGGGTTGGGGCATTCAGAACCGTCTGTCGCCAGATAGCCGCTGGCGGTGCGGTGGTAGAGGCCGGCATAAATGGTCTTGGACTTGGGACCGAAGACATCGTCCTGGCTGATGCTGCCGATCGAGTGCTGCAGGCGAATCCACCACAAATCGACGCCAAAGTTCAGCCCGGCCGTGGGTTCGAACACCATGCCCAGCGTCGCGTTCTTAGACGTTTCAGGCTTCAGGTTCGGATTGCCACCGGTCAAGGCCATGAACTGCGCCGCGCAACTCACCGCCGTCGTCTTGCCCGGTGCGACCACGCCAGCCGGGCAGTTGATCGGGTCGTTTTGCTGCGTGGTGTTGGTATAGGACTGCGCGGCGTTGATCTCATAGAGTGACGGCGCACGGAAGCCTGTCGAGTACGAACCGCGCAGCAGGAACTGCGGCATCGGCGTGAACTTGAAGTTCACTTTGGGGTTGGTGGTGTTGCCGAAGTCGCTGTACTTGTCGTAACGCAGCGCCGCGGTCAGGTCCAGATTCTTCATCAACGGCAGGTTCAGCTCAGCATAGGCGGCATAGACATTGCGCGTGCCCTGGTTGAGCGTGTCCGGATCAATACCGGTGCTGGCGACCACCTTGGCGGCATAAGGCGCGTTAGCCGCGCTGCGGAAGTCCTGCCGCTGCGCTTCGCCACCCACCGCCAAGGCCACTTGGCGACCGGCACCCATCCAGTCACCGAGTTCCCGGCTGGCATGGCCGTCGACACCCTTGGTCGTGCCCTTGGCGTTCATCACGTTGCCGTCGAGCGCCGCGCCGTTGATCAACGCGGTACCGGCAGCGTCCTGCGCGCCAAACGGGTTGATGATGCCGTTCAACATGCCGGCCGTGATGATCCCGCCGTCGCTGTAGCCTTTGAGGTTTTCCTTGACCTTGTTTTCGTTGTACGAGGCGGCAGCCTGGTAGTCCCAGGCACCCAAGCTACCCGTCAACGAAGCGACCAAGCGCTGCTGGTTGTTGATGTTCTGGTCAGCGCGCGGGCCGTTCGGCAGGTCACGCCACTTGATGTTGACAAAGCCAGGCTTGATCCCGGACGCCAGTTGTGCTGCGGTCGGGGCGTAAGTGGCGCTTAGCGGGATGTTCGGCACAAATGAATTGCCAGAATTGCCCGGGTAATACGGATTGGCTGAACCATCCAGCCGGGTTCTGTTTTGCTTGAGGCCACCATAAGGCACTGGCGCAATCTGACTTTGAACCGTGCTTTCGCTGGCGAAATACTCAAGACCCAGTTCCTGGTTCGCGTTGAGCTTGAGCCCGCCCTTGAGCAGGCCCGTCGTGCGCTCACTTCGGGGCACATAGTCCACAAAGCTCGACGTCGTCATCTGGCATCCGAGCATGTTGGCGTTCGGGATCAGATTGGTCCCGGCCGCGCAAGTCGGCGCGGTCGGATTGCCGGTGCTGCCATCTTGATAGTAGTTAGCCGGGCTCGTGGTGGGCGACAGTCCCCCTGCATAACGCGCGTTGAATGGGCGCTGCATGCCGCCCACCCGGTCCTGGATCTGGCGGTCCAACATCGCGAAGACATTGAAACCGTCCTTGCCCAGGTCGCCAAAGCCGTAGCCAATGTTGCCGCTCTTGGCCTGGCCGCCAGCATGCTGGGGCGAGTCAATCCCGCCGGTGATCACGCCGCCGGTGAAGTCCTTGCGCGTGATGAAGTTGATGACGCCGCCGACCGCATCGCTGCCGTACAGCGCAGAAGCGCCATCTCGCAGCACCTCGACGCGCTCGAGCGCGGCGAAAGGAATCATGTTCAGATCGGGGGCCGAACTGTCAAAAGCGTTGTTCGCCAAACGGCGGCCGTTCAGCAGCACCAAGGTCTTGTTGGCGCCAAGGCCCCGCATGTTCGCAAAGGACGCGCCGCCGGTGCCCAGGCCCACGACCTGGCTCGTGCTCTGCTGCATTTGCATCGAACTCAAGCTGGCCATCACCTGCTCGATCGTCGTCACACCTTGGCTCTTGAGGTCTTCCATCTTGACGACAGTGACCGGGACCGCTGTTTCGGCATCGATGCGCCGAATCGCCGAGCCTGTGATCTCTACCCGCTGAGACGCTTGCTGCGCCATGGCGCCGATGGACGCCAAGCTGCCAACCGCCAGCGCGACCGCAAGGCCAATTCTTGATCGTTTGAACATTGAAACTCCAATTTCGGTAACCAATGGACCTGCAAACCCCTCGACGCAGAAATTCACTTGCTGCGCAGGAGGTGCTGATCGAAACCCTATTCGGGTGATGTGTGACGGCATTGTGACCAAGGGAATGCCCACCCCCGCCGAATTGGCTCCATCTAAAGGCCAATTCGTCATCAAAATTTGCAAGAAATTCGCCGATAACTCAAGCGTCAAAGGCTGAAATTCTTTACCCAGCAGGCATTCAAGACCACGCCACCACGGTCTTTGCAGGGCTGGATCGACCATCGAGATGGCGACGGCGCGCCGGTCGACAGGTCAAAGCGGACGACAGCGCCCCAGGTCGTTCACCCTCATCAACTGGCGATGAATCAACTGGCGATAAATCATCTGGCGATGGCACAGCGTTCGCCAAGACGCCAGACGAAAAAAAGGCCCGCCGGGACCAACCGGCAGGCCTGGGACGTTCAGCGTTTGACGGTCAGAACTTGTAGTCGTAAGTCGCGGTGAACTTCACCGAGGCTGGCGCGGTATAACTGATCACCCGGCCGTAGGTCGGGCTGACCGTGGCGGGGTCATAGGCGGGCTCATGCACCTCGTCGACCGCCTGGACCGTCTGGCGGTTGAAGACATTGAACACATCGACCCTGAACTGCAGTCCCTTGACCATCGCCGGGCGGTAAATCAAATTCATGTCCAGCCGGGTGTCCCAGGGCAAATTGCCGGCACTGCCACGCGGCGAGAACGTCGTGACGCCGCCCACGGTGCAATAGCGGTAGGCGGCGCCATAGTCCAAGTCGTCAAACGTCGCGGTCGCGCCAGAGGGCGCCCAAGGCGTGCCGCCGAAGTTGCCAATGCAGTTCTTCGGCCGACCCGATGCCAACAGCAGATTCGCACCCACCTGGAATTCCGGCGTCACCGACACGAAGCCGTGGGCCTTGACCTGGTGCCGACGGTCGTTGGGCAGGAAACCGTAAGCGCCGAGCATCAGTTCCGGGTGATCCCAGGTCTGCGTCGCAGAAACGTCAGTCTGCGCCACGTCGGACAAGGTCTGGCCCTCGGTGTTGCCTTTGCTCTGCGAGTAGGTGTAATTGATCTTGCCGTACCAACCGTCGGACAACGGATGTTCAGCAAAGAAGTCCAGCGCGAAATAGCTGCGCTTGGCCTTCTCGAAGCCCAGGTCGGCGGCACTCAGGTTGACCGTGGTGTACTGACCTTTGCCCGAGTAATCGACCAGGAACTTGTTGGCCTGGCCCGGATTGAACGATGCACATCCGAAGCCGCCGTAGTTGGTGGTGTCGATCTTGTTCCTGGCTGCGAAGGCCTCGAAGGGTCGTGGGTCGCACAAGTCATCGATCGTCGCCACCAGCGACCGATAAGTCGCTTTCACCCCGACGTTGAGCTTGTTCGTCAGCGCCTTGGAGATCCCGAGCGACAACTCGTCCTGGCTGTTGGGCTTCAGGTCCTGGGCCGCCACCGTGTTGGCATCCTTGGCTTGGCCGTACTCGTTGTTCGCGGAATTCGGAGCACCCAGGTTCGTGCGACCGATCGGCGCACCGTTGGCATCGACCCCGGTGTAAGTGAAGTACTGCTTGGTGTAGGTGGAGCGGCTGGCACCACGCACGGCCAGGTGGGTCGGAATCTGCACGCCGTAGCGGCCCGCAGAGCCTTCGAGCTTGGTGGATTTATCGCCAGCCAAGTCATAAGTGAACTGAAACCGCGGATGCAGCTGGGTGTTGACCTTCAGGAAGGTCTGGCCATCCCCGTTGACGTTCTCATACTTTTCGACCCGAACCCCCGGGATCAACAGCAGATCCTTGTTGAACTGCCACCGGTCCTCCAGGTAGAAGGCGGACTGGTTGGACCCGGCGTTGGTGGTCGTCGTGAAAACCTGCTCGCGGCCGTAGAAGTAGTTGGTCTTGCCGCCCACCACGGCCGAAATGGCATTGGCTTCAGCCAAGGTCTTGGTCATGCCTGCCGGCTTGAGGGCGCCATTGGTCGTGTTGGCATACACGTAGATCGCTCCGCCCGCGTACTGCTCGCCAGCGGCGATCGACTTCAAACTCACCTGGTCGGCGCCTGCACGCAACAGGTGTGCGCCGAACTTGTACTCCAGGTCAAAGCGAAGCGAGTCAACCTTGTCCTTGGAACCAGGCGACAACACTGTCGTGCCGGCGCCGAACGGGTAGGGATTGGTGTAGGTGTAGCCCGGGAAACGCGAGGCCGTCGGCGCGCTGACCTGGGGCTTGTTCGCGAACACGTCGACACCCGAGTAGGTGTTGGTGTGCGGCGACTCGCTGCGTCCCGCCAATGCGGTGATCGTCAAGTCATCGGTCAGGTAACCGGTGTACTTCAGAATCTGCGCCGTCCCACCGACACCACCGGTGTGGTCGGGATGGTTGGCATAGTTGGCGACGGACGCCGGGATGCCGTCACGCGCCCCAGTGACGAAGTTGTAACCCGAGACGGTTTCCTGCTGTTTGTAGTTGTCGCCGAGCAGCGTCAGTTCGAGCGCATGGTTCTTGGTCAGATTGCCATCGAACTTGACCAAGTAGCGCTCGGTCGTATTTTTGCGGTCGGACCAGCCATTGGCGAGGTAATTGGGCGTGGCACCCGTGGTCGGGAACGCCGCTGCAGACACCGCCTGCGAGCTGTCTCTGGACGACAGCTGCTCGACCGCTGCAAACATGAACAACTTGTCCTGAATCAGCGGGCCGCCCAGGTACGCCCCCGCCGACGTGGCCTGGGTCGAACGGTCGCTGCCACGAAGGTAGAGCTTGCCGTCAGTGGCGGCATTGCCGGCGAAGCCGGTCACCGGGTACAGGCGGTCGTTGTAGGTTGACCGGAGCGACGCCGGGGTGATGCTGGTGCTGAAGCCGCCTTCCCAGCTGTTGCCGCCAGACTTGGTGATGATGTTGACAACGCCACCGATCGATCGGCCGAACTCTGCGCCAAAGCCGCCCGAGGCCACGTTGGCTTGCGCGATGGCGCCGAACGGCAGTTCCATCGATCCCAGCTGGCTCAATGGGTTGGTGACCGGAAAGCCATTGATGTAGTAAGAGTTTTCCGAAGGCGCGCCGCCGCCGATGCTGGCGCCGCCCGAGTAGCGCGGGTCAGCGCGCGTGGTGTTGGGTGCGAGTTGGATGATGCCATCCAGGCTGCGCGCCATCGGCAGCGCGTCAAGTTGCTTGGCCGTGAAAGTCACCCCGTTGGTGGCAGCCGACATGTCAAGCCGGCGCGCATTGGCGGTCACCTGCACCACCTGGGTGTCACCGGCGATCACCAATTCACTGCCTCGACCGAGCAGAACTTCAACCTCGGCACTGCTGCCGGCAGGTTGACCATTGCGCAGCAAGGTCGCCTTGTAGGTGCCCGTGGGCAACGCTGTGGCCGAGAAACGGCCGTTGGCGTCAGGGGTCAGCGTGCGCGTCGCCCCAGTCGCCACGTTTTGAACCACAACCGTGATGCCCGCACCGGGCTGCACCGTGCCATAAACGGTGCCGGATGCATTGGACTGCGCGAAGGCGCTGTTCGACATTGCGGTCATCAGCACGAGGCTGCTGACGGCCATGGCGATCGCACGGCGCGACCGAGGCAACGAATTTGATGGGGTTTTTGTCATCGAAGATGGTCCAGGAGGTCTGTTAAAAGTTAACCCATGATGTCGACACTGGGTACTGAGTTAAAGCCCGTAAATAATGTAAACAATTATTTCAAGCGTATGACACAGCGTCATGAGGGTAAACCCTTATTTTGATCGTGAGCGCAACAATCCATTGGCGCGTTGCATGGGCACCGCGACCGGTCAGACCCTTCACATCCGCGGTACCGCCGACAGCAGCGTTCGGGTGTAGTCCTCGGTCGGCCGAAGCAGCACGTCGGCGCCATCGCCCTGCTCGACGATGCGGCCTTCGCGCATCACCGCGACCCGGTCGGCGATGTACTCGACCACCGCGATGTTGTGCGTGATGAACAGGTAGCTGACACCGAGTTCGCGCTGCAACTCACGCAGCAGGTTCAGGATCTGCGCCTGCACCGACACATCCAGCGCCGAAGTCGGTTCGTCGCAGACGATCAGTCTTGGCTGCACCGCCAGCGCCCGCGCGATCGCGATGCGCTGACGCTGGCCACCCGAGAATTCATGCGGGTAGCGCTGCAGCGCATCGGCACGCAGACCCACTTGATCGACGATGCGCAAGATGCGGGCGTGGCGCTCCTCGGGCAAGGTCTGCGCTTGCAGCGCGGCCAGGCCTTCATCGAGGATCTCGGCCACCCGCATGCGCGGATTCAGCGAAGCGAACGGGTCCTGGAAAATGATTTGCACCGAGCGCCGGGCTTCACGCAGCGCGGCACCTTGCAACTCGAACAAGTTGCGGCCGTCGAGCAGCGCCGATCCGCTGATCTCGGCCTGGCCGCGCAGCAGTTGCACGATGGCCTTGCCGGCGGTGGTCTTGCCACAGCCTGACTCGCCCACCAACGCCAGTGTTTGACCGGCTGCAATGTTGAAAGACAGTTGGCTGACCGCATCGAAGCGCGGCGCCTGGCGCTCAAAAACGCGCTTGGGCAACGAAAAGCTGACGCAAAGGTCTTTGACCTGCAGCAGCGGTACCGCGCCCGCATTGGCGGCAAGCGCCGGAACGTTTGGGGCCGCGGCTGCCGCGGCCGGGGCGGTGGCAGCCAACGTTGAGACTTGCCTTGAGTCCGAGGTTGCGACCGACGTTGCGACCGGCGTTGCGACCCGCGTTACGGCCTCCACCCGGCCCAGACCCGAGCCGCCCGGCGCGAGCAACAGGCACCGCACCTGGTGGCCTGGCTCGCCCGTCAGTGCCGGGGCCGTGATGTGGCAAGCGGGCTGGGCGTGGACACAGCGCGGCGCGAAGCGGCAGCCGGTGAAGTCTTGCGTCAGCGGCGGCACCGTGCCAGGAATCGCTGCCAAAGCCTGGTCGCGCCGACCGGCACCGGGCAGCGCCTGCACCAGCGCACGGGCATAAGGGTGCTGCGGCTGGGCGAAGAACTGCGCCGCCGGCGCCACCTCGATGATCTGTCCGGCATACATCAGCGCCACTTGGTCGGCCATGCCAGCCACCACCGCCAGGTCATGGGTGATCAGCAACAGGCCCATGCCGTGCTCGCGCTGCAGGTCAGCCAGCAGGTCGAGGATCTGCGCTTGAATCGTCACGTCGAGCGCGGTGGTCGGCTCGTCGGCGACCAGGTAGTCGGGTTCGCAGGCCAGCGTCATCGCGATCATCACGCGCTGCTTCTGGCCGCCGCTCATGCGGAAGGGGTAATCGTCGATTCGCCGCTCGGGCTCAGGGATGCCGACTCGCTGGAGCCAGTCGATCGCCTTGGCGCGCGCCGCGTCACCACGCAGCGCGGTGTGGGTCTCGATCGCCTCGACCATCTGCCGGCCGACGGTCAGCACCGGGTTCAGGCTGGTGCCGGGCTCCTGGAAGATCATGCCGATGCGCCCGCCGCGCACCGACCGCATCCGGTATTCGGGCAAGCCGAGCAAGTCGGTGTCGTCGAGCGTGATGTCGCCGCCGACGACCGCGCCGTTCTCGGGCAGCAATCGCATCAGCGCCAGCGCGGTCATGCTCTTGCCGCAGCCCGATTCGCCCACCAGCGCAAAGGTCTGGCCTTGGCAAATCGTCAGGCTCAGGCCGGCAATGGCCTTGACGATGCCCGCCTCGGCATCGAGCGCGACCTCCAGCTGCGTGGTCGTCAACATGCGCGGGGTCCAGTCTCGATCATCAAACCGCGACCCGCCGCGACAGGCGGGGCCGCTGGGCGCGCGAACGCGGGTCGAAGGCATCGCGAACGCCATCGGCAAACAAATTGGCGGCCAGCACCAGCGTGACCATGAAGCCGAAGGCCGACGCGAAGCTCCACCACACGACCGGGTCGCGGCTCATCTCGCTGCGCGCCAGATTGATCATGCCGCCGAAACTGCTGGTGCTGGGGTCGACGCCGACGCCCACATAAGTCAGCACGGCTTCGTACAAGATCAGGTCGGAAAAGCTCAGCACCGTGGTGATCAATACCAGGTGCATCACGTTGGGCAGGATGTGGCGCGCCATGATGCGCCACGGTGCAACCCCGAAGGCGGTGGCGGCCTGCACAAATTCCAACTCTCGCAGCTTGAGCGTTTCGGCCCGCACCAGCCGGCACAGCGTGGACCAACCAGTGACGCCGAGGATGAAGCACAGCAGGAAAACCTTGATGTCGGCGCGCTCGGCACCGGTCTCGAACCAATCGGGGTGTTTGTCCAGCGCCACCTGCACCATCAGCACGCAGGCGGCAATCAGCAGCACGTTGGGCACCGAGGTCAGCGTGGTGTAGAGGTACTGCACCACCTCGTCGACCCAGCCACGGCACCAGCCCGCCAGAATGCCGAGCACCACCGCGAACGGCAGCGCCGCCAGCGTGCTGAGCATGCCGATCACAAAAGCGGTGCGGATGCTCTTGAGGGTCTGCACCAGCACATCGTTGCCGGTGCGGTCGGTGCCAAACACGTGGTAACTGCCCATCAGCGCGATCACCGGGCCAACACACAGGCACACGCCCGTCAGCGTCAACAACATTGCCCGCCAAGGGTAGTGGGTACGGTCGGCAGCGATGTCGCGCCAGGCGGCCCACACCCCGCCGTGCGAGGTCGCCAGCAGCACCGCCGCGACCCAGGTAGCCAGCAGCGCGACCAACAGGCCACCGGCCACTCCCCAAGCCCCGCGCTGCCAAAGGTCGGCCGCCCATTCAGTTTCCGGATGGCCGAGGTGCGCGCCGCCATACAGCAGGCGCGGCAGTTCACGCAGGGATTGGCCGTCGCGGTTGACGGTCTGCTTGGTGATCGCACGGTAGCCCAGCGGGGCTGAATAAGTGGTTTCGCGCATCTCGATCTGGCGTGCCAGCGCCAGATCGAGCAGCGACTCGGTGCGGGTGTCGAAGAACTGCTGTCCGGGGGGCTGCCCCACCGACGCTGCCAAGCCACGGCGAAAGTGGACGCTGTCGAGTGCAGTAACGCCGACGAACAGCAGCAGCAGCATCGACGAACACAGCGCCGGCGCGTCACGCAGCACCCGGCGCCAGGTCGCACGCAGCGTGTCGTGGCGCGACACCCGCCAGGCATAGCCGATCAAGCTGGCGAACAGCGCCCACAGCGCCACATCGGTCCAGAGGATGACGAACTTGAAACCCATGGTGGTCTTTTTCGAGTGTCCAGGGTCAGGAAAGCCGCACGCGCGGGTCGACCCAGGTGTAGGCGATGTCGATCAGCACATTGCTGGCGATGTACAGCGCAGCGCCCAGGAACACCATGCTGCGAACGATCGCGAAATCCTGGCCCGAGATCGCTTCGATCACGAAAGCGCCGAGCCCCGGAATGCCGAAGAAGCTTTCGAACACCAGACTGCCCATGAAGACGTAAGGCAGGTAAGCGCCGGCGCTGGTGATGATCGGGATCAGCGCGTTGCGCAGCACATGGCGGAACAGCACGACCGTCTCGGACAAGCCTTTGGCCCTGGCAGTGCGCACATAGTCGCGGCCAATCTCCTCCAGGAACATCGCCCGATACAGCCGCGCCTCGCCGCCGAGCCGCGCCAGCAGCGACAGCATCACCGGCAGCGCCAGAAAACGGATCGCGTCCAGCCCCGGCGCGAAACCCGAGATCGGCACCAGGCGCAACACCCGCGAGAACAGGTACTGGCCGACGATGATGTAGAACAGCGCCGATATCGACAGCATCAACACGCACAGCACAACACCCCAGAAGTCGATCGCCGAGTGACGAAAAAACACCAATGCCAATGAGAAAGTGATGCTGACCAGCAGCTGCAGCAGAAACAGCGGCAGCGCGAGCTGCAGGCTCACGCCCATGCGGGAGGACACCTCATGCCCGATGTCCGTCGAGCGGGACGAATCGCTGCGACCGAAATCCAACACCAGCAGCGACACCGAGCGCTCCCACAGCACCGTGCGCTTGATTTTTTCGATCCCGTTGGCGGTCTCGTTCCAGTACAACGGCCGGTCGTAACCGCGCTCGGACTTCCACTTCTCGATCTGCTCCTGGGTCACGCGCTTGCCCCCGATATTGAGCCGCGCCATGTCGTCTGGCGTGTTGACCGTGAAGAACAGGCAGAAGGTCAGCAGGTTGACACCGACCAGGATCAACAGGCCGTAGCCGATGCGACGCAGGATGAAACTCAACATCGTGGGCTTTCGGGGTCAGGATGTGCCGGCGGCTGGGCCACGCCTGGCGGTGGCAGTCTCGCGGGCCCGCAGGCTGCGCCAGCCCACCCAGACCAAGCCGGCCAGCGCCAACACCATCAGCGCCAGCGGCCACATCACGGGTGAATTCCACTCGGCCTGCTTGGCTGCGCGCCGCGCCGGATCGATCCGGTAATACATCGCCATGTCGCGGATCAAGATGCTGGGCTTGCCATTCGTGACCCATTGCTGGAAGGCCAAGCCGCCGTAAGGGAAGTAGCCGAAGGACCAGGGCGAGTCCTGCTGCAACATCGCCACCATCTGGTCGATCAGCGCTTGCTTGGCCGGCCCATCGTCGAGCGCTTGCAACTGGCGGTACAGCGCGTCGTAGGCCGGATTGTCGTAGTTGGCGTAGTTGTCGCCCTGGTGCTTGCTGCGCCCGATCGGACCATAGGTCAGGAACAGAAAGTTCTCGGCGTCAGGATAGTCGGCGAGCCAACCGCCCCAGAAGATCTGGTGCTTGCCGCGCAAGGTTTTGTCTTGGTATTGGTTGAAATCGGTCGCGCGGATCTCGAGCTGCACACCGATCTTGGCGAACTGCTTGACCATCCAATCGTTCTCGCTCTTGAACTCGGGGGTCAGCGCGCGCTGGAAATCGTAGTTCAGCACCAGCGGCTTGCCGGTCCCGGACTCGCGTCCGCCGGGGTAGCCGGCCTCAGCCAACAGCCGCTGTGCGTCAGCAATCGGTCGGCGCAGCACCTTGCCGTCGACCATTCGATGGGTGACCGGGTTGAAGTAACCCGGCTGACCTTCGCGCGATCCGAACAGGCCCGGGGGCAACGGACCGTGGGCGGCCACGCCCCCCTTGGACTTGAAGATCCGGCCGTAGCCCTCTTCCCAATCGATCGCAATCGCGATGGCTTGGCGCAGCTTGCGGTTTTTCGCCTGCTGGTCAGGCGTGTCGCCGCGTCCGACCACCGGGTCGAGCATGTTGAAACCCAGGTACCAGCAGCTGATATCGGTCATCAGCGGGAACTTGAAGCCCCGCTCATCGAACAGCTTTTTCACCGCGTTCGAGTCGTCAGCGTCGTTGCGGAAGTCCACTCCCCATTCGGGTCGCTCAATCTCGGGCACATCGAGATAGCCTTGGCGGAACTTTTCCTTGCGCGAAACCTTTTCTTTCTCGATCGTGACGTAGAGCGTGTCAATGAACGGCATGGTCTTGCCGCAATCGGCGAGCAGACCGTCGGCCTGGTCCTCAGGCATGCCTTCGCAGGGATAGGGTTCGCCGCGGAAGTTCGGGTTGCGCTTCAGCACATGACGCCGGTCGCGAACGAAGTCGACCATCATGTAAGGCCCGGTGCCGACCGGCCATTGGTTGAGCGACAAGCCGTTCTGGCTCATGCCCGGCTGGGCATAAAAAGCGTCGGCCTCCCAGGGCACTGGCGCCATGAAAGGCATCGCCATCCAGTAGCTCCACTGCGGATACTTTCCTTTCAGGCGAACGCGGTAAGTCGTTTTGTCCAATGCCACAGCACCCGCCAGTGGCCATTTTCTGAAATCAAGAAAAGGCTTGTCACCCACGTCCCGCGGCAAACCCGCCAGCAGCTTGGCATCTTCTTTCTTGATGGTCTCAGCGTAGTCTTTCAGACCGATCAGGTAGTCGGCAAAAACAGCAAACACCGGCGCCTCGATGCGCGTCGTCGCATGTCGCTTCAGCGCATAGACGAAATCATCGGCCACCAGTTCGCGGGTGCCCTGGTGCTCGAAGTCCAGCGGCGATCGCTTGTCGCCGAGTTCGGCGCGGGTCAGGCCGAGGTAGCGAGGTTTGCCCAGTTCATCGAGCGCGAAAGCCGGGTGCGGCTGGTAGCGGATGCCGGGCTTGATCTTGACGTCATAGACGCTCTCGGCGATGGCCTCGGCCGGTGCATCGTCGGGCAGCGGCTGGCCGCTTTTGTCCAGGTAGCGAGGCTTGATGACTTCAGCGGCAGACTTTGGAATCAGCGTGTACGGCCGCTTCAGGTAGTGGTAACCGTAGGGCGGCTCGTAAATCTGAAATGTGTAGGCCGACTCAGGGTTGGCATATGACGCCGTCGGGTCGAGGTAGCGCGGAGAACGCTCATCGAACGAATAGAACATCGTGTTCTCGCGTTCGGCCCCTGCCGGGTACGGGCTGTTGTTGCAACCGGCCAGCGTCACCAGGCCTGTCAGCCAGCAGACGGTGACCAACAGCCAGCGACAGCAGCACCAAAGATTGCGCAGTGAGTGGGCGATACCGCGCATGCACAGGTTCCAAAGACGTGAGGGCTACCGGGCCGGCGCCATCGGCCATGAACCGAACGCACGGCATGCCTCGCTCGCCAGAAGATCGCGAAGCACCCAACGCATTTTAGGACTGAGGCTGGCGCCCTCGCCTACCAGCCCACCATCACGTCGCGCCCCTGGACCGCCAGCTCGACCCGCAGCCCCATGGGCAGCGTCACTTTGGTCTGGACATGGCCGAATGGCAGACCCGTCAGGATCGGCGTGTCACAGACGCTGCGCAGTCGGGCGACCACGGTCTTGAGCGTGAAACCACGGTCCAGCGGGCTCTTGCGCCAGTCGCTGAAAGCGCCCAGCAGCACTGCTTTCTGGCGCTGTAGCACGCCGGCTTGATGCAGTTGCAGCAGCATGCGCTCGATCCGGTACGGATGCTCGCCGACATCCTCCAGGAACAAGATACCGCCGCGCAGCTTGGGCCAATGCGGCGTGCCCAGCAGCGACAAGACCATCGTCAGGTTGCCGCCCCAGAGCTGGCCGCGCAATTGCAAGCCGTCGAAGCCGGGCTCGGTGCGAAATCCCAGCGCCTCGAGCTCGCCCGACATCGCCTCGGCAAAGCAGTCGCGGGTCACCTCGTCGACGCCGCCAACCTCAGCGCTGCGGCCGAAGTCGTCGCAGGCCATCGGCCCATGCCAGCTGGTCGCGCCGGTGTGGGCCAGCAAACCGAGCTGCAGCGCCGTCAGGTCCGAGAATCCCACCCAGCGGGTGCCTTGCTCGACACTGCGCGCCAGCCGTGGCCAGTCGATGCGGTCGAGCAAGCGGCTCAGGCCGTAGCCGCCGCGGCACGCCATCGCCACGCTGGGCGCGGCATCGGCGATGCGGTGCAAGGTCTCGAGCCGGGTCTCGTCATCGCCGGCAAAGCGCTGGTGGCGCGCGCGAACGCTAGGGTCGAGTGTGACCTCGAAACCCATCGCACCCAGGCGCTGGCGCGCCAGCTTGAGAGCGGCGGTTCGGAGCTCGACCCCCGAGGCGCTGTAGACATGCAATGAGTTCATCGTGCGGGCCGGTGGTCGTGAGATGGTTGCGAGGTGGTGGTGAGATGGTCGTGAAATTCAGGTGGCATCCCCGACGGGGATCGGCGCTTCGCCAACGCCGGACTGCCCGGCGGGACGATCCCCGTTGGCAGCGCGCAGTGCATCGCGCTCGACACGCTGTTGGGCGCGGCGCTCGGCAAAAAACTGGCGCAACAGCGCCGACGCGGGCTCGGCCAGCACGCCGCCCAGCAGCGCGGTCTGGTGGTTGAGCCGCGCATCGGCAAACAAGTTGGTGACCGACCCAGCGGCGCCGGTCTTGGGGTCGGTGGCGGCGAACACCACGCGCTTGAAACGGGCGTGCAGCAGCGCCATCGCGCACATCGCGCAGGGCTCCAGCGTGACGTAGAGCTCGCAGTCGGGCAGCCGGTAATTCTGCGCTAGCTGCGCGGCATGTCGCAGCGCGACGATCTCGGCATGCGCTGTCGGGTCGTGCGTGGTGATTGGCCGGTTGTAGCCGGTGGCGACCAACTGACCATCGCGAACGATCACCGCCCCCACCGGCACCTCACCGGCGAGCCGCGCGTTCAGCGCCTGGTCCAGCGCCAGTCGCATCAGCGGTTCATCGGGGCTGAACATGGAGCTGCTCATCGGGCTGGAGGTTCGGCGCGCATCGCTGGGGCGCTGCACAACAGGCCCTGGGGGTCAAGGACCAGGAGATCCCTGGCCATCGTTGCCTATTATCGAGCGCAAGGCGGTACGGGGGACACCGAACGAGCTGGCGGCTCAGCGCCTTGCGTCATTGCCTTGCGTCATTGCCTTGCGCCATTGCCTTGCACCAGTGCTTTGCAACAACGCCACGCGCCAGTGTCTTTCCCTACCTTGCATCGGAAGCCAAAGCAGATCGTGGAAACTATCGAACCCTGCGTGATCAAGCTTACCAACGCCCTCGACACCACCCACGCCACCACCCACGCCACCATCCACGCCACCACCACGGACAAATCAACATGACCCAACCCAAACTCTTAGGCATTTCCGGTTCACGCGCGCTGCGCGCGATCTGGGGCATGGAAGAAGTCGGCATCGCCTACGAGCATGTCCCGGTCACCTACGGTGCCGACTCCAAATCCGCCGAGCACCTGGCGGTGAACCCCAATGGCCGCATCCCGGCCTTGATCGATGGTGAGCTGCAGCTGTTCGAGTCGATGGCGATCAACCTCTATCTCACCAAGCGTTATGGCGGTGCGCTCTACCCAACCAGCGCCCAGGACGAGGCCAAGGCCCTGCAATGGAGCGTCTGGGCGATCAGCGAGATCGAACCGCTGCAGATGCAGATCGTCGTCCAGAAGCTCTTCACGCCTGAAGAAAAGCGCAACCCCAAGGTCTCCGAAGGTGCCGCCAAGGGCTTGCAGCGCCCGCTGCGGGTGCTCAATGCGGCGCTGGCCGGCCGCGACTGGCTGGTCGGTGACCACTTCTCGGTGGCCGACCTCAACGTGGCGTCGGTGATGTACCTGATGAAGCGGATCGACTTCGGCTACTCGGAGCATGCCAACGTTCAACGCTGGGCCGACGCCTGTTATGCCCGCCCGGCTCTGGCCAGAGCACTGGCCAAGCCCTGACGACCAGCGTCACTGCGCCGGTGGACAGGCTTCGCCGCCGTTGACAATCCGCCATGCTCAACGCCGTCGCCCGACTGCGCGCCGTCCGCTTGGCGCGCAGCACCAAACCCTTTCTCGCCCGAGGTGGGTTCAAGCGTGAGCGCTGCCCCGATTGCAGGCTGGTGCCCAGCCACTGCCTGTGCGCATTTCGGCCCTCGGTGGCCACCAGCGCTGGCGCCTGCCTGTTGATGGCCGATGTGGAGCCACTCAAGCCCAGCAACACGGGCTGGCTGGTGGCCGATGTGGTGACCGACACCTTTGCCTTTGGCTGGGCCCGCACCGAGACTGACCCGGCATTGCTGGCGCTGCTGGCAGATCCGCAGTGGCAACCGTATGTGGTGTTTCCTGGCGAATACGCGGCGCCCGAGCGGGTGGTGCATGCGCTCGAACCGACGGCCGCTCAGGGCGGGTCCGGCAAGCGTCCGCTCTTCGTGTTGCTGGACGCGACCTGGTCCGAGGCGCGCAAGATGTTTCGCAAGAGCCCTTGCCTGGACCACCTGCCGGTGCTCAGCCTCCAACCTGACCAGATCTCGGCTTACCAGCTGCGCCGCTCGCGCCGCGACGACCATTTCTGTACCAGCGAGGTGGCCGCGCTGTGCCTCAGCTTGGCCGGTGAGGTGCTGGCTGAGCAGACCCTGGCAGCCTACCTGGACGTCTTCACCCACCATTACCTGCGTGCCAAGCATCAATTGCCGGTGCTTTGGGAGGGTGAGGCCCATCTGCGCCTGCGCGACCTGGCGCGGCCGACAGCGGTTTCCGGTCAGTCGCAAGGCATCGACATCAAACCTGCAAGCGACGCTTGATCCAGCGCAGCAAGCCACCCAGCAATGGGACCTTCTCGTAGACTTCCTCGGCAGCGTCCCAGTAATCTCGGTGATAGGCGATGCGGCCATCAGCGCCAAAGCGCAGATGGCTGCTGCCGTGGATGCGACGCTCGAGCGACTGGCCCTGCAGTTGAAACATGAAATCCCAGCTCAGAAAACACTGCTGGTCCTGTACCAAGGCATCGAGCACCTTGAATCGAGGCGCGTCCAAGGACTCGAACATATGGCCGAACACGCGCCGCACGCCGGCCAGGTCATGGACCTCGTTGAACGGATCCTTGAAGAAGGCCTGATCGGTGTAGAGCTGGCCCAACGCCGCGACATCAGCCGGCTGCAGATGTTCAAAGAAAGCGATCACTGCGGCGACCCGCGGGTCAGCATTCAGGCTTGGCGTCATCATCGAGTGGCGCGCTTGATCGCGCGGAAATACAGCCCATAGCTGAGGTGACGCAGCAACTTGAGCCAGCGCGTGAAGCGCTTGGGGAAATGGATCTCGAATTCGCCGCGCGCCCAGCCTGCCAATATCGACTGCGCGGCCTGCTCCGGCGTCAGCAACGCTGGCATGTGGAAATCATTGCCCGCCGTCATCGGCGTGGCGACAAAGCCGGGTTGGATCACCGACACGCCAATCTGTTCAGGCGAAAGATCCAAATACAGCGCTTCGGCCAGATGTGTCAGTGCCGCCTTGGAGGGCCCATAGCCAAGCGCCTTCGGCAGCCCACGATAACCAGCCACACTCGACACCAGGCTCAGATGCGCTGGGCTGTTCTGCCGCGCCTGCAGCAGCAACTGCGGCAGCAGCGCATCGAGCAGGTTCAGCGCGCCGACATAGTTGATCTCCAGATGGCGCAACGCTTCGTGTCGTGAAAATTCTTGCGCGCGCATCGGCTGGTAATAACCTGCACAGTAAACGCACAGATCAATCCGACCATGCTCGCGCAAGACAGCCTGCGCCGCCTGCTGGAGCGCCGGGGCATCGAGCACGTCGAGCGCGATGGCCTGCGCACGGGCATGCTCACGCAAGAAGTCATCGAGCAGCGCTTGCTGGCGAGCCGAGACGATGACACGCGCGCCAGCACGGTCAAGCGCTGCGGCCAGTGCACGACCGATGCCGCTGGACGCACCCACCAGCCAGACGACGCGGCCTGACCATTCGCGCAACAGCGGGTTCAACGCCAGGCTCATGGCTTTTGGAACGACAAGGTGACGTCGCCGAGGTGCACGCCGAATTTGCTCATGCGCGCCTTGTTGAGCATCACGCGATCGTCGACCAGAAACATCCAGTCATCGAAATCGACCTCGTAAACGCTGCCATCAACCGGCAGCTTCAACGCATAACGCCAACGCAGCGCGTTGCCTGCCGCTTCGCCCAACGCTTGCCCGACCACATCCTCAGCGCTGCCGCTGTAACGACCACCGCCGAGATGACGGATCGTCCAGACGCGGCGTTCGCGGG
The DNA here is from genome assembly GCA_947448955.1 of Burkholderiales bacterium. Lineage (GTDB taxonomy): Bacteria > Pseudomonadota > Gammaproteobacteria > Burkholderiales > Burkholderiaceae_C > Pseudaquabacterium. The sequence goes on from CANFPU010000006.1 coordinate 48,651, forward strand.
CGCCGTCGCTGTACTCGAAGTCCTCCTCCAGCACGCCGACATCGGCTTGCCAGCGCCCGACCAGTCTGACGATAAAGCGCCGCTTCACCTGCCCGCTGCGATCGGTGAAGATGCCGTGCGCTGTCAGCGGGCCGTTGAAATACTGGCGCAGGTCCAGCGCAGGCTTTTCGCCCGCATAGTCGGCAGGCACGGGTGACGCGCAGCCGGCCAGCAGCAGGGCGCCTGCGCTCAGCAGCGCGGTACGGCGGTTCAAGGTCGATGAGTTCATGCGGTTTCCAAGGCAACAGGTCGAATCTGTAAAAAATAGAGCAGGGCGGCTGCGCTCAGCTTCAACAAGCAGGGCAACACGCAGTACGCCAGCGTCAAAGCCAGCAAAGCGGCATCGTGGCGCTGCCCCGGCGCGTACCCCAGCCACTGCAGCAGTGGCAGCGCCAAGCCTGCGGCCAGCGCCAGGTTGAGCTTGTTGGCCGCGTTCCACCAACCGAAGAACGCGCCCTCAGCGCGGCCAGCCAGCCCAGTTTGTTGCACCACCAGGCTCAGCATCGCGCCAGGAATCGCCAGGTCGGCGCCCAATGCCGCGCCGCTGGCCAGGCACACCAGCGTGAAAGCGATGCGATCACCGGCGCCCAATGCCGCAGCCCAGCCGAAAGCCAGCAGCGCCAGCAGCATGCCCACACCCCAGGCGCGCGCCTGCCCGAGCTTTGCGACCGCACGCAGCCAGAGCGGCAGCGACAGCGCGGCGGCGACGAAGTACGCGCCCAGATACAGCCCTTCAAGCCCGGGCGTCTGCAAACGGTCACGCACAAAGAACAGCAGCAACGTCGCCGGTATCGCGGCAGCAATGCCATTGAGCAGGAACACCGCCAGCAAACGCCTGAAGGCCGGTACCCGCCAAACGGCCAACGCCAGACCGGCGCTGGGCATGGGCCGGCGCGGCGACCACCGCGGCACCCATCGCAACAAGACCAGGCCCGCCGCCAATGCCAGCGCCAAGAGGGCCGCAGTGATCGGCAGCCCGACCAGGCTCGGCAAGAGACTGGCGCAAATGACGCCGGCGAGCGCAAAGCCCTCTCGCCAGGCGACGATGCGCGTCTGCTGCACCGCGTCGCCGCCCAGCCGCGCGCCCCAGGCTTGGTGCAGCACGCTCAGCACGCTGTAGCCCAGGTAAGTCACGACCAGCCACAACCCGCACCAGGACAGCAAGGCGCTGGATCCGCGCAGCGGCGGGAAGAACAAGGCCGTGAAGCCACCGCCCAGCAACAGCGCTGCGACCGCCATCCAGACCATCAGTCGCCGCGGCGCGCCATTGAGCCAGACATCGCAGCGCCGCCCGATCCAAGGGTCGACCAAAGCATCGAGTGTTCTGGCCAACAGCAGCACCGCACCCAACAGCGCCAGCGGCACGCCGTACTGCTGCGCGTAATGGGCCGGCAGCGTGACGTAGAGCGGCAGCGCGACAAAGGCCAGCGCAAATCCCAGCGCACCGTAGCGCAGGCCGGCGACCGGGCTGAACCCGCCAGCTGCATCAGCGCCCAAGCGCGCCCTCCAGCAACTGCCGGCGCAATGCAGGCTCTGAGCTTTGCGGCGCCAACCAGATCCCAAAGAACAGTCGGCTGAATTCGGCGTCGGCAATGCGCCGCTGGGGCCGACCATTGACAAAAAACTGCACCGCCCGACCTGGCTCATACAGGCCGCTGATGCGATCGCCCGCTTGGACGTCGGGAAATGCCGCTTCCATCTCGGCGAGCCAGGTCGCAGCCTTGGTTTCAGCAATCTCAGCCTGACGGCGCATCTCGGCCAGCGAGCGCTTGGCGATCTCGCGCCCGCTCAGCGATCTGACGTATTCAAGCTCCAGCGCGAGCGATTGTTGGGCCCAGTTCTGGGCATCGACCGTCTCGCGCGCCCACAGCCGAATGTGGTAAATCAGCAGGCCCCACCAGCGCAACTGTCCTCGGCCTTGTGGTCGCAGTTCCCCCAGTTCAGGCGGTGAGGCGGCTACCGCCATCAGCGGCAGACACAGCAAACCCGCGATCGCTGGGCGCCGGTGCATCTCAGTCGCGCACCAGCGTGAACTGGATCACGTCGGTACTGCCGGCATTGAAAGCCGCCTCGCAAGACGCCAGATAAAACTCCCACAACCGCATGAAGCGATTGTCAAATCCTTGCTCCAGCACCAGGCCCTCTTGACGCAAAAAGGCCTCGCGCCAGCGCTTCAGCGTCTCGGCATAGTCGTGGCCAAATGCCAGTTCGGCCTCGACACGGAGCCCCGCCCGATGCGCCTGCTGGCGGAACTGGCTCGGGCTGGGCAGCATGCCGCCTGGAAAGATGTACTGCTGGATGAAGTCGGTCGATCGCGCGTAGCGCTCGAACAAATCGTCGCGGATCGTGATGGTCTGGATGCAGGCGCGACCGTCGGGCCTCAGACAGTCATGCACCGTCTTGAAATAACTCCCCCAATATTCGCGCCCGACCGCTTCGAACATTTCGATCGACACCACCGCATCGAAAGGCGCATCGGGGATGTCGCGGTAGTCCTGGAAGCGCAGGTCGGCGCGGTCGCTCAGGCCGGCGCTTTGCAAGCGCGCCCGACCCCAGTTCAGCTGTTCGGACGACAAGGTGACCCCGGTCAGGTGCGCACCAAAGTCACGCGCTGCGCATTCGGCGACGGCGCCCCAGCCGCAGCCTATTTCCAGCACGCGAGAACCCGGCTCGACACGACATTGCTGCAACGAGCGGCGCATCTTGGCGGCTTGTGCCGACAACAGGGATCGCGTCGTGTCGCCGTCGAACCAGGCGCTCGAATAGTTCATGCTCGGATCGAGCCAAAGCTGATAAAACGAATTGCCGAGATCGTAGTGGGCATGGATGTTCTTGCGGCTGCCCTTGCGGCTGTTGCGGTTCAACAGGTGGCGCGCGCGGTGCAGCAAAGCGCCCCACCAATGACCGAACACGACAGACTCCAACGCTTCGCGGTTGCGGATGAACAATTCGAGCAAGACCTGCAGGTCTGGGCTGGTCCAATGCCCGGCCATATAGCTCTCGGCAAAACCGATGTCACCACTGCGCAGCGCCGCAGCGCAGACCGCCCAGTCGCGGATCCGCAGTCCAGCGCGCGGCCCCTCGGCCACGCCGAAATGGGCCGAGCTGCCGTCAGGCAGTTGCACGTCGAGACTGCCGAAGCGCAATCGCTGCAACAGTTTGAAGACCGTGCGCGCTGCGCTCGGTGCGCCGCTGGGCAGGCTGAAGTCTTGTTTGAGAGTGGTCGTGTTCATCGCAAAGCTCGGTCAATCAACGGGTAACGAATTTCTCAGGTGGCGGCGGCTTGCCGAAAAAGGGCACGCGCTTGAGCGCCAAGCGAAGCGCCTGCCAATGGATTCGCGCCACCAACATCAGGCTCAGCACGGGCATGGCGAAAAAGGCCGCGCGCGCGCTGGCATCCGTCAAAACATGCAGCCGGCCGCTGACGCTGGTCTGCAGCAGAGGCCCCGCTTCGTCCTCATGGTCGATGCGGGCGAGCGTGCGGCCGCCCGCCGCGTCACTGCAGTTCATGAATCGCATGCTGTAGCTGCCGACGACGCGGCAAAACGGTGACACGTGGAACACCTTGCGCGCCTGCAGCGCCAAGCCGTACCCCATCGCCTCGCCTTGCAGCAGATAGACATGCCGCTGGCCGAAAGTGTTATTGACTTCGATAACCACCGCCGCCAGCGACTCATCTTGGCGCAGGCAGTACCAGAAACTGACCGGCTTGAACGCGAAGCCGAGCACGCGCGGGAAACAATGCAGCCAGACCTCGCCGTCAGCGTCGGCGACGCCCTCGGCCACCAGCAAGGCATCCAGCCATGCGAGGCTGTCGGCGCCGCCTTCGCCATGGTCGGCATCATGAAAACTCAGCCAGTTCAGACCACCCGCGTTGCGATGCAGCGCTGGGCAAGCCTCGCTGCGCAAGCTGCGCATCGGCAGCATCAGGAAATAGCTGCGGTAGCTGAATTGATGCGGCGCCGGGCGCAACCTGCGATGCCGAACCTCGCCGCGGCCCAGCAAGGCTTGGCGCGGCCAATGCGATGTGCCGGCCCAGGTCATGCGGCCAGCGCGGCAGGCTGCGTCGCCCAGCGCTCAACCATGTCCTTGGCCACCGTCAGTCCCGACAGCAATCCATCCTCATGGAAACCGTAGCGCGTCCAAGCCCCGCAAAACCAGGTGTCGCGCCGCCCTTGCAAGGACGGGATGCGCGCCTGAGCGGCCACCGCTGCGGCGTCGAACACCGGATGCGCGTAATCGAATTCGCCCAGCACCGATTCAGCGGCCGGTGCACGCGTCGGATTCAACGACACCAGCACCGGCTGCTGCCAGGGCAGCGGCTGCAAGCGGTTGAGCAGGTAGTGCAGGCAGACTGCAGATTGCTCGCCACCAGTGCTGCCGCGATGTTCGTAATTCCATGCCGCCCAGGCCCGCCGGCGCTGCGGCAACAGTTGGGTATCGGTGTGCAGCACCGCGCGGTTGCGGTGGTAGCCAATCGCACCGAGCAGGGCCTGTTCCTGCGCGCCCGCATCGTCGAGCAGCTTCAGGCATTGATCGCTGTGCGCCGCCATCACGACCGCATCGAAGAGTTCGCTGCCCTGCGCGGTTTGCACCAGTGCACCTTGCGACAGCCGCCGAACCGATGTCACCGGCGAGGCCAGTCGCCTGTCGGCGATGCGTGGCAACATTTTTTCAACATAGTGGCGCGCGCCGCCGCGCACGGTGAACCATTGCGGACGGTCGCTGATCTGCAGCAGGCCGTGGTTGTGGCAGAAGCGGATCAAGGTGCTGATCGGGAAACTGAGCATCCGCGCCGTCGGGCAGGACCAGATACACGCGACCATCGGCAGCAAATACCAGTCGGTGAACGCTGAGCCAAAGCGCTGTTCGCGCAAGAAATCACCGATCGGCTGCGCCAGCGAGGCCTCTTCGCCGCGGCTGGCGAGCATGGTGCACAGCCGATTGAATCGCAGCAGGTCGGCGAGCATGCCCCAGAAGCGCGGCCTCAGCAGGTTGGCGCGCTGGGCGAAGACCCCATTGAGGTCGGTGCCGCTCCACTCCATGCGTTGCGCTGGTATCTGGACCGAAAACGACATCTCGCTGGCCGCCACCTCGACACCGAGTTGCTCGAACAGCGCGATCAACAGCGGATAGGTACGCTCGTTGAAGACCAGAAACCCCGTGTCGACGCCGTGGCGCCGCCCTTGCAACTCGACGTCGACCGTGTGCGTATGACCACCGAAATAGTCAGCCGCCTCGAACAGCGTGACCCGCGCATGGGCGCTCAAGCCCCAAGCCGCTGACAAGCCGGCGATGCCTGAGCCGATGACTGCAACGCGACGTTGCGGTGCTGCCCCCCGCGCGACACCCAGCCCAAGCTGGCGCAAGAACGACTGCAAAGCCGCCGAAGAGTCGGCACCGGCGTCCTGCCCCAAGCTCGGGGTCCGGGAGGGCCGCATCGGCTCAGCGCTTGGCCAGCAGGCGTTCGACTTCCTGGGTGAATGCTCGGCTTCCAGGGTCGGTCATGGAGCCAAAGCTCTGCACCTCCAGGCCGTCGCGCGCGATCAGATATTTGTGGAAATTCCACTTCGGCGTGCTGCCTGTTTTCTTCCCGAGCTCGGCAAACAGCGGGTTGATGTCGGACTTGCCGGACTTCACACTGGACTTGGCAAACATCGGAAACTTGACGTTGAAGGTGTTCTCACAGAACTCGGCGATCTCCTTGTTGCTGCCTGGTTCCTGGCTGCCAAAGTCATTGGACGGAAAACCCAACACGACCAGACCTTTGTCGGCATAGCGCGCGGACAAGCCTTCCAGCGCCTTGTACTGCGACGTGAAGCCACAGAAGCTGGCGGTGTTGACAACCAGCACGACCCGACCCGCGTATTGACACAGCGCTTGCGGCTTCTCGTCCTGCAAACGCGGTAGCTCTCGCTGCAGCAACTCGGGACAAGCCGGCGGCGCCGCCTGCGCGGGATTCAACTGAACCATCGCCGCCAGCCCGGCAACCAGGGCCATGCCGCCCAAGCGTCGCATGGCATTCAAAATGAAGCTCACTGTTTGTCCTAGTCAAAACACGATCTGAACAACATATTAGGCGATCACAGGATATTTGTCCTATTAATGCCCAAGACAAAAGGGGCAAATCCAGCTTCTCGCACTCTACAGGGCTGAACCTTTGGCGCACCAGGGTTGGCGCGGCTGCAATGACCGGCATATCGTCGGTCGAACGCGACACGGCGTCCGCAAGGACAAGCTGCGCACTTGGCCGCGGCGCTGGGCGTGCAGATGCCGCTGGATACATTGCCGCCAGTGCTTGCGGCGCATGGCGCCGACCTGCTCGCGCTGAGCTTCAGCGGCTGGCTGTCGCCCGGCGTGGTGCAACCCAGCCTCGGAAAATTGCGGGCCCGTCTAAGGCCTGACGGGACTCGCTTCGCTGGCCAGCGAGGTGGCGGGCTGGCGAGCCAGCCATGCAAGCTCAGCCGCTCCGCCCGGCACTGCCTGCCTGGCCAGATGATCGAGCGCTGGACTGAGCGATAGCCAGAGCGCTGTGCTGATCGCGCAGCGCCAATCCGCTGATCAGATCGGGTTTTCACCGGCTTGCAGGCGGCGATAGCTTGGCATGATGGCTCGGATGACCCAGTCTGCGCGGGCTTGGTCTTGCGACCGCATCAAATGCAACGGCGCCTGCTGCGACCCCTGAGATTGACACACCTCTTCCCGGCGGCCTCCGCCATGGACCTCATCATGCATAGACACTCGCTGGGCCGGACGTTGGGCGCCCTGCTAACCGCGGCGCTGCTGGCCGCGCTGCAGACCGCGCCCAACGCGAACGCACAAACTTCACCCTCACCAACGCCATACCCCAGCCATGCGATCCGGATCATCGTGCCGTTCGCGCCAGCCGGGGCGACCGACGTCGTGGCCCGACAGGTGGCGCAGAAGATGAGCGAGCGACTGGGGCAGCCGGTGCTGGTCGAGAACAAGCCCGGCGGCGCCACCGTGATCGCCAACGACCTGGTGGCCAAGGCTTCGGCCGACGGCTACACGCTGCTGTTCGGCGCCGCACCACTGGCGCTGAACACGGCACTCGGCATGAAACTGCCCTACGACGTGCACAGCGACTTCGCGCCGATCTCGCTGGTGGCGTCGATCCCGGTGATGTTGGTCGTCAACCCAGCCACGCCCTACCGAACACTGCAAGACGTCGAGGCCGCCGCCCGCAGCACCGCCGGCGGCCTGAGCTACGCCACCGCTGGGGTCGGCAGCTCGCCCCACCTGATCGGCGAACTGTGGCGCGCGAGAAGCGGTGCGCCGCTGGTCCACATCGGCTACAAAGGTGCAGCACCTGCAATGCAAGACACCATCGGCGGCACCGTGCCAGTGATGATCGACGCTTACATCCCCACCGGCGCGCAGGTGACCGCCGGCAAGCTGCGTGGGCTGGCGATCGCCGCAGAACGCAGATCACCGGTGCTGCCCGATCTGCCCACTACCGCGGAACAGGGACGACCCGAACTGGTGGCCTCGGGCTACTACGGTCTGCTGGCGCCAGCCCGCACACCGCAGGCCATCATCGACAAGCTGCACGCCGCAGTGGTGGCAGCGGTCAACGGCACGGAGGTGCGTGAGAAGCTGATCTCGCAAGGCTACGAGGTGCACGCCTCGACGCCGGCCGAATACGCCGCCTACCTCCGCCGCGAGATCGAGCGCTGGACGCCCATCGTCAAAGCTGCCGGGATCAAGCCGCAATAAGCAGACGCGCCAAACCAGCCACCGAAGGACTTGAGCCATGACCACCCGACAAACTATCCCGCCAGACAATTTTGTGCACACCGGGTTCGCGCTGACCCACCATGTGCTGACCATCACGCTGAACCGACCCGAACGCCGCAATGCGCTGAACTGGCGCGCCTACGCCGAACTGGAATCGGCCTTTCTGGCCGCACACGATGACCCGCAGGTGCGCTGTGTGATCGTCACCGGCGCTGACCCGGCTTTTTGCTCGGGCGACGATGTCACCGAGATCATGGCCGCACCCGATGGCGGCATCGCCAAGCGCGGCGCGGCCATCGTGCACAACCCGCCGACGCCGGCGGCGATTGCCGCGCTGGAATGCGCCAAGCCGGTGATCGCGGCGGTCAATGGTGCGGCCATCGGCTGGGGCTTCGAACTCGCGCTGTTTGCCGATCTGCGCATCGCCTCTGATCGGGCCAAGTTCTCGGAGATGTTCGTCAAACGAGGACTCACCTGTGATGTGGGCGGCTTTTACCGGCTGCCTGTGTTGGTCGGCCCCGAAAAGGCTGCCGAGCTGCTGTTCACCGGCGATGTCATCGACGCCGCCGAAGCCTTGCGCATCGGCCTGGTCGGACGGGTGGCCGCGCATGCTGACCTGATGCGAGACGCGCTTGCGCTGGCCGAGCGCATCGCCGCCAATCCGCCGCTGGCCGTGCGAGCGCTCAAGGCGGGACTGAAGCGCAGCAGCTATGGCGACCCGCGCGAGATCGGCGGCTGGGCCATCGACACCATCCGACGTCTGGCCCACACGGACGACCACCGTGAAGGCGTGGCCAGTTTTATGGAAAAACGCGCGGCGGTATTCCACGGGCGCTAAAGGCCCGAGGCCCGCCGCCACCCATCCTTGCCAACCTCCGAGGACCCGCCATGACCGACCCCAACCAACGCCGTCGCTTCCTGCATCAAGCGACCGCCGCAGGCCTGGCGATGAGCCTGGGCGACCAGGCCCGCAGCCAGGCCACCCAGCCCGAATGGCCGCAGGCGCTGGTCAGGCTGATCGTGCCCTATCCCGTCGGCGGTGCCACCGACATCCTGGCACGGCTGATCGGACGCGGCATCGCGGCGCGCATCGGTCAACAACTGCTGGTCGACAACCGCGCCGGCGCGGGCGGCATGATCGGCATCGGCGCGATGGCCAAGGCAGCACCCGATGGCCACACCTTCGGCGTCATCGGCGTGTCTCAGGTGATCACCGCGCCCTTCCTGTTCGAGAAGGTGCCCTACGACACCGACCGCGACATCAGCTTCGTGACCTTGCTCGCCACCGTGCCGATGGTGCTGGCAGTGCATCCCAGCGTGCCGGTCCAGACGGCGACAGAACTGATGCAGCATCTCAAGCGCCACAAAGGCAAGCTGTCCTACGGCTCGGTGGCCACCGGCCACTACGGCCACGTCGCCTCGGAGCACATCAACGCCACCTACGATGCTGGCATGGTCCATGTGCCCTACAAAGGCGAGGCGCCCATGCTGCAAGACCTGCTGGCCAACCAGTTGCCGCTGAGCTTCGTGACCATTGCCACGGCCAAACCGCAAGTCGAGGCCGGCAAGCTCAGGCTTTTGGCCATCACCGGGACACGGCGTCACCCGTCGATGCCGAACCTGCCCACATTTGCCGAGCAAGGCCTGGACGCGGATGTCTTCAAGATGAATCCGGGCTGGATCGGCATCGGCGCGCCGGCCAAGACACCGACCGCCGTGGTTCGGCGCATGGCATCCGAGACCGTGGCCGCGGCCCGCGAGCCTGAAGTCTTCGAGCGCATCGCCGCCTTGGGCATGGACTTCGTTGGCAACACGCCGGAGGCATTTGCCGAGACTTACCGGGCCGAGAAGCCGATCTGGCAGAAGCTGCTGAAGCAGGCGGGCATTCGCCCGGAGTGAAATCTAGAATCAGTGCGCCTGCGGCATCGGCCATGCCTGTGGCATCAAACCCGACGACTGGCCTCTTTCAACGCCCCATCTGGGGCATGACTCAGCGGAGCTCCCTTGATCACCGTCCTCAATGAACAACGCGAGACGCGACCAGCCCATGCGCTGGCCGAAGGCGACTCGCTGTGGCTGGACCGCAGCGGCATCGAGGCTGCGACAGGCTGGCAGTGGAAGCCCGAAGGCCTGTGCCAGGGCGACCTCTGCACGCCCTTGCCGCGCCAAACCGCCAAGCCGATGGTGCGCGGCGATCAGCTCGACATCGCGGCACTCTGGCAGCACATGGGCCATCCGGTCGAACATGATTCAGCGGGGCAGACCTGGGTGCTGGGCACCGCAGCCGCAGCGCGCGCGCAGGCGCTGTCCACGCTGGAGGCGCCAGACTTCGAACTGCCAGACCTGGACGGCCAAACACACCGACTCTCAGATTACCGCGGCAAAAAGGTGCTGCTGGCCACCTGGGCCTCTTGGTGAGGGTGTAGAGCCGACCTGTCCGTGTGGCAGGTACTGTTCGACGAACTCAAGTCACAAGGCTTCGTGATCCTGGCGGTGGCGACCGACCAGGCTGAGCCGGCGCGACCCTGGATTGATGCTGCCAAGCCCAGCTATCCCTGCTTGATCGACCGCGACCACCACGTCGCAGACCTCTACGGTCTGGTCAACGTGCCGCAGGCGGTCTGGATCGACGAGCAAGGCCGCATCGTGCGTCCGCCGGAAACAGCGGGCTCAACCGATGGCTTTCGAGGCATGGACCGCAAGACCTTCACCTTGTCCGATGCGATCATCGCCGAGCGCGAACGCATCAAGTCGCTGTACCTTGGTGCGGTCCGCGACTGGGTGACCCATGGGGCGAAGAGCAAACACGTGCTTTCGGCAAAGGCCGCACAAGCGCGCGTGAAGGCTGCTGATCCGGCGATCGGTCGGGCGCATGCGCTGTTCCGACTCGGCCAGCACCTGCTGCGCGAGGGCCAGGGGGACGAAGCGGCGCAGCATTTCGCGCAAGCCATCGCACTGCATCCAGATTCCTGGAACGTCTGGCGCCAGACCGCACAGAAAGACGCGCGCGGGCTGGCCGCAGGGCCCGCGTTCTGGGCCCGCGTCGACGCGCTAGGCCCCCGGCCGTACTACCAGCCGATCGAGATGGACGGGGTCTGAGATCGACAGCCAAGCCCGAGCGATGCACCGGGAACACCCAGCCCGGTGCATTCAACCGCCGCCTAAACCGCCGCCTGAACCGTCACCGAAGCCGTCACCAAAGCCGTCACCAAAGCCGTCACCGAAGGCGCCACCGAAGCCGCGATCGCTACGGTGAGCGCCGCGCAGCAGAAAGCCCGCATTGATCCGCTATTTGAAAACCTTCGCCGCGGCCGCGTTGGCCTCGACACTCGCCCTCGCTTTCACGTCCAGCGCCCAGGCGCGCGTGACCCGGATCGTCATCGACGAGATCGTCGCATTCGCGGCGCCAGCCGGTACCCCCGCGCCCGCTTTCCCCTACGAGCAAGTGGCCGGGCGCGCCTTTGGTGAACTGGACCCCGCGCTGCCGGGCAACGCGATCATTCAAGACATCGCGCTGGCCAAGGAGGCGGATGGTCGGGTGCGATATGTCGCGACCTTCGTGATCTACAAGCCGGTCGACCGCGCCAAGGCGAGCGGCCTGATGTGGCACGACGTGCCCAATCGCGGTCGGGTGTACGCGATGGCACCACAAGAACGAGCGCTGGGCGACATCATGCTGGCCTCGGCCTGGCAAGGCGACAACGCGGGACAGACGGCGGTTCGCGAGAAAGCTGCCGCCAACGGCCTGCAGTGGCTACAGCTACCAGTCGCACGCGGCATTGGCGGTGCGCCGATCACTGGCGAAGTGATGGGCCGCATCGTCAACCGCTCGGGTCTGGGATCGCAGCCGCTGCTGGTGCAGACCAACCCGGTGCCCTACAAGCCCATGACCCTCGACACCCGCAAAGCGCGGCTGGTGTCGAGAGGCGGCGAAGGCATGCATGGCCAAGTGATCGATGAGTTGGAAATTCCCGCGACGGACTGGGCCTGGGCCCACTGCGACGCCACCCATCCTTTTCCAGGCAAGCCGGATCCGACGCAGGTTTGCCTGAAGCAGGGCTTCGACTTGAAACGCCTGTACCAAGTGGTTTTCACGGCAGCCGACCCGTATGTGCTGGGCATCGGCTTCGCCGCCTGGCGCGACGTCGCCACGTTTTTCAAGACGGCCGCTGCCGACGACACGGGCACGCCCAACCCGATCGCCAAATGGGTCAAGCATTCAATCGGGCGCGGTGTTTCGCAGTCCGGCAACTACCTGCGTGGCTGGCTACACCTGGGATTCAACCAGGGCGAGGACGGCACGCTGGTGCATGACGGCATGTGGCCGATCATCGCTGGGCGACGCATCGCCCTCAACTTTCGATGGGCGCAACCGGACGGCGTGCTGGAGCTGTATCAGGCGGGCAGCGAGGGACCGCAGTGGTGGCTGCCGCATCCTGATCCACTGCGCAACTTGCCGGCTGCCGGCATCCTGGACCGCTGCACCGCGACCAAGACCTGTCCGAAAATCATCGAGCATTTCGGCTCGGCCGAAGTATGGGCGCTGAAGCTCACGCCAGAATGGGTGGGCACTGACGCCAAGGCGGATCTGCCCTTGCCGGACCACGTGCGTCGCTATTACATCGCCAGCAGCAGCCATGGCGGCGGTGCCGGCGGCTTCGACACCAGCCTGCCTGGCGCAGGCCTGCCGACCCAGGGCGCGACCTGCCCGGGCAACAACTTCGGCACCGGCGTGCTGCCCGCCAACCCCGTGACCCATGTGCAGACGGTCAACGCGATTCGGGCTCATTTCCGCCAATGGGTGATCGAAGGCACACCGCCGCCGCCCAGCAGATTCCCGCGACTGGCTGACGGCACGCTGGCCGAAGCCCACAAGGCGGCGATCGGCTTCCCCACGCTGCCAGGACTGCGCCCGACCCTGCCAGAGCCAGACTTCATCATGCCGGTCCTTGATTACGACTGGGGGCCACAGTTCGACCCGAAGGACGGCTCAGGCATCGCCGCCAACGCGCCGCCGCGCATCAAGCAGGTGCTGAAGATGTTCGCGCCCAAGGTGGATGCCGACGGCAACGAGAAAGGCGGCGTTCCGGTCGTGCTGCTCGACGCACCGCTAGGCACTTACCTGGGCTGGAACATCACCGCCGATGGCGCCCTGCCTTTCCACAAAGGGCAAATCTGCAACTACGTGGGCGGCATGATTCCTTTCGCGCGCACCGAGGCTGAGCGCAAGGCCACCAACGATCCTCGCCCCTCCCTCGAGGAGCGCTATGGCCATCACGACGGCTATGTGGCAGCCATTCAGAAAGCCACAAAACGGGCGCTGGCAGCAGGTTTCCTGCTGCCCGAAGACGCCACCCTCTTGATTCAGGCGGCCGACGCCAGCAAGGTACTCAAATGAACGTAACCCCTGAGATGGAAGACCAACTCGTGCTGCGCGCCAGACGCTTCTTGGCCGAGCATGTGACGCCCAGGCTGGAGGCTGGCGAAAAGCCCTGGTGTGACGCGGCGCTGTGCGAAGCGGCGGCCGCAGCCGGCATTTTGGGGATCTCGGTGCCCACCGAATTCGGTGGAAGCGGGGCCTCGTTCAGCTGCAAAGCCCGTGTCGTTGAGGTGCTGGCCGAAGCCGATTTCGGGCTGTCGATGGCGCTGATCAATTCGCACAACACCGCCGAAAACCTTGCACGCAACGCCAAACCGGCTATAGCACGGCGCTTCGTCCCGGAGATCGTCGCCGGGCGCATGGCGGGCTGCACCTCGCTGACCGAGCCAGGCGCGGGCTCGGACTTCGCCGCGATCACCACCCGCGCCACCCGCGTCGAAGGCGGCTGGCGACTCGACGGCGAAAAAGCCTGGATCATCAACGCGATCCGCACCGGCGTCGCGGTGTGCTACGCGCAGACCGAAACCGGTAGCGGCGCGGCTGGCATCGCCTCGTTCGTCGTCGACGCCTCGCGCCCAGGCTTTGTGCGGGGTGGCCCGATCACCAGCGCGCTACCGGCGCTGGGCACCGGGTCCTACCGACTGGACGGCTACCTGGCCACCGACGACGATTTGCTGGCACCGGCCGGACAGGCCTTCAAGCGTGCGCTGACGTCGATCAACGGTGCCCGCATCTACGTCGGCGCGATGTGCAGCGGCATGGTGGCCGAATCGATCAGGGTGGCCGCCGAATATGGGCGCTCGCGAAAAACCTTCGGCGAGCCACTTGCCGACCACCAGTCCTGGCGCTTCGCGCTGGCCGACGCGTCGGTGGATCTCGAGGCGGCACGCCTGCTGATCTATGACGCGGCCCATCGCCTCGATGCCGGCGAGGATGTGCAGGGTCCGGCCGCTCGCGCCAAGATCTTCGCCACCACCATGGCGCATCGTCACGTCGGCGCGCTGTTGCACTGCATGGGCGCGGCAGGCTTCGCCGACCGCTACCCCTTTCTGCGACACCTTGAAAGCGTGCAAGCTGCTGCTTTCACGGATGGCTCGACCGAAATGCTCAAGGAGCGTATTGCGCGCGCCTTCAGGTAACGGCGAGGTGCCGATCCGGCCCTGACGCTCGCGTCAGGGTGCTGCCTTCTTGGCTTCGATCAGCTTGGCCAAGGCCTGTTTCATCAGCACAATGGCCTCACCGCGCGGCCCTGTGCAGCCGGATCCATCCTTGCCACCGCCACCGCATTGAATCGCCTCTTTGATCGCCATGTTCATGTTCACGATCGAAGCTTCCAGGTGCGACACGCCCTGACCGAACGCATAGCCTATAAAGCCTGCCAAAACAATTGAACAGGCAAAAGTGGGAAATTTCTTCATGGTGAACCTCATTCAATCAATCTAAAAAATATCAGTCAAAAGCGGTAACTGAAGCCTAGTTCAACAAAAAGTACTAACACGAGCTTAAGCGACTTGAAGTAGTTTGTAAACTCTCTGCGTAAACTCGCGGTCGCCGCTATTCACGAACCACCCATGACGACCAGGCCAGCTTGGCCCATTCAGGAGCGACGACATGAAAGCCATTGAAGTTGACGGCGATAGACTGGTGTGGGCCGATGCGCCGAGCCCGACCTTGGGTGACGGCGAGATCCGTATCCGTGTCAAGGCCAGCGCCGTGAATCGCGCTGACCTGTCGCAACGCAAAGGCGGCTACCCGCCCCCGCCGGGCGCGAGTCCAATTCTCGGACTCGAGTGCTCGGGTGTGGTCGAGGAAATCGCCGACCATGTGACGGGTTTCAAGGTCGGCGATGCGGTTTGTGCGCTGCTTGCCGGGGGTGGCCATGCCCAAGAGGTGGTCGTCCCGGCCGGTCAGGTGCTGCCGATTCCCAAGGGCCTGTCTTTCATCGAAGCCGCGGCACTGCCCGAGGTCTTCGCCACCGCTTATCTCAATCTCTACGCCGAAGCGGCCCTCAAGCCCGGCGAACGGGTCTTGCTGCACGCCGGCGCGAGCGGGGTCGGCACCGCCGGCATTCAACTGTGTCGGGCCTTCGGCAACCCGGTCTTCGTCACCGCCGGGTCCGATGACAAGATCGAGCGCTGCTTGTCGCTGGGCGCGGCCGGTGGTGCCAACCGGCATGACGGCAGCTTCGTCGACCATGTCGCGGCTTGGACCGACGGCAAAGGCTTCGACGTGATCCTCGATCCGGTCGGCGCCGCCTATCTCCAGGACAACATCGGCAGCCTGGCCATCGATGGCCGCTTGGTGCTGATCGGCCTGCTGGGCGGTGTCAGCGCGGAACTGCCGCTGGGCCCGATGCTGAGGAAACGACTGCGCGTGATCGGCTCAACGCTGCGGGCTCGATCGGTGGCGGCCAAGTCCGTCATCATGTCGTCGCTGCACGATCGGGTCTGGCCACTGATCGAATCGGGCCAGATCCGACCCATCGTCGAGGCGGTGTTCCCGATCGCTGAGACCGGCCGCGCCCACGAACTGCTTGCCAGCGACAAGACCTTTGGCAAGTTGGTGTTGACGATCGATTGATCGCTGCAGCCCTTGCCCGTCGTTGACATCAGTCCTTAGGCCAGCTACCCCTTGAGCTGAGCCCAGCCGGACTTGGGACTCATGTCATCGAGGTTCCAGGCCTCGGGGTTGAACAGTCGGCGTATGGGCTCGGTCACTGGTGGATAGCCTAGCGGATGCTGGGTTTCGCTGTCGATGATCCGGCCCTGCCCAGAGCTCATGTCGGCCAGCACGCGCACATCGAGTGCGTCACGGTCCCAGGGCCGCGCGCCCACAGCGTCGAGAAGTTCTTCAGCCAACCGGGCCGCGGGCCGGATGCGCAGGCCCGCAGGCAGTTCGGCGATATCGAGCGGCAGCAACCTTGCTTCGCCCCGGCTCTGGTCGTCCACCATCGGCAAGGCTAGGCCGGCGCGGTCGGTGGCTTGGTTGTCTTGCAGGTGCAGGTGCAGATCGCCGGCGCCACGCAAGGTGAAGAAGGCGGTGACCGGATCGGTATCGGGGCCATGGCGCAGCAGGTTGCCCACCAGGCTGAGCCGCCCGGCCTGCCAGGGCTTGCCGACCCATTCTGACGGCAGCAGGTTGTAATGCACTGCGCGCCGGCCCGGGTTGAAGATCAGGTTGTTGACCATCGCGCCCCTTGCCCCGCCCTTGAACAACGCGTTGCGCTCTCGGTTGGAGACATAGGCATTGCCGTAAAGAAGCACCTGGCTGGTGTTGTCGTGGATCAGCGAACCCTTGGAGTGCTCACCCTTCTCGTGCACCGAGTTCGAAAGCCCTTCGTAGATCAGGTTGTGGGTGTAGGTGATGCGGTGCGACGTGCTGCGGCGCCAATCGTCCGGCGATGTGCCGGCGAAACGAGGGCCTGACGCCGACAGGTTCTCATCGGTTCCCCAAGAGAAGCTGCAGTGGTCGACGATCACATCGTGCGCGCCGCCCACTGTCGACAGGCCGTCCTGGTCACCGCCACCCTTCTTGGGGCGACCAAACTCGCCGGGCCGAAAGCGCAGGTGCTGAACGATGACGTCGTGCGTGCGCACCACCGTCTC
>CANFPU010000007.1 GCA_947448955.1 Burkholderiales bacterium
ACGACGGGCGCAACTACGGCCTGGTGCTGGCCGATGACATCGTCGCCGCAATGGCCAAGTCACCGTCGTCGTTCTTGACTCTGCCTGCCAACGCCAAAGCGCCGGCCTGCGTCCTGCCAGAGGACATCGGCGCCGATGCCGTGGCCACCGCCGTGCTGGCCTGCGACCTCAACACGCTGGTCGACGGCGCGACGGCGACCGGTTACCTATGGGCCAGCGACCGCCACCTCGGCTCGAGCGCGCACAACAGAATCGGTTCACAGGCGGCAGCGCGAGCCCACGGCAACCCGTTCTGAGCGTCCCCTGCGTCGGGCTGCAGCGCCTGGCTGAGCACAGGGCTCCTCAGTCTAGGATCATCGAGCGTCGGCGCGGAGAGATGGTGGCATAGCGTCTGCACTCGATGCATGACCGGCCTGCCCCGGCCGCCCGCCAAGACCGCGACTGATGGGTCGACCGCTAAACTCTGCGTCCGCCATGACGCCCTGCTTGCTCGCACTCGACACCTCGACCGACCTGATGGCGGTGGCACTGCTCACGCCGGCCGGCGAATACCTCGCCAACGAGCAAGGCGGACCGCTGGCTTCTGCCAGGCTGATCCCATTGCTGCTGAACTTGCTGGCCGAGGCCGGCGTGGCACTGCATCAGGTGCAAGCGATCGCCTTTGGTCAAGGGCCGGGCGCTTTCACCGGCTTGCGCACCGCCTGCGCGGTGGCACAGGGATTGGCATTCGCCGGCAACACCCCGGTGCTGGCGATCGACAGCCTGATGCTGGTGGCCGAAGACGCTAGGGTGCAAGCGAACGGGTGCGAGGCGCCCAACAAGGCTCGCGTCGGTTTGAACATTCCGAGCGCGCCTGAAGACTGGTGGGTCGCGATGGACGCCCGAATGGACGAGGTCTATGCCGCTCGATATCGACATGACGGCGAGAGCTGGCAGACCCGCATGGCACCGCAACTGTGGACGCTGCCAGCGCTGTCCCGCGCCTGGGTCGCTGAGCCGCCTCGGCGCGTGGCCGGCAATGCGGCAAGCGCATTTGGCGATCGGCTGCCCTGGGGCGACATTGAGTGCTGGCCCGAGACCCAAAACCGAGCCGGGGCGCTGCTGCGCTTGGCGCGTGCGGCCTGGGAACAAGGCCGGGGTATCGCCGCCGACGAAGCCCTACCGCTGTACCTGCGCGACAAGGTCGCACTGACCAGCGCTGAGCGTTTGGTGCAACGCCAAACCGTGGCGCCTGCGGCAAGGCCCGCGTGAGCGACCGTCACTTGCCAGCAACCTGGTACCGGCCGATGACCGTGGCCGACCTGGACGAGGTGCTGGCGCTGGAACTGCGCGCTTACAGCCATCCCTGGTCCCGAGGCAACTTCATCGACTCGCTGGCGGCGGCTTACACCGCCGAGCTGCGGCTGGACGGCGACGGGCGACTGCTGGGCTATTTTGTTGCCTTGCAAGGTTTCGAGGAAACCCATTTGCTCAACATCACGGTAGCGTCGTATGCGCAGCGCGCCGGGCATGGCAGGGCCATGCTCGAACGGCTACACCGGCTGGCTCGCCAGCGCGGCGACCAGGCGCTGTGGCTGGAGGTGCGGCCGAGCAATCTGCCTGCGCGCGCGCTGTACCAGAGCCTGGGCTTTGTCCAGGTCGGCTGCCGGCGCGACTACTACCCAACCGACCGTCCGCAGCGTGAGGACGCATGGGTGATGAGACTTAATTTGGACGCCGAGGGCTGCGGCCTGGGCAAGCGAGGCCAAGATGCGCTGGTCTGAGCCACAGCGCGCCATGCTTCGCGAGATGGGCTTGCGTCTATGGCGGCCTCAGACCGCTGCAGCGCCAGGCCTTGCCAGTCCTGGCACAACCGGGCCCAGCCATGCGCCGGCTGACGAATGGGCTGGGTCAATCAAACCAAAGTCCGATGCGCCGCCAATCGCGGCATCAGGTCTGGCATTGACGGCGGCCACGATGGATTGGCCGGCACTGCAATCGACGGTCGAGAGCTGCCGTGCATGCAGCCTGTGCGAAAACCGACGCAAGACCGTGTTCGGGGTTGGCCACCTGCGCGCGCAATGCATGGTCGTTGGCGAAGCACCTGGGGAACAAGAGGACGCCAGGGGTGAACCCTTTGTCGGCGATTCGGGTCAGTTGCTCGACCGCATGCTACGCGCGCTGGGCCTGAGTCGCGAGGCCACCCAACCCGATGATGCGGCCCGCCAGGTGTTCATCACCAACACCGTGAAGTGCCGGCCACCGCGCAACCGCAACCCCACGGGCGACGAGTTGTCCGCTTGCCAGCCCTTTCTGCAGCGACAGGTCGCGTTGGTGCAGCCGAAGGTCATCATCGCGATGGGCGCCTTCGCAGCGCGCTCGCTGCTCGGCAGCGACGAGCCGATCGGTAAGCTACGCGGTCGCATGCACCGTTGGCGCGGCGTGCCCGTGGTAGTCACCTACCACCCGGCCTACCTGCTGCGCCAGCCTGCCGACAAGGCCCGCGCCTGGGAAGATCTGTGCCTGGCGGCGACCTGCCTGGCGCCGCGAGCCGACTGACGCGCGGCAAGGTCGGCGCCGCTGCGGGCCTCAGCCCTTGGCCGTTTTGGCCGCCTTGACAGGCCGCTTCCATCCCGTGATCGAGACCTGTTTGCCGCGCGCCACGGTCAGTTCACCAGGGGCAGTGTTCTTGCTCACGGTGCTGCCGCCACCCACGGTGCCGCCATCGCCGATATTCAGTGGTGCGATCAGTACGCAGTTGCTGCCGATATGCACATCGTCGCCAATCACCGTGCGGTGCTTGTTCGCGCCGTCATAGTTGGCGGTGATGCTGCCGGCGCCGAAGTTCACCCGCTCGCCGACGGTCGCGTCGCCAAGGTAGGCCAGGTGATTGGCCTTGGCGCCCTTGGCCAGGGTCGAGTTCTTGACCTCGACGAAGTTGCCGATGTGCACGTCCTGGCCGAGTTCGGCACCAGGACGAAGGCGCGCGAAAGGCCCCACCAGCGCACCGGCACCAACCTGGGCGCCCTCGATGTGGCTGAAAGGATATATCACCGCACCCGTCGCAATCACCGCATCGCGGATCACGCAGTGCGCACCGATGCGAACCTCGTCGCCCAACGTCACCGCCCCCTCGAAGACACAGCTGATGTCGATCTCGACGTCACGGCCCGTGGCGAGCGTGCCTCGCAGATCGAAGCGCGCCGGGTCGGCCAGCCGTACACCGGCCTCCATCAGTGCCTCGGCCTGGCGGCGCTGAAGTCGGCGCTCAAGATCCGCGAGCTGTAGGGGGCTGTTCACGCCCAAGACCTCGGTGTCGTCGTGCGCATGGGTGGCGACCACCGGCACGCCGTCGGCCACCGCCATCGCCACGATATCCGTCAGGTAGTACTCGCCCTGCGCGTTCTGGTTGTTCAGCGCAGCGACCCAGCGCTTGAGCAGCGCGGTGGGCGCAGCCATCATGCCGGTGTAGACCTCGGTGATCTCGCGCTGCGCCGCAGTCGCATCCTTGTGCTCGACAATGCCCAGCACACGGCCACCGTCCGCGTCGCCCGATCGCAAGATGCGGCCATAGCCCGTGGCATCGTCGAGCTTGATGGTCAGCAGCGCCAGGTGCTGTCCGCCACAGGCCTCGGCCAGCGCTTGGGCCGTGCCAGCCTCGATGAGCGGCACGTCACCGTTGAGGATCAACGTGGTACCGTTTTCGGCCAACTTCGGCGCCACCTGCGCGATCGCATGCCCTGTGCCCAACTGCGGGATCTGGCGCACAGCCAGCGCGCCCGTGCCAGCGATGGCAGACTCTACCGCCTCAGCACCGTGACCGGTGATGACCCAGCAGTGGTGCTCGCCCAGCCTCGCCGTGGTGGTCAGCACATGCGCCAACAACGGACGCCCTGCCAGCCGGTGCAGCACCTTGGGCAGGCTCGACTTCATCCGGGTCCCTTTGCCCGCTGCCATGATCACGATATCCAAAGCCATGAGAATGCCTGTGCCGATGCGTATGAGAGGCTGGATTATCCTGTTGCTGCCGCTGCTGGCGGCCTGCAGCGCGCTGCAGTTGAGCTACAACCAAGGCGCGACGCTGGCTTACTGGTGGCTTGATGGCTATGTCGATTTCAGCGCCGAGCAGTCGCCGCGCGTCAAGACTGCGCTCGAGGAGTGGTTTGCCTGGCATCGTGCCAGCCAATTGCCCGACTACGCCCAGGCGCTCGCGGCCGCTCAGGCACTGGCCGCGGACAAAATCACACCGGCACAGGTCTGTAGCACGGTTGCCGCCTGGCAGCAGCGCTTAGAGCGCGCTTACGAGCGCGCCATGCCGGCGCTGGCCGAGCAGGTGCGAACACTGTCGCCCGAGCAGCTCCGGCACCTGGAAAGGCAACAGGCCAAGAAGCATCAAGAGGCCGTCGCCGAATACCTGCAGCCGACGCTGGCCGAGCGCCAGCGGCTGAACTTCGAGCGCTCGCTGGATCGGGCCGAATCGCTATACGGCAAGCTCGACGAGGCGCAGCGTCGTTTGCTGGCGGCAGAGCTCGCAGCGTCGCCCTTCGATCCCGAGCGCTGGCTGGCCGAGCGGCGCCAGCGCCAGCTCGACCTCTTGCGAAGCCTGCGCCAGTGGCAGGCCGATGACCCCGATCCGGCCACTTTGCAGGCGGGACTGCGCAGGCTGGGAGCCGAACTCTCTCAGTCGCCGCGCAGCGAGTACCGGGCCTATGCTGAGCGGTTGATGGAATCCAACTGCGCGATGATGGCCAAGTTGCACAACAGCAGCACCGCATCGCAGCGACGGCGGGCCGTCGACAAGCTCAAGTCCTGGGAAACCGACTTGCGCGCGCTGGCCCGCCGCTGAACCGGTCCCGGCCCGCAGCCTGCATGGGCAAACATCGGACAATCCAGGGCATGAGACCCTGGCAAGCCCTGATCCGACATGCCGAGTACCGACGCGGCGCTCGCGAGATGGGTGGGGTGGCGCTGGGATTGGCCGCCTGGGGCTTGGTGACAGGCGTGGCCATGGTCCAAAGTGGCCTGGACCCCTGGCTTGCCGCACTGATGTCGATCACGGTGTTCTCAGGCACGGCGCAGTTGGCCGTCGCGCCATTGATCGCCAGCGGCGCACCGATCTGGGTGGTCTGGGCGACAGCCACCTGCCTGAACCTGCGCTTCGTGGTCTTCAGCGCGCTTTGGCGGCCTTACCTGGCACATCTGCCACTCGGCCGCCGCGCGCGAATGGCCTTCTTTGCCGCTGATCTGAACTACGTGATGTTCATGCTGCGATTCCCAGAACCCAGACCTTTGCCAGAGCAGATCCCCTATTTTTGGGGTGGCGTGCTGGTCAATGCAGGCTCCTGGCATCTGGGGTCTTTGCTGGGCATCGCACTGGGCCACCACATCCCTGCGCAGTGGGGACTCGGCTTCGCCGGCACCGTCGCACTGTTGGCGATGACCTGCTCACTGCTCTCGGACCGCAGCACCTGGCTGCCGGCCTTGGTGGGCGGCAGCGCAGCAGTCGCGGCGTTTGCGCTGCCGCTCAGGCTCAACATGCTGGTGGCGATTGCAGCAGCGGTGTTGGTGGGCACGGTGATCGACCGTACCCATCCGCCAAAATCCGCCAGCGCCAAATGATCGACCGCGCCATATCGCCGGCAGGGGTTGCGCGCGAACTTCAAGACAACGCATGAGCAACTGGCAGACCCTGTTGACCATCGCCGGGATGGTGCTGATCACGCTGTTGACACGCGGCTTCTTCATCCTGCCGTCGCGAGAGCTACCGCTGCCCAATTGGCTGCGCGAGGGTCTGCGCTACGCGCCGATCGGCGCACTGGCGGCAGTGATCGCGCCAGAGTTGGTGATGACCCAAGGCCAATTGATCAACCATTGGGCTGACGCGCGGCTGCTCGGCGCGGTAGCGGCGGTGATCTGGTATGCCTGGCGACGCGACATGCTGAGCACGATCATCGTGGGCACCGCGGTGATGTTGATGCTTCGCCTGGGGCCGGGCTGGTGATCTGCCACACTTGCCGTTTGAACCCAGGCCCTACCAACCCTCCTCACTGCTGACCATGAACATCATCCGACTCGACGAACTCGTCGCCCAAGGCAAACTGGCCGGCCAACGCGTGTTCATCCGTGCCGATCTCAACGTGCCCCAGGATGATGCAGGCCACATCACCGAGGACACCCGTATCCGTGCCTCGGTGCCTTGCATACAGACAGCCCTGACGGCTGGAGCAGCCGTGATGGTCACCTCACACCTGGGTAGGCCCACGGAGGGCCAGTTCAAGCCCGAGGACTCGCTGGCGCCGGTCGCCCAGCGACTGGGTGAGTTGCTGGGCCTAGAAGTGCGCCTGGTCTCGAACTGGGTCGACGGCGTTCAGGTCAACCCCGGCCAGGTCGTCCTGCTCGAAAACTGTCGGCTCAACCCAGGCGAGAAGAAGAACAGCGAGTCGCTGGCGCGCAAGATGGCGGCCCTATGCGACATTTTTGTCAACGACGCCTTCGGCACCGCCCACCGCGCCGAAGGCACGACAAACGGCATCGCCAGATTCGCCCCTGTGGCCTGCGCCGGGCCGCTGCTGTCAGCGGAAGTCGATGCGATCACCAAAGCGCTCAGCGCACCGAAGCGCCCCTTGCTGGCGATCGTTGCCGGCAGCAAGGTCAGCACCAAATTGACCATCCTGCAGAGCCTGGCAGCCAAGGTCGACGGGCTGATCGTCGGCGGCGGCATCGCCAACACCTTCATGCTGGCGGCGGGACTGAAGATCGGCAAGAGCCTGGCGGAACCCGACCTGGTAGACGCCGCCAAAGCCGTGATCGCAGCGATGGCCGCGCGCGGTGCGGCCGTGCCGATCCCGCTCGATGTGGTGTGCGCCAAGCGCTTCGCGGCCGATGCCCCGGCCACGGTCAAGGACGCCCATTCGGTCGACGATGACGACTTGATCCTGGACATCGGGCCCAAGACCGCAGCGCTCTTGGCCGCGCAACTCAAGGCTGCAGGCACCATTGTCTGGAATGGTCCGGTGGGAGTGTTCGAATTTGACGCCTTCTCGCACGGCACTGAGACGATTGCGCGCGCGATCGCGGCCAGCCCAGCGTTCTCGATCGCCGGGGGCGGCGATACGCTGGCGGCCATCGCGAAATACCGCATCGCAGACCACGTCGGCTACATCTCCACCGGCGGCGGCGCATTTCTGGAGATGCTCGAAGGCAAGACCCTGCCGGCGCTAGACATCCTGGCGCAGCGCGCCAAGGGTTGAACGGCATCGGCACAACGTCCCCGAATCAAGCGTAACCTTGGGCTATCAACCACCGTCTAAGGTTTCGCTCTCATGAACAAGCCCCTGTCCCCCGCCGAACAAGCACTGCGCGACGCCGCGCGCGACTACCACCGCAGCCCGACGCGAGGCAAGGTTTCCGTCACCCCTACCAAGCCGCTGTCCAACCAGAGAGACCTGAGCTTGGCTTACTCGCCGGGGGTTGCCTATCCCTGCCTCGACATCGAGCGCGACCCGAGCCTGGCGGCCGAATTCACCTCGCGCGGCAACCTGGTCGGCGTGATCACCAACGGTACCGCGGTGCTGGGTCTGGGCGACATCGGTCCGCTCGCGGCCAAGCCGGTGATGGAAGGCAAAGGCTGCTTGTTCAAGAAGTTCGCCGGTATCGACGTTTTCGACATCGAACTCGCAGAGCGCGACCCCGACAAGTTGGTCGAGATCATCGCCGCGCTCGAGCCGACGTTGGGCGGCATCAACCTCGAGGACATCAAAGCGCCGGAGTGCTTCGTCGTCGAGCGCAAGCTGCGTGAGCGGCTGAAAATTCCCGTCTTCCACGATGACCAGCATGGCACCGCAATCATCTCATCGGCAGCGCTGCTCAACGCGCTCGAACTGGTCGGCAAGACTATCGGCGATGTCAAGCTGGTGGTGTCAGGCGCAGGCGCTGCGGCCATTGCCTGCCTCGACCTGATGGTCAGCCTGGGCGCCAAGATCGAGAACATTTTTGTCTGCGACTCCAAAGGCGTGATCCAAGAGCGTCGCGCTGATGTGGCCGCCGGCCGCCTCGACGAGACCAAGCAGCGATATTGCCAGCGCACCGAGGCGACGACGCTGAGCGATGCGATCGTTGACGCCGATGTCTTCCTCGGCTGCTCGGCAGCCGGCGTGCTGACGCCGGAGATGGTCAAGACCATGGGCAGCCAGCCGATCATTTTGGCGCTGGCCAACCCAGAACCCGAGATTCGGCCCGAACTCGCCAAAGCCGCGAGGCCTGACTGCATCGTCGCCACCGGCCGCTCCGACTACCCGAACCAGGTCAACAACGTCCTGTGCTTCCCTTACATCTTCCGCGGCGCGCTCGACTGTGGCGCCACGACAATCAATGAGGCGATGAAGCTGGCTTGCGTGCGCGAGATCGCGGCGCTGGCCAAGGCCGAGGCGAGCGACGAGGTGGCCGCAGCCTATGCCGGCAAAGAGCTCAAGTTCGGCCCCGACTACATCATCCCCACGCCTTTCGACGTCCGGCTGATCCTGCGGATCGCCCCAGCGGTGGCGCAGGCCGCGGCCGAGTCCGGCGTCGCATCGCGGCCAATCGCCGATCTAGAGGCCTATCGGCAGCAACTCACCCGCTTCGTTTACCAGACCGGCATGGTGATGCAGCCGGTGTTCGCTGCCGCCCGCGCGGCCTGCGTCGGGAACGCCGCGCGCGTGGTCTATGCCGAAGGTGAAGACGAGCGTGTGCTGCGCGCCGTGCAGGTCGTGCTCGAAGAGGGCTTGGCCAGGCCGGTGCTGATCGGTCGACCAGCCGTGATCGCGATGCGCATCGAGCGTGCCGGGCTGAGGCTGACGGCAGGCGTCGACTTCGAAGTCTGCGACCCTGAGAACGACCCGCGCTTTCGCAGCTACTGGGAGCAGTACCACCAATTGATGGGGCGCGAAGGCATCTCGCCCGAAGCAGCCAAAGCAGCGGTGCGACGCAGCAATACGCTGATCGCCGCGCTGATGCTCAAACGCGGCGAGGCCGACGCGATGCTTTGCGGCCTAGTCGGCCGCTACGACGCCCACCTCGACCATGTGCGCCAGGTCATCGGATTGAAAGCAGGCGTCCGCACGATGGCCGCGATGAACGCGCTGCTGCTCGAGCAGCACACGTTGTTCTTGACCGACACCTTCGTCAACGAAGAACCCAGCGCCGAGGAACTGGCCGATATCGCGCTGATGGCCGCCGCCGAGGTTCAGCGCTTCGGCATGCCAGCCAAGGTGGCGTTCTTGTCACATTCGATGTATGGCAGTTCGCCTCGGGCTTCGGCGCGTCGGATGCGCAGTGCGCGCGATCTGTTCGTCGCACGGGCACCCGAGATCGAATGCGATGGCGAATTGCAGGGCGACGCAGCGCTGTCAGAGGTCATCCGAGCGAGCTTCCTGACTGACGCAACGCTGACCGGCTCGGCCAACCTGCTGGTGCTGCCAAACCTGGACGCGGCCAACATCCTGTTCAACGTGCTCAAGGTCACCGCCAGCAACGGCGTGACGATAGGTCCGATGCTACTCGGCGCTGCGGCGCCGGTGCACATCCTGACACCCTCAGCGACGATGCGCCGCTTGGTCAACATGACGGCACTGGCGGTCGCCGACGCCGCAGAATCAAGGGCGCCAGGTCCTTGAAAGAAGACGTGGCACAACGAGCCCGGACATCAGCGACACCGATAATCCGGGCTTACTCCACAGTCGGACCGAAACATGCCGCGTGCCACCAAGATCGTCGCCACCCTCGGCCCTGCCAGCAGCGACCCGGAAGTGCTGGAGCGCTTGTTGCGAGCCGGCGTCGACGTGGTGCGACTGAACTTCAGCCACGGCAAGGCACAAGACCACATCGACCGCGCCGCACTGGTGCGCCAGATTGCCGAGAAGATCGGCAAGCCCGTGGCCATCATGGCCGACCTGCAGGGCCCGAAAATCCGGGTCGGCAAGTTTGCGGAAGGCCGTGTGCAGTTGGTCAACGGCGCGCGTTTCATACTCGACGCCGCCCAGACCGAGCCCGGCAACCTGGAAGGCGTGGGTCTGGACTACAAGGAATTGCCGCGCGATGTCAAACCCGGTGACACCCTGCTGCTCAACGACGGGTTGATCGTGCTGACCGTCGATGCGGTGCGCGGCGAGCAGGTCCAGACGATCGTCAAGGTCGGTGGCGAACTGAGCAACAACAAAGGCATCAACAAGCAGGGCGGCGGCCTGACAGCGCCGGCGTTGACCGGCAAGGACATGGAAGACATCAAAACTGCCATGTCCTTCCAGTGCGACTACCTCGCCGTCAGCTTCCCGAAGAACGCCACCGACATGGAGATGGCGCGCCAGCTGGCCAACGTCGCGGGTGAGCCCTGGCGCCACAAGCCGGGAATGATCGCCAAGATCGAGCGCAGCGAAGCCATCCCGCAGTTGGAAGCCATCCTGCGCGCCAGCGACGGCATCATGGTCGCGCGCGGCGACTTGGCGGTCGAGGTGGGCAACGCCACCGTGCCGGCGCTGCAGAAGAAGATGATCCGGATGGCGCGCGAGATGGACAAGATTGCGATCACCGCGACCCAGATGATGGAGAGCATGATCGTCAACCCGGTGCCCACGCGCGCCGAGGTCAGTGACGTGGCCAACGCGGTGCTCGACGGCACTGACGCGGTGATGCTGTCGGCCGAGACCGCCGCCGGCAAGTACCCGGTGGAAACCGTCGAGCAGATGGCACAGATCGCGCTCGAAGCCGAGCGGGCCGAGGACGTGCGCTTGGACGCCAACTTCACCGATCGGGTGTTCCGCCGCATCGACCAAAGCATTGCGATGGGTGCACTGTTCACCGCCTACCACTTGGGCTGCAAAGCCATCGTCGCGCTGACCGAATCGGGTTCAACGGCGCTGTGGATGAGCCGGCACAACATCCACGTGCCGATTTTCGGACTGACCTCCAAAGCCAGCTCTCAGGCCCGCATGGCGCTGTACCGCAATGTGCGCCCGCTGCTGATGCCTGCGCACAGTGACCGAGACCTGGCGTTGGCCGAAGCCGAACGGGCGCTGGTCGAGCGCGGCGTGCTGCGCCCGGGTGACACCTATGCGATCACCTGCGGCGAACCGATGGGCTATCCCGGCGGCACCAACATGCTCAAGGTCTGCCGGGTCGGTTGAAAGCCGTCCCGTGGCGAGACCTGATGCCGCATGAAATCGGCCACACGGGCCGCAGCAACGATGGTCATTTGGGCCTGCGTCGGAAGACGCGATCGCTAGAATCCACCAGTCTTTCAAAGCGGACACAGGATAGGTTCAACGACACTGCCGTGGGCAGATTGCCAGCTTTCACACCCTCTCAACCAGGATAGACCATGCCACTCGTCTCGATGCGCCAACTGCTGGATCATGCCGCCGAAATGGGCTATGGCATTCCGGCCTTCAACGTCAACAACCTCGAGCAAGTTCAAGCGGTGATGTCGGCCGCAGCCGAAGTAGACGCACCGGTGATCCTGCAAGCCAGCGCGGGCGCCCGCAAGTACGCCGGCGAACCCTTTATCAAGCACTTGATTTCCGCGGCCGTTGAATCCTGGCCGAAGGTGCCCTTGGTGATGCACCAGGATCACGGCCAAAGCGTTGCTGTGTGTCAGGGCGCGATCGACCTGGGCTTCAGTTCGGTAATGATGGATGGCTCGCTGCAGGCTGACGGCAAGACCATCGCCAGCTACGACTACAACGTCGACGTCACGCGCGCGGTCGTCGACATGGCGCACCGCCTGGGCGTCACGGTCGAAGGCGAACTGGGCTGCCTGGGCTCGCTGGAGACCATGAAGGGCGACAAGGAGGATGGCCACGGCACCGACGCGACCATGACGCGCGAGCAGTTGCTCACCGATCCAGAGCAGGCCGCCGACTTCGTCAAGCGCACCCAACTTGATGCGCTGGCGATCGCCATCGGCACCAGCCACGGCGCTTACAAGTTCACCCGCAAGCCCACTGGCGACATCTTGGCGATCGACCGCATCAAGGCGATCAACCGACGTATCCCCAATACCCACTTGGTGATGCACGGCAGTTCCAGCGTACCGCAAGATTTGCTCGCCGAGATCCGCCAGTTCGGTGGCGACATGAAAGAGACGTATGGCGTGCCGGTGGAGGAGATCCAGGAAGCCATCAAGTACGGCGTGCGAAAGATCAACATCGACACTGACATCCGGCTGGCGATGACCGGTGCGATCCGGCGCTACTTGGCCGAAAATCCGAGCAAGTTCGATCCTCGGGACTACCTCAAGCCCGCGCGGGAAGCCGCCAAGGCAATCTGTCTGCAACGCTATGTTCAGTTCGGCTGCTCGGGTCAGGGCAGCAAGATCAAGGCCCTGCCGCTGGTCACCGTAGCTCAGCGTTATGCCAGTGGCGAGTTGGCCCAGTTGGTGAACTGATGAACCTGCCAGTCGGCGCGGATCCATTGGGCCGGAGAACCGACTGAGCGGATGCGCTAGGGGCGTGATCAGGCCGAGGGCTGGCAAGGCCGAAGGGCACAATCGGTCGACCCGCAAACTGCGGTAATGATGCCAGAGACACCCGCCATGAGCTCCCCAGCCCTCTTCGAATCTAACCTGCACTCGCTACCGCTGCTGGCCCGCGGCAAGGTACGTGACAACTACGCCGTCGGCAATGACCGGCTGTTGATGCTCGCTTCGGACCGCATCTCTGCCTTTGATGTGGTGATGGGCGAGCCGATTCCGGGCAAGGGTCGGCTGTTGACACGGATGGCGCTGTTCTGGTTCGACAAATTGGCACATATCGTCCCAAACCACCTCACAGGTGAGCCGCCGGAGAGCGTGGTCGCGCCAGAGGAGGTCACGCAGGTGACGGGTCGTGCGATGCTGGTCAAGCGACTAAAGCCGCTGCCGGTGGAAGCCGTGGTGCGAGGTTACCTGGCTGGTTCAGGCTGGAAGGAGTACCAGCAGAACGGCGAAGTCTGCGGCGTGGCTCTGCCGCCGGGCCTGAAGAATGCCAGCCTACTGCCTGAACCGATCTTCACCCCCGCCACCAAAGCCGAGATCGGCGAGCACGATGAGAACATCAGCTGGGCTCGGATGGCCGGCATCATCGGCGCGGACTTGGCCGCTCGGGTGCGGGACATCTCGCTGCGACTTTACCGAGAAGCCTCTGCGTATGCGCTGACCCGCGGCATCATCATCGCCGACACCAAGTTCGAATTCGGCTTGTCAGTCGATGGTACGCTGACCTTGATGGACGAAATCCTCACCCCCGACTCGTCGCGGTTCTGGCCGCTGGCGTCCTATCAGGAGGGGGTCAATCCCCCCAGTTACGACAAGCAGTTCCTGCGCGATTGGCTGGAAACTGCGCAAGTCGCAGGCGAGCCCTGGAACAAGCGGGCACCGGCGCCCCAAATGCCTCCACAAATTACCGAGACCACCGCGGCCCGATATCAAGCGGCGACATCGGCCTTGCTCAGCGGGTGAAACCATGGATTCCAGGCTGCTGGCCAGCTTGAATGTCCAAGCCAGCAGCACCGGGGACCCTGTGTTGTGGGCCAGAACCTTGTGTCGAGCAGCATCGCACTTTGCGCGCCGGGGCAGTGCTGTTGAAGCGTTGACGTCCATCGCCGTTGTGAGGTCTCGATTCGGCCATGAAATACCCCCCGAAATCGCCTCTTGGCTGATGTTGGCCGAAGGCGTCTTGCACTACTCCCAGAAAAAACCTCGGGATGCTTACGACAGGATCCAGCGGGCCTATGGGCTGGCAGTTGCGCTGAAGATCGAGTCAGCACTGCCCAGTTGCGCCGCGTGGATGGCGTACATCGAATTCATTGAATCCAAGTACGAGCCGATGGCAATCCATCTGGAGCAGGCGCTGACCTCGGCTCAGACGCAGGACCACCAAGCGGTGGCACGTGCAGCTTTGGTGCTGGCCGTCGCCTTCCATCTGACCAACGATTTCGATGCGGCAAAACCCTGGTACGAGCAGGCTCGCCAGCGTGCGTCGGCTGAAGGCGATGAGACCACCATCAGCGCCCTGCTCTACAACGTTGCGGCCATGCGCGCGGCCAATGCCCGCTTGGCTGACACCTTTGAGATCCAAGACTCAGGCGAGACAAGGCGCGCCGCGATGGAGTTATCGTCTTCACTCAACTACGATGCCGCGATCGGCAATACGTCGCTCAAAATCCTGTCGCAAATGCTCAACGGTTTGATACTGACCTTGTCAAAACGCTACGCTGATGCCTTGAAAATATTCATTGAGATCGACGAGAGCACCTCAGGCATTGCCGAGATTTCACTCATCACGGTGGATACCGCTTGGTGCATGGCCAAGCTTGGTGATGTCGAAAAAGCGTGGCATTTGGCCATGCTGGCGGACGATCAGCCACGCGAAAAATCAGAACCCGATGACGTCGCCTATGTCAACTCAAGAATTTGCCAGATTGCCGGCCTCTGTGGACGCGGCGGCGCGGCCTCGACCTACCGTGCAAAGGCCAACGCAGCCCTCGCAAGCCATCGCCAATTTCAGTCGACTTTGCGGTCGCGCCTGAACGCCATCAGACTTTCCTAAGAAGCAAAAAACCCGGCAAATGCCGGGTTTTTTGACCTTGCCCAGATTTACATCAAGGCTTGTTGCCTGTTGGGAATGGCCAAGCTGCCGCAGGACTCAGCGCTGTCTTCGCGGACGCCGATGCAGGTGCCGCAGCACTTGCAGACGCCCTCTTGGCAGTGGCCTTCTTCGCAGGCGCGGCGGCCTTCTTCGCCGGTGCAGCGGCCTTCTTCGCGGGTGCGGCGGCCTTCTTCGCCGGTGCAGCGGCCTTCTTCGCCGGTGCGGCGGCCTTCTTCGCCGGTGCGGCGGCCTTCTTCGCGGGTGCAGCGGCCTTCTTCGCCGGTGCAGCGGCCTTTTTCGCAGGTACCGCTACCTTCTTGGCCGGTGCGGCCGTCTTCTTCACCGCTGCAGTTGCCTTCTTCGCAGGTGCGGCTGCCTTCTTGGCCGGTGCGGCCGCCTTCTTCGCAGTTGCCATGACAATCTCCTTGATCAAGTTACGAAATACACCCAACCGGTCTAGCGGAGGGGCGATTCATCAAAGCGTTGACAGAACCCAGTCAGGTCTGCCGACACACCAATGAACGGGGGATACGCCCTAACAGACCACCTCTGAAGGCTGTCCGATACAGGGCACGAATCTTGACTTGCTGATGGAACTTTGACCATGACTTCTGGACGCGAGCGCCCTCAGTCCCAACTCAGTGCGCCACCGGACTGGTACTCGATCACGCGGGTTTCAAAGAAATTACGCTCTTTCTTCAGATCGATCATTTCGCTCATCCAGGGGAACGGGTTCTCCTCGTTCGGGAACAAGGCGTCCAGGCCGATCTGGGTCGCCCGTCGGTTGGCGATGAAGCGCAGGTAACCCTTGAACATCGAAGCATTCAATCCCAGCACGCCGCGCGGCATCGTGTCCTCAGCGTAGCGGTACTCCAATTCAACCGCGCGCTCGAACAAGGCCTTGATCTCCGCCTTGAACTGCGAAGTCCAAAGCTGAGGGTTCTCGGCCTTGATCTGGTTGATCAGATCGATGCCGAAATTGCAATGCATGGATTCGTCACGCAGGATGTACTGGTACTGCTCGGCAGCGCCTGTCATCTTGTTCTGCCGCCCCATCGCCAGGATCTGGGTGAACCCGACATAGAAGAACATGCCCTCCATCAGGCAGGCGAAGACGATCAGAGAACGCAGCAAGGTCTGGTCGTTTTCGAGCGTGCCGGTGCTGAAGCTTGGATCCATGATCGCGTTGATGAACGGAATCAGGAATTGGTCCTTGTCTCGGATCGACTTGATTTCGTTGTAGGCATTGAAGATCTCTGCTTCATCAAGGCCCAGCGACTCGACGATGTACTGGTAGGCGTGGGTGTGGATCGCCTCCTCGAAGGCCTGGCGCAGCAGGAACTGGCGGCATTCAGGTGCAGTGATATGGCGATAGGTGCCCAGCACGATGTTGTTAGCGGCGAGCGAATCAGCCGTGACGAAGAAGCCGAGGTTTCGCATGATGATGCGGCGCTCGTCATCGGTCAGGCCATTTGGATCTTTCCAGGTCGCGATGTCGCGAGACATGTTGACCTCCTGCGGCATCCAATGGTTAGCGCACGAAGAAAGGTACTTCTCCCAGGCCCACTTGTACTTGAACGGCACCAACTGGTTCACGTCGGTCCGCCCGTTGATGATTCGCTTCTCGGCGATGTTGACGCGACCCGAGCCGTTGTCAGCCCTGGGTGCTGCCGCCGCAATGCGCGCCACGCTCACCGAAGCCATCGCTGCGTCGAGCGTCGACGTCGAGACGACACTGTCAAGTTGCGTCAAGGATGACGCTGGCAAGGCTCGCGGCAAGCCCGCCGCTTGCAGCCCGAGGGCGGGCGATGATGACGACGGCGTGAGTTTGACTTCGTCTTCCCAAACCAGCATAAATGTACTTTCTGAAGCCCCGAATTATCGGAGCGTTGTGTTCAAAAACCAAGCACTACTTGCCTGCGTTTGTGGCAACTTGGTGAGACGCAGTTCAAGCCCAACACTCGGCAAGAAGAGATCTCCGCCACCAGTACTAGGCGCTTCTCGGCCGCAAACTACCTTGCCGATGGTCGCCAAACATCTACTGGCAGGCCTCGCAGTCCGGGTTGTCGATCGAGCAGAACTTGATGTCGGTGGCGGGTGTCGCGTCGATGAGATGTTGGGATGCCGCTGCCACAGCATCCAGTGCAGACAGGCCGCTCGACGAGCCGCTGGACACTGCATTCATCGCACCTGCCGTGACCGTGGATTTCTCGGCGTGGGTGGCGCCCATGGTCCGAAGGTAATAAGTGGTCTTCAGGCCACGCAGCCAAGCCAGCTTGTAAATTTCGTCGAGCTTCTTGCCCGATGCGCCCGCCATGTAGATGTTCAGACTCTGGGCCTGGTCGATCCATTTTTGGCGTCGCGACGCCGCCTCGACCAACCACTGCGCATCGACTTCGAAAGCCGTGGCGTAGAGCTGCTTGATGTCATCGGGCACGCGGTCGATGCGGCGCAAGCTGCCATCGAAATGCTTCAAGTCCATCACCATCACATCGTCCCAAAGGCCCAGCCGCTTCAAGTCACGAACCAGATACTCATTGACGATCGTGAACTCGCCCGACAGATTGCTCTTGACCGACAGGTTGCCAAAGCAAGGCTCGATCGAGGCATCAACGCCAATGATGTTACTGATCGTTGCGGTGGGCGCAATGGCCACGCAGTTGCTGTTGCGCATGCCGTGGGCCGCGATGCGAGTCCTCAGAGCGTCCCAGTCCATCGTCGTCGAGCGGTCAACCTCAACATAGCCGCCACGGGCTTCGTTGAGCAAGTCAAGCGAGTCGATCGGCAGGATGCCACGGTCCCACAGCGAGCCGCGGTAGCTGGAATAACGGCCACGCTCCTCAGCCAATTCGGTGCTGGCCCAGTACGCGTGGTAGCAGATCGCCTCCATCGACCGGTCGGCAAACTCGACTGCCGCGTCCGATGCATAGGGCACACGCAACTCGTAGAGCGCATCCTGGAAACCCATCAAACCCAACCCCACCGGGCGATGCCGCAGGTTGCTGTCGCGGGCCTTTTTGACGGCATAGAAGTTGATGTCGATGACGTTGTCGAGCATGCGCATCGCCGTGCGTACGGTCTGCTTGAGCTTGACCTGGTCGACCACCTTGCCGGCCCCACCCTCTGGCGCCTCCACCAAGTGACGCGCCAGGTTGATCGAACCCAGGTTGCAGACCGCGATCTCGGTGTCACTGGTGTTGAGCGTGATCTCGGTGCACAAATTGCTCGAATGCACCACGCCGACATGCTGCTGTGGCGAACGCACGTTGCAGGCGTCCTTGAAGGTCACCCAAGGGTGGCCAGTCTCGAACAGCATCGTCAGCATCTTGCGCCACAAGTCCTTGGCCGCCGTGCGCTTGTACAGCTTGATCTCGCCGCGGTCGGCCTTGTCTTCATAGGCGACGTAGGCGCGCTCGAAATCGGCGCCGAACTTGTCGTGCAGGTCGGGGCAGTTCGACGGTGAGAACAGCGTCCACTGGCCACCTTCGATCACCCTGCGCATGAACAGATCGGGAATCCAGTTGGCGGTGTTCATGTCGTGAGTGCGTCGCCGGTCGTCGCCGGTGTTCTTGCGCAGTTCCAAAAACTCCTCAATGTCGAGGTGCCACGTCTCCAGATAGGCACACACCGCGCCCTTGCGCTTGCCGCCCTGGTTGACCGCGACCGCGGTGTCATTGACAACCTTCAAGAAGGGCACGACGCCCTGGCTCTTGCCGTTGGTGCCTTTGATGTAGCTACCGAGCGCACGCACTCTTGTCCAGTCGTTGCCCAGGCCACCGGCAAACTTACTGAGCAGCGCGTTTTCCTTCAGCGCCTCATAGATACCGTCCAAGTCGTCGGCCACGGTGGTGAGGTAGCAACTCGACAGCTGCGAACGCAGCGAACCAGCATTGAACAGCGTGGGCGTGCTCGACATGAAGTCGAAGCTCGACAGCACGTTATAGAACTCGATCGCACGCGCCTCACGGTCAATCTCGCCCAGCGACAAACCCATCGCCACGCGCATGAAGAAGGCCTGTGGCATCTCGATGCGCTGCTCATCGATATGCAGGAAGTAGCGATCGAACAGCGTCTGCAGACCGAGGTAATCGAACTGCAAATCGCGCTCGGGCTTGAGTGCAGCGCCCAGACGGGCCATGTCGTACTGCTGCAAACGAGGATCCAGTAGTTCGGCCTCAACCCCACGCTTGATGAATTGCGGGAAATAGTCCGGATAGCGCAGCGCCATCTCGGCCTGGCTCAGTTCTTCACCGAGGATTTCCTTGCGGATCGTATGCAACAGCAATCGCGCGGTGGCTCGGGTGTAGGCGGGCTCCTTCTCGATCAGCGTGCGCGCGGCCAGGATGCTGGCCTTGTGCACTTCGTCGATCGGCACACCGTCGTAGAGGTTACGACGGGTCTCGGCCAGGATCGGGTCGGCCTTGACATCTGCGCCCAAACCATCACAAGCCGATTCGATCAGCGCCTGCAGTGCGCCGAAGTCCAGCGGCACACGCTGACCACGGTCGATGACATGCAGCAGCGGTGTCGGCGGCGTCGCTGGCTTGACCTGACGTGCGCGTTCCTGGGTGCGGCGCTCGCGGTACAAAACATAGGCACGCGCCACCTCGTGGTGTCCGCCCCGCATCAACCCAAGCTCGACCTGGTCCTGCACATCCTCGATGTGAAAAGTGCCGCCGCCCGGTCGCGAACGTAGCAGGCCCCGCACCACACTCTCGGTCAGTGAGTCGACGGTCTCTCGTACGCTGGCCGAGGCTGCACCGTGAGAGCCATGCACCGCCAGGAATGCCTTCATCAAGGCCACGGCGATCTTGTTGGGCTCGAAGGCCACGACCGATCCGTTGCGCCGAATGATCTGGAACCCGGTGTAGGCCGAAGAAGCAATGCCACTCTGGGTTGCCGCGAGGGACGGGATCATGGCAGATAGGCTGCCGGAGACGATGGTTTGCATGGGTTTCCCTCGGTGGCTAGCGGCCTGGGCCGCCGTAACAGCTCATCGGAAGCTGGGTTCTAGACTGGACTGGGCGTTGACGCCAGGGCCGGTTGCTGCAGCGCGGAAAGGCCTGCCCGCATCGGCCAGCCAGATCAGCCCTCAGCCCCCCAGCCCAGTGGGCCAGCAAGCTGAGATTTGTCCAGCACCTCAGACGGAATGCGGTGTTCTTTGATCCTGTTCGCCAAGCCTGCGAAGAGGCTGGGCAACAGGTGTTGGCGATGCGAAAGGATAGCACAAAAGACACTATATCTAGGGTCTCACGAGGCTTCAAGCACTACCTGTAGCGTATATACCCTAGCAACACCATGGAGCCGCCCCGCTGCGGTCTAGCCGCTACGCCAGGCCACCGAGAGCGGCACTGACCACTAGCCCGACCGACGAAGAGCCGCTGGAAATCCAGGTTGCCGGCACAGTGCGGACCAATCGAAGCCCGCGCCGGGATCATGCTTGCGGCCGGGTGCCACATGCTCGTGACCGACCACCTCGCGCACCGGGTAGCGGCGGGCAATCGCCTGCAGCAGCGATGCCAACGCAAGATACTGCGGCGGCTCAAAGTCATGCCCCTCCAACCCCTCGAGCTCGATGCCAATCGACCAGTCGTTGCAGTTGTCCCGACCGCGCCAACTCGACTGCCCGGCATGCCAAGCGCGTCGATCGCAGGAAACGAACTGCAGCAAGCCACCTTCGCGCCGCAACAGGAAGTGCGCCGAAACCTTCAGGCCAGCGATCTGCGCGAAGTACGGGTGAGCAGACGGGTCTAACCGGTTGGTGAACAGGCGTTCGATGGCATCGCCACCGTACACGCCGGGCGGCAGGCTGATCGAGTGCAGCACCACCAGTTCCACCGCCATGCCTGCAGGTCGCAGCCCAAAATTGGGGGAGGCCACACACTGCGCCGGCGACCACCAGCCCTGGCGCCAGCGGCCAGACTGGGCCGGGTCAGTCGAGGCCATGCTCACCCACCTGAATCCCGAGTCTGGCCATGCGGTAGCGCATCTGACGCAGCGACAGGCCCAGGCTGCTGCCCGCTGCCGTGCGATTGAACCGGTGGCTGTCAAGCGCACGAACGATGATGCCGCGCTCGACCGCATCAAGGTGGGCCACCAAGTCGCCCGGCAGCGAAAGGCTTGCACTGACCGCTGGCACGCGCTCCGGCAGCGCTATCGATGGCCCATCGCTGTCGGCGAATGCCTCTTCGCCAAGACCCAGGTCGTCGCGGTCGATCAGTTCAGCGTCGCCCAGCGTGACCGCCCGATGCAGCAGATTTTCGAGTTCGCGCACATTGCCTGGAAAACCGTAATGCGACAAGTGCTCCAGCGCAGCCGCCGACAATTGCGGTGCCGGCCAGACCCCAGCATCGCGGGCAATGCGCTCCAGCACTGCAGCACAGATCAGCGCCAGGTCTTCGGCACGCTCACGCAGCGGCGGGATCCGGATCTGGATCACGTTGAGCCGGTAATACAAGTCCTGACGAAAGCGCCCATGTTGGACCTCCAGACCCAGGTCCTTGTGGGTGGCGCTGACGATGCGCACATTGACAGGGTGCTCGCTGACCGCACCGAGCGGCCGCACTGCGCGCTCTTGAATCGCCCGCAGCAGCTTGCTCTGCATCGCCAGCGGCAAGTCGCCGATCTCGTCGAGGAACAGCGTGCCGCCCTGAGCGGCCTGAAAAAACCCGGGCCGGTCCTCCGCCGCACCGGTGAACGCGCCCTTTCGGTAGCCGAAGAACTCTGCTTCAAGCAGTTGCTCAGGGATCGCACCGCAGTTGACAGCAATGAAGGCCTGGTCAACTCGCGCGCTGACCTCGTGCAGCGCGCGCGCGACCAACTCCTTGCCGGTGCCCGACTCGCCCAGTACCATCACCGGCGCCATGCCTCGCGCCACGCGCTCGATCAGGGAGCGCACTTGCTGCATCGCCGGTGCCGCACCAGCCAGACGCTGCATCGCCGTTCGCTCCCCGGCGGCCTGGCGTACCGCCGCTGGCACGCCGGGCACGCCCAGCGCCCGCCCGGACTGCCCTTTGGACAGGGCTGAAGCCAAACTGGCATCGCGGCCGACCGCAGCGGCCACCACGTTGCGGAACTGCCGCAAGTCCACCGGCTTGGTCAGGTAGTCAAATGCCCCAGACTTGAGCGCCTCCACCGCGTTCTGGGCCGAGCCGTAGGCTGTGATCACGATCGCTTTTTCGCTGCGTCCCGCAGCCTCGAGCCTGCGCAGCAAGTCGAGCCCGCTGCCGTCGGGCAGTCGCATGTCGGTGATCACGGCGTTGTAGCCACGCTCGCTCAGACGCTCCCAGGCCTCCTGTAATGAGCCCGCGCTGTAGACGTCGTAACCCTCACGCAACAGCGTCAGCTCATAGAGCGTGCGCAAGTCGGGCTCGTCGTCCACCACCAGCAGGCTAAACGGCGCGGTCATGGTGACAAGTCTGGTGGGGGGCTGAAAGGGAAGAGTGGACCGGTCGACGCAGCAACGTCAGACCGCAGGTCCAGCCCGCATCATGACAGCAAAGACATGGCTGTAGCGCGAACCCACTGGCCCCGGGCTGAACTCGATGTTCGCACCATGGCGCTCACAAAGCTCCCGACAAATATACAGACCCAGGCCGCTGCCGCGGCTGCGGGTGGAAAAAAAGGGCTCGAACAGGTGGCGCTCGACCTCGGCCGCCATCGCCACGCCGTCGCTCGCCACGCTGAGCGTGACCGTGCCGGGCAACGGGCCCGCGACCAAGCTCAGACACACCGCGCCAGATGAAGGACTGGCGTGGCGGACGGCGTTGTCAAGCAGATTGACCAACACACGGCGCAAATGCTCAACATCGAAATAAGCAGGCAGCGAACCGGTCGGAAAGTCACAGATCAGATGATCAGCGACACGGGTTTGCGCCGACGATGCACGGCACCAGTCGTCAAACACCAGAGCCACCTCGATCCGCGCGTCAATCACCACAGGTGTCGACACGGGGCCAGGGGCCGCCGCGAGCACATCGTCCACGATGCGCTTGAGTCGCCATGCGTTGTCGGCAACGATGTGCGCGAGTTGCCGCTGCGTCCCCTGCAACTCGTCCTCCAGCAACAGCGCTGTGGCCTGCGAGATCGCCGCCAGTGGGTTGCGGATCTCGTGCGCAATGCCGGCCGAGACCTGCCCCATCGCCGCAAGCTTGTGCTGGCGAGCCTGGTCCTGGACGCTGCGCAGGTCCTGCAGGAACAGCACGCAGATGTCTTCGGGTGGTTTGTCGTCGGCACCTATGCCGCCACGCCGTGTGAAACGCGCCCTCAACTGCAGCGTTCGGACATCGCCATCAGCCAGCGCCAAGCAGATCTCGCGCGCGGCGTCGGGCCAGCGGCCTTGCTGGAAAGCCTGGTCGAGCGCCTGCTGCAATCCGTGCAAGCCAGGCTGGTCTGCCAGCATAAAAGGCACCACCATGGCCTGATCCATCGCGCCCAACAGTGCACGCGCCGCAGGGTTCAGGGTGCGCACCAGGCCTTGCCGGTCCATCACCATCACACCATCGGCCAGTTCCTCGATCACCAGCCGGTTGAGCAGGGTTTGCTGGTGCGCCAGCCCCAGGCTGCTGCGAGCACTGCGCTCCTCGCGCGCCAAGCGCTGCGCCAACTCACTGGCGAGCCAGCTGACCATGAACATGCCAGCGCCAGCCAACCCGGCTTGAGACCACTGAGCCAGCAACACGACGCCTTCGGCCGCCGTCAGCCAGGCGACGCCCAACAGCATCAAGGTCACGCCGGCCGCGGTCGCCATCGCTAGGCGACGCTGCGTCAACACACCGGCCATCAGCACCGGCAGCACGAGCAGCGCCGCAAAGTTGAACTGCCCCAGCGGGTCGAGCAGGCGCAGCAGCGAAAAGACCAACAGGTCCACACCGACGGTCCAG
Organism: Burkholderiales bacterium; assembly: GCA_947448955.1. GTDB lineage: Bacteria > Pseudomonadota > Gammaproteobacteria > Burkholderiales > Burkholderiaceae_C > Pseudaquabacterium. The sequence goes on from CANFPU010000007.1 coordinate 23,459, forward strand.
AGCCACGGCCGCCGCGGGCCTGGTCTGGCGACGGCGAGCTGACCCAGCAGCCACAGCGATACCGCCTGGCCCGCATAGGCCAGACACAAGGCCAACAGCAGCAGCGGCGTGCGCCCGCCCATCAGCCAAGCCAACCAGGGCGCCAACAACAGCGCCAGCCCGAGCGCTGCGCGAGCAGCCACATAGGTGCGCAAGATGCGCGGCAGTGCGGCGCCCTCGGTCGACATCGAAGGCCTGGGCTCGCGCTCGAAACACCGGCGTTCACCTGCGGCGACCTGGTCAAAGACGTCCTTGCGCTGAACGCGTCCTGCCAAGCCGAGCAGACCGCTCAGCCGAAGTCCTGTCAGCCGCATCAGCCCTGTAAGCCGCATCAGCCCTGTAAGCCCTCGCCAATCCACAGCGCAGTACCGGGCCCAGGACCACCAAGCCACGGGCTGCGACCAGTCAAGCCGGTGGGGTGGGCGAGGGGCCGAGCCGCCGATGCGCTTCACTGCAGTAAACGCGTGAGCCCTCAGGTACCGCATCGGCTGCAGGCAGGTGCACACCGCAATGGGCGCATTCGACCATCGACACCGGCGCGGCCCGCTCCGAAACGCCGGGTGACTCGCCGGCCGAACCGCCGCCCGAACGTAAGCGCTTGACAAGCATCCAAATGCCCACACCCACCACCAGCAGCACCAGCAAGTATTTCACGCTCGATCCTGTCTCAAGAACAATGCTCGCCGAGGGTGTCGCCCCCGAGCCAGCCGCCCCTGGCCCAAGCCAGGCGGTGATCAACTGCTGGCACGGCCCAGCAACACCTCAAACACAAAGCGCGATCCGACATAGGCCAGCAGCAGCAGCACGGCGCCGACGTAGAGCCAGCGGGTGGCGCGCCGTCCGCGCCAGCCCTGCCAGCGGCGACCGGCCAGCAGCGCGGCCAGCACAGCCCAGCCCAACAACGAGAACACCGTCTTGTGGTCCCAACGCCATTGCGACGCGGTGGCAACCCCCAGCACCAAGGCCAGCGTCAAGACCCCGAAACCGGCCTCGACGAAGCGAAAGGTCAAGCGCTCCAGCCGCAACAGCGGCAAGCCCATCGCTGCGGGCGCCGGACTGAGATCCGACACCGGCATCGCCGGTTGACCGCCACGCAGGCGCAGCCGACGCTCGGCCGAATCGAGCATCGTGGCATGCAGCACGGCTGCACCCACCAACGCATAGGACGCCACGCCCAAAACCCAGTGCACCGGCGCCCAGCTGTTAGACGTGGGCCTCACCTCGCCAGGGAAAGCCCAGGCCAGCAAGACCCCGGCCGCACCGTGCAAGGCCAGCACCCGCCGCACGCCTGGCAACAGCAGGAAGCGGCTTTCTACCTCGTACACCGCCAGCACCAGCCAGACGGTGAGCGACAGCACGGGGCCAAAGCCAAGTCGGGCACCCGGCTCGGCGCGGCCCCAGCCGCCCACGTCCAGCGCCAGCAGCATGGCATGGAGCCACCAAGCCACCGCCAAGGCTGGCGCGAGCAGCCGCGACGGTGCCCTGGCCGGCAGCGCTGCCGCAGCGTAAGCCAGCGTCGCCAACAGGGCCAGCATCAGCGGCGCGGCACCCAGATTGGCAGCAGGGGCGAACGATAGAATCATGCCTGACAGTGTACTTTCGCGGCCTGCCAAGTGCCCGCTCTACCGACGATGGCATCGACCCTCTCAGACCGCCTGTCACGCCTCGTCAAAACGATGCGTGGCCAAGCCCGCATCACAGACAGCAACGTCGCCGACATGCTGCGCGAAGTGCGAATGGCTTTGCTCGAGGCCGACGTAGCGCTGCCGGTGGTGCGCGACTTCGTCACCCGCGTCAAGGACAAAGCGCTGGGCACGGAGGTGGTGGGCTCGCTCAACCCAGGGCAGGCGCTGGTCGGCGTGGTGCACAAGGAACTCGCCGCGACCATGGGCGAAGGGGTCTCTGACCTCAACCTGGCCACCCAGCCGCCAGCGGTGATCCTGATGGCTGGCCTGCAAGGCGCTGGCAAGACCACCACGACCGCGAAGCTGGCCAAGCACCTGATCGAACGGCGCAAGAAGAAAGTGCTGACCGTCTCAGCCGACGTCTACCGCCCGGCAGCGATCGAGCAGCTCAAGACTGTCACACGGCAAGCCGGCGCCGAGTGGTTCCCGTCAGCCCCGGATCAAAAACCTCTCGACATCGTGCTGGCCGCGCTGGACCATGCCAAGCGCCACTACTTCGACGTGCTGTTGGTCGACACGGCCGGCCGGCTCGGCATCGACGAAGCCTTGATGGCCGAGATCCGTGAACTGCACGCCACGCTCAAGCCCATAGAAACATTGTTTGTCGTCGACGCGATGCAAGGCCAGGACGCGATCAACACCGCGCGCGCCTTCAAGGAAGCGCTGCCGATCACCGGCATTGTGCTGACCAAGCTCGACGGTGACTCGCGCGGCGGCGCTGCGCTGTCGGTTCGACAAATCACCGGCGCACCGATCAAATTTGCGGGCGTGTCCGAAAAGATCGACGGGTTGGAGGTGTTTGACGCAGAACGCCATGCCGGCCGGGTGTTGGGCATGGGCGACATCGTCGCGCTGGTCGAACAAGTGCAAAAAGGCGTCAACCTCGGTGCTGCGCAGCAGCTGGCCGACAAGGTCAGGTCAGGCGACGCTTTCGACCTCAACGACTTCCTGATGCAGATCTCGCAGATGAAGAAGATGGGCGGGCTCTCAGGCCTGATGGACAAACTGCCCAGCGCGATGACCGCCAAGGCCGGCAAGGTCGACATGGACAAGGCTGAGCGCGACGTGCGTCGGATGGAAGGCATCATCCACTCGATGACCGCGCTCGAGCGCCGCAAGCCCGAACTGCTCAAGGCCAGCCGCAAGCGCCGCGTCGCTGCCGGCGCCGGGGTGCATGTTCAGGAGGTCAACCGCATGCTCAACCAATTCGAGCAGATGCAGGGGATGATGAAGAAAATGAAGGGCGGCGGCCTGATGAAGATGATGAAACGCATGGGCGGCATGAAGGGGGTGATGGGCTGAGCGCCTGCGGAGCAGTCAAGCCAGCAGCGCCTGCGCGAACTCGGCGGCGCTGAAAGTCTGCAGGTCTTCCAGCTTCTCGCCGACGCCGATGAAGTAGACCGGCACTGGCCGAAGTGCTGGGTCACGGGCGGAACGCTCTCGCGCCCACAGCGAAATGGCCGCCAGCACCCCGCCCTTGGCGGTGCCGTCCAATTTGGTGACGATCAAGCCGGTCAAGCCCAGCGCCTGATCGAAAGCCTTGACCTGGGCCAGCGCGTTCTGGCCGCTGTTGCCGTCGACCACCAGCAAGACCTCGTGCGGCGCGCCAGCGTCTGCCTTCCCAATCACGCGCTTGATCTTGCTCAGTTCCTCCATCAAGTGCAACTGTGTCGGCAAGCGACCCGCGGTGTCGGCGATCACCACGTCGCGACCGCGCGCCTTGCCCGCCGTCACGGCGTCAAACGCCACCGCCGCCGGGTCAGCACCTTCCTGGCTAACGATCTCAACCCGGTTGCGATCGGCCCAGACCGCGAGTTGCTCCCGCGCTGCAGCGCGGAAAGTGTCAGCTGCGGCCAGCAGCACCGTTCGCTCAGCATCGGCCAGATGGCGCGTGAGCTTGCCGATGCTGGTGGTCTTGCCCGCGCCGTTGACCCCGACGACCATCATCACGGTCGGCTGGAACTGGCCCACGACCAAGGGCTGCTCGAGCGGCGCCAACAACTCGGCCAGCGCCTCGGCGAGCAAAGCCTTGACCCGCGCCGGGTCGGTGGCCTTGGCCTCTTTGACCCGGCGCTTCAAGTCCAGCAGCAGGAACTCGGTCGCGCGAACGCCCGCATCGGCCATCAGCAGCGCCGCCTCCAACTCCTCGTAGAGCGAATCGTCGATCTGGGTACCGGTGAAGACCTGCGCGATGCTGTTGCCGGTATTGCGCAAGCCGCTGCGCAGCTTTTCCAGCCAGGATTGGCGACTGGATGCAGCGCCAGGCGGGGCGGCGGGCGCCAACGCCAACCCATCTGGAGACCGCGTCGCGGCAGGCGCTTCGACGGGCATCTCGACAGGTTCGGCCGTCGCACCGACGAGTTTGGCAACCGCTGCTGTGGTCGACTTCCACCACGAACCTGCAGCCTGCGAGGCCTCAGGTGAGGCGGCGGCCGCCGGTGCGGGCGCCGACATCGCTTCGTCTAGAGGGGGAAGCGCCGTGGAGGCGTTGGCGTCCGGGGCGGGCGTTGGCGCCGTCTTTTTCTTGAAGAAGCTGAACATTTTCGATTCTGGTGACAGCGCCACTGGAGGGGTCCAGCGAGGGCCCCTATAATCGCAGACTCGTGGCGCTTTAGCTCAGTCGGTTAGAGCGTCGGAATCATAATCCGCAGGTCCGGGGTTCGAATCCCTGAAGCGCCACCATACGCAGCAAGCACTTGGCCCCGTCCGCAAGCAGGGGCTTTGTTGTTTCTAGAGCGCCGTTTCTTGGGTGCCGTTTCTTGGATGCCCTTTTTTGAGCGCCGTTTCTGGAGCGCCTGCAGTCATCTCGGCGCTGACCGGGCTCCTTGGCCTCGGCGACATACCCTCGCACGACCTTAGGTCCGAGACGGCCGGCTACCCGACAACCGGTGCACTGGGCGCGAGCGGCTCGGCTCAACAGCGGATCGGTATCGACGGGTCGATCCTGAATCCACTGGGTGGGGCAGCGACCGACCTCGGGCGAAGACCGATGGCATCATGCCAAGGCATGTGCTTTGCCTCGTTGTCAACCCCCGGAGGTCACCCATGCGCTCGTTGATCAAAGCCGTTACTGCGGCACTGTTGTGGCTCGCAGCCGCTTCTGCTGCTGCAGAGGCTTATCCGGCCAAACCTGTGAAGGTGATCGTGCCGTATGCTGCCGGCGGCAACATGGAGCACTGGCGGCCGACCTTGTCCAAAGTTGGGCAGCTGCTGGGCCAGAACTTCTTCGTCGACTACCGACCCGGGGCCGGCGGCAACATCGGCAGCGATATCGTTGCGAAGTCGCCAGGTGACGGCTACACGTTGCTGATCGGCACGATTGGCACGCACGCGATCAATGTCAGCGCCTACGCCAAGATGCCGTATGACGCAGTCAAAGATTTCACGCCCATCGTGTTCCTCGCGACGATGGCCAATGTGGCCATCGTCAACCCGGCGACGCCGGTCAAGAGCATTCGAGAGTTCATTGATCACGCCCGAGCCAATCCCGGCAAGCTCAATTTCGGTTCACCGGGCAATGGCTCGTCAGCGCACCTCACCGGCGAGATGTTCAGCCAGGTCAATGGCCTGACCTTGCAGCACGTGCCCTACAAGGGCAGCGCGCCAGCCATGATGGATCTGATGGCCGGGCGGATCGATGTCATGTTCGACAACATTCCGTTGCCGCTACCGCATATCAAAGCCGGCAAGCTGCGTGCGCTGGCCGTGACCTCCGCCCAAAGATCGGCGGTGCTGCCGGACATGCCCACCCTCGCCGAGGCCGGTGTGAAGGGCTTCGACGTCAGCTCCTGGTACGGCATCTATGCGCCGGCCGGGCTGCCGCGCGAACTGGTGCTGCGACTCAACGCCGCCTTCAACGAAGCACTGCGCACACCCGAGATACGCGATCAACTCAGCGCCCAAGGCTGGACCGTGACGGGCGGCACACCGGAGCAGTTTGGCGCTTTCGCCAGAGCCGAGCAGGAGCGTTGGGCCACCGTGGTCAAGACCGCCAACGTGCGCGTCGAATGAGCATGGGGAACCAGACGGTGTCTGTTCAAAGCGACGCGACGGTGGTGAAGGTGATGTGCGCACTGGCGATGGACCTGGCCATCAACCGAGGGCTGAAACCCAGTTTCGAATCAGCGTCGGGCTTCTGTTTGAACATTGATTGGCGCCCGACTGCAGCCCTCATGGCATCGATCGCCGAAGGGCAGCGTGCCGACCTGGTGATCGCGATCGCCGAGTCGATGGATCGTCTGGTTGCCGAGGGCATCGTGCAGCCGCCAACGCGGGCGACCTTGGCGGATTCGGCGCTGGGTGTCGGTGTCCGGCAGGGTTCGCCCCAGCCCGATGTTTCATCGGTCGAAGCATTCAAACGTGCCATGGTCGATGCCCGCGCGGTGGCCTATTCCAAGGCCGGTGCCAGTGGTCTGTATTTCGCGGACCTGATCAAACGCTTGGGCATCGCCGATGCCGTCAACGCCAAAGCTGTCATCATCCCGATGGGTTTCACAGCAGAAAAGGTCGTCAACGGCGAGGCCGATCTAGCGGTGCAGCAGATCAGCGAATTGATGACCGTGCCAGGGGTCGACGTGATCGGGCCATTTCCCGCTGAAATTCAAGTGGTCTCGCGCTTCGACGCGGCGGTCTTCGCCGGTGCGGTGAATGTGCAGGGCGCAAAGGCATTCCTGCGCATGCTCACGTCCTCGGCGGCCGCCAAGGCCTATGCCGAAGGCGGGCTGACTTCCCGCCTCGCGCAGCCTTGAACAGTTCAAGGGCCGCTATGGCTGCACGCCGCAGGGTTTTCGAAGCGCCGCTGCTGACGTCACCCCATGGCGCGGTCGACCGCCTGCAGGGTCTGGTCGGCAACCCCAAGCGTTGATACGGGTCTGGTAGCCGGCGCTCGCCGCCGCGCACGCCTGTTCGCTGGCAGCCGGGTCAGCTGTGGCCGATGTAATCCGTCCGGCCACCGTCGACGGTGAGCACCTGGGCCGTGATCCATCCCGCCTCGGGCGCGGCCAGGAACGCGACGGCTCGCGCGATCTCTTCGGGTTCGCCGACCCGGCCCATGATGGTGATGCGCGCGAAGCTCGCCACCACCTCCTGCCACTCGGCATCGGACCGACGACCCTGGGTCATGTCGGAGCGGGTCAGGCCAGGCGCCACCGCGTTCACCGTGATGCCTTGGGGCCCGAGTTCCAGCGCGAAGCGACGGGTCAGGATGTTGACGTCGGCCTTGGTGGACGCGTAGAAGTGATTGCCCGTGAAACCGGTGTTGCCGTGTGAGGCCACCGACGAAATGTTCACGATACGTCCATATTGACGCGCCTTCATGCCGGCCATCACCGCGCGAATGGTGTGGATCACACCGTCAACATTGACCGCACGCAGCCTGGCAAAGCCCTCGGGCTCCCAGGTTTCCAGCGTCGCGGGCCAGGAGATGCCGGCGTTGTTGACCAAGGTGGTGACCGGGCCGAGTTCGGCCTCTGCGCGCGCCACCATCGCGTTCACCGCAGCCGCGTCGGCCACATCGGCGCCGACGGCGATGGCGCGGCCACCGGCGGCTCGAATCTCAGACGCCAGCGCCTCGGCCGCCTCGGGCTTGCTGGAGTAATTGATCGCTACTGCGGCGCCGAGGTCGGCAAGGTGCTTGACCGTGGCACGGCCAATGCCGCGGGCGCCGCCGGTGACGAGGGCAACCTGTTGGGTCCAATCACTGGTCATGTCTGTTTCCTGTTGATGGGTGGGGCGTATTTTGCGGCCGTCCTGGCGGCACGGCGCGCTGAGGGTGCTACGGGAAACAGATGTGAGACCCGCCCGCTACTGACTGAAGTAGAAGGCACCGACCACCTAGTCGTCGATCGCCGGCACCTGCTCATCGCCGACCGACCTGGCGATCGCGAGGTTCACCGACTTCGCGTCTTCAAGCTTGGCGATCTGCAGGCGCAGCTTGGCCAGTTCTTCATCGCGGGCTCTGGCATCCAGCGCAAGCCGCGCTTGCTCCTGGGCTGCCGACTCCTTCGCCAGACGCTCCCTGGCAGCGATCGCCTGGGCAACGCATTGCTGTTACTTGGCGCTGGCCCCTTCCGCCAGTCGCTCACGCTCCTCGGCAGCACGGGCGAGCAGCTCTTTGGCAGCCGCTACTCCACCACAAACTGCAGCGGCCGCTCACCTTTTCGCCCGGCCGAGTCCTGGATCTCGAGGTAGAGCTTGTGCGAGCCTTTGGGCAGACTGGCTTGGGCCACATCGATGCCGTCGGCGGTGACCTTGGACGCGGCGGTGATGCGGTCGGTGATGTCGATACGAAACGTGCCGTACAAGACCTTGAAGGTCTCGGGCCGAACCTGCGCCGGCGCGGTGGGCTGGAACTGGACCTGGATCCGCGTCGGCGAAGCTACCGCGCTGACCAAGCTGGGCGTGACGACGTTGATCTTGGGCGCATCGGGCACCGGCAAGGACTTGGCCCTGAAGGGCTCAGGCTCATCGCGCGAAGCGCTGGCCTCCTGCTCGGTCACCAGCAGTGTCTGCGCCTGAACATTGGCGCAGACAACGATCGCCAAGGAGACCCAAAGCAGCGCCCGAAGGGTCGTCAAACGCGGGGCATAGGGGCTGGCGTTTTCGGCAGTCATCGGATCTCTCAATCTGCGGTGGAAATGCGAACGCGCCGGTTCTCGGCGGCTTGCGGGTTGGCGGGGTTGAGCAGCTCGGCAAAGCCCTTGCCCTGGGCTTGCAGCCGACCGGACTGCACGCCGTGGGCTTGCAGGAATTCCAGCACCGCCTGGGCACGCTTGGCCGACAGCGACTCGTTGTAGGCGGCGCTGCCCTTGGCGTCGGTATGGCCTTCGACCTTGAATCGCTGTGCCTGCAGCCGCTCGCTGCCCAGCGCCTCGGCGAGCTTTTCCAACAACGGCTGGCTACTGGTCTGCAGCCTCGACGAGTCGAAGTCGAAGTTGATCACCAGGTCGATCTGGCGCTTCTCGGGCGCCAGGTTGCGCAGGCCACGCGTCGCTGGCTTGGAGGGCGCGAGTTGCTGGACCAGTTCATCGACCGACGCGTCCTGGATCGGCTGGGCTTGCGCCACGCTCGCGATGGCGGCGACGACCAGCAGCGGGAGGATGGTCTTCATGGTGTCTCCTGGATGGACAGCAGCTTCGCGCCATAACTTTCGGAACCGCCGGTCACGCCTCGGCCGGCGAAGAAGTCGATCAAGGCCGCGCGACTTGGCAAGTCGTTGAGGCTGAAGCTGAAAGGCGCTGCCGCGTCGGGCAGCGACGCGGGCAAGGCTTTGCGGTCGCGCGGCGTGCCCGAGACCAGCACCAGCACCAGCACCAGCAGTTGGTCGATGCCCGCCGGGCCTTGCGCCACCAACTTCCAATCGGACGGCGGCAGGCTCAGGCGCTGGTTGGCCTGGATGCGGCTGTCGCTGTCCAGACCATTGGGAAACAGCAGGTAGAAGCTCTTGCGGTCGCTGCCGAGCAGCACCAGGTGGACATCACCGTTGTGGCTGGACTTGACGGTCAACGCCAGCGGGTCCTTGCCAATCTTCAAGCGGTTGCGGCTCAGCGCCACCTCAACCTTGAGACGGGGGTTGCTCTGTTGCGCGATCACGCGCAGCGTGGCCAGCGAGGCCAGCACGGGCTGGGCTACCGGCACGACGGCGGGCGCGGCGGGGAGCGGTGCAGCTGGTGCAGGTGGTGCAGGCCGCGACACCACAGGCGTCACCACCGAAGCCACGCCCTCAGGTACGGCCGGACTGGCCGCCGGCCTTGTTTGGCGGCCTGCGCATCGCGCAACACGGTGATGCGCTGGTCGGCAATGCCCATCGCGCTGGCGATCGCCCGGGTACTGGCCATGTCGATGGCCATGTCGATGGCCACGCCGGGGAGCGCCGGGATTTCGAGCGCCGAATAGATGCCGACACCAATGATCAGCGCGCTGCGCGAGGCTTTGTCCTGCGCCTGAACCGGCGCTGCCAGGCCGAGGCAGAGCCCGGCGATCAGCGCCGTGCCAACGCCGAAAAAAAGCCGGTACGGCTTGAATATCGTCATAGAGGTCAAGAGGCTCGAGATCTTGGTTGAAAGTCGCACTGGTGGGCCGCCAGGGCTCAATACCAGCGTCGCCCGACAGCCGCGCGCACAGTCAAGGCATTGCGCGTTCAAGTAGTTTAGAGCGGGCTGCAGTGCCCACTAGCGCAAATTGGCATCGGCCCGAGGCATGGCAAGCAAACCGAGCTGTCGATGGCTTGGCGCCACCCAACGGTCCCAGGCCGTTGCGCCCACCGCCCTGCCCCACAGGTCGATCAAGACCGGGGTACCCGCGTGCGCTTGCAGCGCCATGTCGCCGCGCACATAGCCCAAACCAACGCAGACGCCAGCCAGGTCGCTCCAGCCAACCGAGCTGAGCTCGCCTACCGGCGCGCCGCCGATCGACACCGCCTCGCCGCCCCAGGCGTGGTCGGCCGGGTCGTCGAAGACAAAGCGCAAGAGCTTCTTGGCCAGCGGCCGGCCATGTGCGGCCAGCAACGCGTCACGACCGATGAAGTCGACGCCCTTGTCAAGCTTGACCGCGAAGCCGATGCCGGCCTCGAACGGCGTCTCGTCAGGCGAAAGCTCGGCACCCCAGGCGCGCCTGCCAACCTCGATGCGCAGCGCGTCGAGCGCGAAGTAGCCTGCGTCGCGCAAGCCCAGGTCGGCGCCGGCCTCTTTCAGCGCGAGGTAGACATGACGCGTCATCTCGACGGGCACGTAAAGCTCGAAACCCGGCCCGCCGACATAGCTCATGCGCGCAGCACGAACACGCGCCAGCCCGAGGTCGATCTCAACGCTGTGCGAAAACGGCAGCGCGGCCGGCGACAAGTCGTCAGGACTAACGCGCGAAATCAGCGCGCGAGCGTTCGGCCCCATCACCGACAGCACGCAGCTCATCGCGCTGACATCGGTCAGCAAGGCTTGCTGGCCAGTCGCGACATGGCGCTCGATCCAGTCGGCATCACGCAGCGCCTGGGCTGAGCCGGTGATGACGAGAAATTTGTCGGTCGCCAGCCGCAGCAATGTCAGGTCGCTCTCGATGCCGCCGCGGGGGTTGAGCATTGCCGTGTAGACCATCCGACCGACGGCCACATCGACCTGGTTGGCGCACAGGCGTTGCAGCACCGCGCAGGCATCGCGGCCTTGCAGCTGCAGCTTGGAGAACGAGCTTTGGTCGTAGACCGCCACCGCCTCGCGGGTGGCGCGCTGCTCCTCGACCACCCAGTCCAGCCAGCCGGGCCGGCCCATGCTGTGCGCAGGCACGGCAACGCCAGCCGGCTTGAAGTAGTTGGCGCGCTCCCAGCCGTTCTTGCTGCCGAACGACGCCCCCTGCGCGGCGAGCCGGTCGTAGAGCGGCGAGGTGCGCAGCGGCCGTGCGCTGGCGAGCTCTTGGCGCGGCCAGCGCATCGCGTAGTGGAGGCCCAGCGACTCGACTGTGCGCTCGGCCAACGCCCGGCGGTTGCCGGTGAAATTGCCGAAACGCCGAATGTCGACCTCCCACAAGTCGCAAGGCGCCTCGCCACCGACGACCCATTCGGCGATCAGCTTGCCCGCGCCACCCGAGTTGGCGATGCCCGCCGAGTTGAAACCGGCGCAGACGAAATAGCCAGACAACCCGGGCGCCTCGCCGAGGATGAACTGGCCATCAGGCGTGAAGCTCTCGGGCCCATTGAGCAGCAGCTTGATCGGCGCAGTCTCGAGGCAGGGCGTGCGGTGGATCGCGTTGCGCATCAGCGGCTCGAACTGTTCCCAGTCCTCGCCCAGCAGCTGAAATTGGAAATCCGCCGGGATCGGGTCGACCCGCCAAGGCTTGGCAGCAAGCTCGAAACCACCCATCACCAGGCCGCCGACCTCCTCCTTGTAGTAGATCAAGCCGTCGGGGTCACGCATCACCGGCAGCATCGGGTGCACGCCCTCGATTCGGTCAGTGACGATGTAGAAATGCTCGGCCGAGTACAGCGGCACGTTGACGCCGGCCAGCGCACCGAACTGCCGCGCCCATTGGCCGGCACAGTTGATCAGCGTCTCGCAGCGGATTTCACCGGCCACGCCGGCCTGCAGCGTGCGCACTCCGGCGATGCGGTCAGTGCCACGGGGGCCAGTCTCGATGATCACGCCGGTGACCTGCACGCCCTCGGCCAGCGTCGCGCCGCCCTGCCTGGCGCCCTTGGCCAGCGACATCGTCAAGTCGGTCGGATTGGCCTTGCCGTCGCCAGGGATCCAGATCGCGCCCTGCAAGTCGTCGGTGCGCATCAACGGGAACAGCTCACCCGCCTCGCGCGGCGAGACCAGCTGCACCTCGACGCCAAAGCTGCGCGCCAGCGCAGCCTGCTTGTGCAGCAGCTGCCAGCGCTCGGGCGTGCGCGCGACGTTGACGCTGCCACAGCGCTTCCAGCCGGTGGCCAGCCCGGTCTCGGCCTCCAGGCCGGCGTACAGATCGATCCCGTAGCGGCTCATCTGCGTCATGCTGCGGTTGGGCCGCATCTGGCCGACCAGGCCGGCGGCGTGCCAGGTGGTGCCACTGGTCAGCCGGCCTTGTTCGAGCAGCAGTACGTCACGCCGGCCCAAGCGGGTCAGGTGGTAGGCGGTCGAGCAGCCGGCGATGCCGCCGCCGACGATCAGCGTCTGAACATAAGAGGGCAAGTCCATGGTGATCTCCAGGTCATCCGAGTCGCAAGGCCATCACGCCGGCAACGATCACCGCCGTGCCCAGCGCACGCTGCAGACCAAATTTTTCCTTCAGCAGCCAGCTGCCGAACAGCGCGGCGAACAGCACCGAGGTCTCTCGCAGCGCCGCCACGCTGGCCACCGGCGCCCGCGTCATCGCCCACAGCGCAATCGCATAAGCGCCGATCGACGCGGATCCACCGATTGCGGCCATCGGCCAGCGGCTGCGGGCATAGCGCAAGATCTGTCGACGCCCGGCCGGGTTGCGGCGCAGCCACACCAACAGCGGGTAAGACACCCCATCGAGCACGAACAACAGCATCACATAACGCAGCGCCGAGCCGCCGCTGGCCACTTCGTTGCGCACACCCAGGCCGTCGACGACGGTGTAGCAAGCGATGATCCCGGCATTGGCAAACGCATAGAGCAAGGCCTTGCGATGGTGCAGCGCCGCACCCGGGTTGGCCAGCCCGACCATCGCCACGCCCAGCGTGATGCCGACGATGCCGGCCCAGGCGGCCGCACTGGGCAACTCGCCGATCAACGGCCAGCTGGCCAGCGCCACCAGCAGCGGCGCGAAGCCGCGCATGATCGGATAGGTCAGTCCCAGGTCGCCGTGCTCATAAGCCCCGGCCAGCGCGATGTAGTAGCCGATATGAATACACAGCGACGCGGCAATGAAAGGCGCTGACGTCGAGCGCGGCAGCCCCACCCACAACAGGATCGGCAGCGCCACCAGCGCGCCCATGAAGTGCACCAATGCGGTGTCGAGCGGCTTGTCGGCGCTGGACTTGATCAGCACGTTCCAGCCCGCATGCAACAACGCGCCGAGCAGCACGGCGGCGATCAGCGGCCAGGTCAGCGTCAACAAAGCGCGCAGCGGCTGGCGCGCGCGATGAAATGCGCCAGCGGCGGGGTCGGCGCGTCGGCCGACTTGGCCAGGTCGTCCCAGAGCCGCAGCCGCACCGCGTCCGCCGCACCCGGTCGGGCGATGAACTCAGCCGCCTGCCCGGCGTCGAACACACCGCCCTGCAGCAGCAAACTGCGCTGCGAGTCTGCCGACAGCGATAACAGATAACCGTCACGGGTCGCACAGAGGTAGCGCTTGGCGTCGACATGGGCTTGCACCGCACCCAGCACCCGGTCTGAGAACAGTCCGCGCAGAAACGGCAGTGCGATGAATTGATGCAAGTCGTCGACGCCGCGCAGCGTCGGCGTGTCGCCCAGGTCCTCCCCCGACGCATGCACCAGATGGCCGAGATCGTGCAGCAGCGCTGCGGTCGCCAACTCGTCGTCAGCGCCGTCGGCCTCGGCCAATGTGGCGGTCTGCAACGCATGCTGCAACTGCGTCACCGGCTCGCCGCTGTACTGCTCGTGGCCCCGCCGCAGAAACAGTGCTTCGATGTCGTTCAGGGTCAGCATGAGGTCAGCGTCAGGAATCAGCAGGAGACAGCAAGAGGCGGCACGATCAAGCCCAAGGAATAGACCAGGTCTTCGTGTTTGTGAAGCTCTTGATCGCTTCCTGCACGCCTTCCTTGTAGCCCAGGCCCGAGTCCTTGATACCGCCGAAAGGCGTGAGTTCGAGCCGGTAACCAGGCACCTCGCGGATGTTGACCGTGCCCACCTGCAGTTCGTTGACGAAACGGGTGATGTGGTCGAGCCGGTTGGTGCAGACGGCCGATGACAGCCCGTAAGCCGTGCCGTTGGCGATCGCAATCGCCTCATCGATCGAGCCAAAACTGATGATGGGCGAAACCGGGCCGAAGGTTTCTTCGCGCACCAGCGCCATCTCGCGTCGCACCCGGTCGAGCAATGTCGGTGCGTAGAGCGCGCCATCGCGGCGATGACCCGCCAGCAGGCGCGCACCGCCGGCGATGGCCGCGTCGACGCGTGATTCGAACAGCCGTGCCGCGGCTTCGTCGATCACCGTGCCCATGTCGTTGGCCGGGTCTGCCGGGTCGCCGTGGCGCCAGGCCAGTGTCTTGGCCAGCACCGCCTCAGTGAACCCCGCGGCGACCTTCTCATGCACCAGCATGCGCTTGACCGCCGTGCAGCGCTGGCCCGAGTTCTTGTACGAGCCCGACACCGCCAGCGTGCTGGCCTCGTCGAGGTCGGCGTCGTCCATCACGATGATCGGATCGTTGCCACCGAGCTCGAGCACGATGCGGCGATAGCCTGCCTTGTGAGCAATGTACTTGCCGATCGCGACCCCGCCCGTGAAGGTCACCAGGTCGATCGCCGGGTGGGTGATCAGTTCGTCGGCGATCTCGCGCGGGTCACCGGTGACGACGCTGAGCATCTCGGGCGGCAGGCCCGCGGCGTACAAGATGTCGGCGAACAGCAACGCTGACAGCGGCACTTTCTCCGAGGGTTTGAGCACCATCCGGTTGTTGGTGGCGATCGACGGCACCACCTTGTGCGCGACCTGGTTCATCGGATGGTTGAACGGCGTGATCGCACTGATCACGCCCTGCAACGGGTCACGTTGGGTGTACACGCGGCGAGCGCGGCCATGCGGCGTGATGTCGCAGCTGAAGGTCTGGCCGTCGTCCTTGAGCACCTCGTGCGCGCCGAACATCAACACGTCGGCAACCCGGCCGGCTTCGTAACGGCTGTCTTTCAGGCACAGCCCGCTTTCGGCCGTGATCAGCGAGGCAATCTCGGTGGTGCGCAAACGCACCGCCGCCGCCGCCTGGTTCAGGATGTTGGCGCGCTCGAAGCGGGTCAGCCTGGCGCGGTAGCCGCGCGCGATGTCGAAAGCGCGGCGCACCTCGTCGAGCGTGGCCTTCGGCACTGTGCCAACCAACGCGCCAGTGAACGGGTTGTGCACCTCGATGCACGCGGCGCGGCCGGCGCCGACCACCTCGCCAGCCAGCCGAAGGCCTTCGTGCCTCATCGCAGCTCTCCTTGCCACTGAAGCACCATCGCATGCCCATGCATCGGGCGCAACCCAGCGGACGCCGCGGAACCGGCTCTGCCGGGCCGCTGGCGTCGCCCCCCTGGGGGGGAAGCGCCGAAGGCGCTGCGGGGGGACAACTCACTGCGCATGGTTGAGCGCCAGATCAAAGGCATCGAAATTGCGCCAGCGCCGCTGGTGGTCCAGGCCCTCTATGCGCCGGTTCAGGATCAGCGGCACACGCTGCTCGGCCGTGCCGCCGTGCGAACGCAACGGCACCTCGAGCGCGCTCAGGTCATGGCGCGATGCGCTGGTGCCGATCACGGTGAAACGCTCGGACACCACGACCAGGTCGCCGATGCGGTCGGCCGGCAACTCGAAGTGAGCCGCCGCCTGTTCGCGGCTGAACACGCCCTCGACGCCGCGCCGTGCCGCCAACCTGGCGACGAGCGCCGGCAAATCGACGCCAGCAGGCAGGTAGACCGTGGCGAATGAGCCGAGCGCACCGTGATGCACCACATAGGGGTCGGTGATCGGCAGGATCACCCTGGCCACCGCGGCTCCCAACCAATCATCCAGCAAGTCCTGCAGATAGATCACATCGGGCTTGGCGTCCAACCCGGTCTTGGCGTTCATGCCGTGGTCGGCTGTCAGTGCAATCACGCAGCCCATGGCCTCGAGCTGCCCCAAGTAGCCATCCATCATCGCGTAAAAATCATTCGCGCCCGGCGTACCCGGTGCATGCTTGTGCTGGATGTAGTCGGTGGTGCTGAGGTACATCATGTCGGGCCGGCGCTTGCGCATCAGCTCGACACCGGCGGCGAACACAAACGCCGACAACTCGGCACTGTAGACATCGGGCACCGGCATGCCGACCAAGTCGAGCAGGCCACTGATGCCGTTCTCGGCCTCGGTGGCGACATCGGCCTTTTCAGACGAGAAACAGATGCCAGTCATGCCATGGCCGAGCAAGCGGCGCAGCTTGTCCTTGGCGGTGATCACCGCGCAGGTCTTGCCGGCACCCGACAGCGCGGACAGGATGGTCGGCGCGCGCAACCACTTGGGGTCGTTCATCATCACTTCGGTGCCGGTCGCGACATCGAACAAATAGTTGCCGCAGATGCCGTGCACGGACGGCGGCGCGCCGGTGACGATGGACAGGTTGTTCGGGTTGGTGAAGCTCGGCACCACGCAGTCGGCGATCAGCGCGCTGCCCAGTTCGAGGGTTCGCGCCATCCAGGGCATCACGCCAGCCGCCACTGCCTGGGCGATGTAGTCGGGTTCGCAGCCGTCGACGCACACCACCACGGTGGGCTGGGTGGGCAGTCGATAGCTTCGCTGGTTGACGATCAGCGTCCGGGAGTCAGGCATGTCGGTTCCTTCGGGAGCCCGGCACGGCGGCCGGCGCGGTGGCAGAGTCGGATCGGGCGGCCAGCTTGTTGGCAGGTTTCTCGGCAAGCTGATTGCGCAAGGTTCGCTCCTTGCTTTCGAGCACATGGCTGCGCAACGCCAGCCCTGCCGCCTCGGCGTCACCCGCGGCGATCGCCTTGAGGATCGCGCGGTGCTCGGCAGCCGACACCGTGATCTGGCCGCCAGCGGCGAGGTTGAGGCGGCGAAACAGCGACAACTCGTTGACCAGGCGCCGGTACAGATTGATCAGCTTGCGGTTGCCGGCCAGCAGCACCAGCCGGTCGTGAAATTCAAGGTTGAGTCGGTGGTAGGCGTCGCTGGCCGAGGTGTCTTGGCCGGCCTTGACCAGCCGCTCCATCTGCTCGATCAGCACTTGCAGCGACTGAATTTGCTCGGGCGTGATGCGCTCGGCCAGCTGCCGGCCGACCGCCTCGTCGATCATCGCCCGCAGGTCGTAAATCTCCATCGCCTCGTCGATCGCGATGCTGCGAACGAACACGCCGCGGTTCTTCTCCAGCCGCACCAGCCCGGTCTCTTCTAAGCTGCGGAAAGCCTCGCGGATCGGCCCGCGCGACACGCCCAGGCGTTCAGCCAGCGAGGCCTCGGTGAGCTTGGCGCCGGGCGAGAGTTCGCCGCACAGAATCAGCCGCTCAATCTCGGCCTGCACCGCCGAGGTCAGTGAATGGGCTTGCAGCAAGGCAATCGTGGATTGCGGCCCAGCAGGAACGGCCACCGCCATGGCCACTGCGGGCGCTCTTGCAGACCGGGTGGACACCGAAGCTCTCATGTTCGCGATTGGACGCTGGGCTCGGTAGATTGTCAACAATCTACCGACAACCGTTGACAATTGACGACGACACCGACAACATCTGCCGCTGCGCTCGCTGCGGTCATCGTGCTGTCACCGTCGCAAGTTCATGCTCAACGGTCTGACCCCGTCCAAAAACCGACCCAGGAGAATCTGATGCGACTTTCGCGCACGCTGACACACCGCTTGAACCTGATCGCCGCGCTGGCGCTGACCTTCGCCGCCGCCGGCGCTGCCGCGCAAGGCAAGACCCAATTGCTGGTCTACACCGCGCTGGAGACCGACCAGCTGAAGGCCTACCAAGAAGGTTTCAACAAGGCCTACCCGGACATCGAACTGAAATGGGTGCGCGACTCCACCGGCGTGATCACCGCCAAGTTGCTGGCCGAGAAAGCCAACCCGCAGGCTGACGCCGTGATGGGCGTGGCTGCGTCCAGCCTGGCATTGCTCGACAAGAACGGCATGCTCGAGGCTTACAAGCCGCTCAACCTCGACGCGATCATGTCGACCTACCGCGACAAGAAGAATCCTCCGGCCTGGTTCGGCATGGACGTCTGGGGCGCCACCGTGTGCTTCAACACCGTCGAAGCCGCGAAGAAAAACATCCCCAAACCCGAGACCTGGAAAGACCTGACCAAGCCGGCCTACAAAGGCCAGGTCGTGATGCCCAACCCGGCAAGTTCGGGCACCGGGTTCTTCGATGTCACCGCCTGGTTGACGCTGTGGGGCGATGACAACGGCAAGGGCGGCGGCTGGAAGTACATGGACGCGCTGCACGAGAACATTGGCCAATACACCCATTCAGGATCGAAGCCGTGCAACATGGCGGCGGCCGGTGAGTACGTGGTAGGCATCAGCTTCGAATACCGCGGCAACACCAACAAGGCCAAGGGCGCGCCGATCGACTTGGTGTTCCCGAAAGAGGGACTGGGCTGGGACCTGGAGGCCTTTGCGATCCACAAGGGCACGAAGAAACTGGCCGCTGCGCAAAAGCTCGCTGACTGGGCCTCAAGCAAAGACGCGATGCTTCTGTACGGCAAAAACTTCGCGATCACCGCCCAGCCCGGCGTGGCAGCCCCGTTGGCCAACGTGCCCAAGGACTACGAGGCGCGGCTGGTCAAGATGGACTTCAACGTCGCCGCCGACAGCCGCGAGCGGGTGCTGGCCGAATGGAACAAGCGCTACAGCGCGAAGTCGGAGCCGAAGAAGTAAAGCCCTCGGGATGACGGAGCAGCCCTACCTGCAGCTCGAAGGGATTGCCAAGCAGTTCGGCAGTTTCACGGCGCTGCAACGCGTGGATCTGGCCATCGCCAAGGGTGAGTTCGTCTGCTTCCTCGGGCCCTCGGGCTGCGGCAAGACCACGCTGCTGCGCATCGTCGCAGGGCTGGAGGCACAGAGCGCGGGCCGCATCCGCCAGGCTGGGCGCGACATTTCGCAACTGCCGCCAGCCCAGCGCGATTACGGCATCGTGTTCCAGTCCTACGCGCTGTTTCCCAACCTCAGCGTGGCCGACAACGTCGCTTACGGTCTGGTCAACCGCCGCAGCCCAAAAGCGCAAATCAGAGAGCGGGTCGACGAACTGCTGGGTCTGGTCGGCCTGCCCGGCAGCCAATCCCGGTTCCCGGCGCAACTCTCTGGCGGCCAGCAACAACGCATTGCGCTGGCGCGTGCGCTCGCCACCTCGCCCGGCCTGCTGCTGCTTGATGAACCGCTGTCGGCGCTTGACGCCATCGTCCGCGTCAAGCTGCGCGATGAGATCAAGCACCTGCAGCGCAAGCTGGGGGTGACCACGGTGATGGTCACCCACGATCAGGAAGAGGCGCTGGCGATGGCCGACCGGATCGTCGTGATGAACCACGGGGTGATCGAACAAGTGGGCACGCCAATGCAGGTCTACCGTGAACCGGCCACGGCCTTCGTCGCCGACTTCGTTGGCCGGGTCAATGCGCTGCCCGCTACATTGCTGGCGGACGGCACTGTGCGATGGACGGGGCAGGCCAACGGCAGCATGCCATTCGATTGCCCCCACGACGGCCCGGCGGGCCGGCAAGTCACGGTGTACCTGCGGCCCGAGGACGTGCTCGCGAGACCGTTGCGGCCTGGCGACAGCAATGTATTTGAAGCCTGCATTGAGAAGATCGAATTCTTGGGGTCTTACTGCCTGGTCCAGGTGACAAGCCCTGCGCTGGGCGAACAGCGCTTGTCGGTCACTTTGTCCCATAACTTTCTCGCAGAGCAGGCTTTGAGGCAAGGCTCGCACCTGCCGCTGCGACTGCTGCCCGAGCGGATGCGGATCTTCGCGTGAGCATGGCGTTGGTGCCATCGCGCCATCCGGCCGATCCGAGCGAGCGCGTCGCCCATGCCGGCCTGGCGCTGGTGGTGGCGGTGCTGCTGGTGTTTCTGGCTGGGCCGATCGGCGCGATCCTCAAGCAGGCGCTAGAGGACGCAAGCGGCCGCTATGTCGGCTTGGCCAACTTCATTGCTTACGCGCGAACGCCGGCGCTGCTCGAATCTCTGGTCAACAGCCTGTGGGTCTCGGCGCTGGTCACCGCGATCACGCTGCCACTGGCTTTCGCGTTTGCCTACGCACTGCAGCGCAGTCGGATGCGCTTCAAACCGCTGTTTCGTGGCATCACGCTGTTGCCACTGCTGGCACCCTCGCTGCTGTCGGCGATCTCGCTGATCTACTGGTTCGGCAACCAAGGCCTGCTCAAGGAGACGATGCGGGCGGCGGGCATCGCACAGATTTATGGCGCGCCGGGTATCGTGGTGGCTGAATGTTTTGCGGTATTTCCGCACGCACTGATGATCCTGATCACCGCGCTGAGCGCGGCCGATGGCCGCTTGTACGAAGCGGCCGAAGCCATGGGCACGCAGACCTGGCGGCGCTTTTGCACGATCACGCTACCGGGCGCCAAGTACGGACTGCTATCGGCCGCGCTGGTGACCTTCACGCTGGTGATGACCGATTTCGGCATCCCCAAAGTGATCGGCGGCAACTTCAACGTGCTCGCCACCGATGTGTTCAAGCTGGTCATCGGCCAGCAAGATTTCCAGCGCGGTGCGGTCGTTGCCTTGCTGCTGCTCGCGCCGGCCGTGCTGACCTTCGGCGTCGACCGCTTGATCGCCTCAAAACAGACGGCGATGCTGACGGCGCGCGCAGTGCCTTACCGACCCAAGCCTTCAGCCTGGCGCGATGGCCTGGCAACCGGCTACTGCGTGCTGATTGCCGCGCTGGTGCTGGCGATGATCGCGATGGCGGTGTTCGCGTCTTTTGCGAGTTTCTGGCCATACAACTTGAGCCCAACGTTCAAGCACTACACCATGGGTCTGGTCGACGCCGAGGTCGGTGAGGCCTTTGTCAACAGCCTCAAGATGGCCGCGGGCACCGCCTTGTTCGGCACCGCGCTGGTCTTCATCGGCGCCTACCTGCTCGAGAAAACCCAGGGCGCAGAGCCACTGCGCAGTGCGGCTCGCTTGCTGGCGATGCTGCCGATGGCTGTGCCGGGACTGGTGCTGGGCCTGGGTTACATCTTTTTCTTCAACGCCCCCACCAACCCCTTGGGCGGGCTGTACCACTCGATGGCGCTGCTCACGCTGTGCACGATCGTCCACTTCTACACCACGGGCCATCTGACGGCGGTCACTGCACTGAAGGCGCTGGACGCTGAATTCGAAGCTGTGTCGGCGTCGCTGAAAGTACCTTTCTGGGTGACCTTCAGGCGCGTCACGCTGCCGATCTGCTGTCCAGCGCTGGTCGACATCGCCCGCTATTTCTTCATCAACGCGATGACGACCATCTCGGCCGTGGTGTTTCTGTACTCGCCCGAGACCAAGGTCGCGGCCATCGCGATCCTCAACCTCGACGAAGCCGGCGAAATGGGCGCCGCTGCGGCCTGTGCCGTGCTGATCACCGCCGCATCGAGCTTGGCAATGCTCGCCTTCACGGGTCTGGCCTGGATGGTCGACCGTAAAACCAAAGCCTGGAGACAATGATGAACCCTCACGCTCACCTCAGTTCGCCGCCCCGCCGCCGGGGCGAAGGCCCTGTTGGGGCGGCTTGGCGGGAGGCCTGAGATGGACCGAGACCGCATCCTGCTCACGCCCGGGCCGCTGACCACGACACTGCGCACCAAGTTGGCCATGTTGCACGACTGGGGCTCGTGGGACGCGGACTTCATTGCGGTGACTGCCAGCGTCCGACGCCGCTTGCTGGCGATCGTGCACGGCCAGGGCAGCCATGTCGTCGTGCCCTTGCAAGGCAGCGGCACTTTCAGCGTCGAGGCCGCAGTGGCCACCGTCGTGCCCAGGAACGGCCATGTGCTGGTACTCGACAACGGCGCCTATTGCAAACGCGCGAGCAAGCTCAGCCAGATGATGGGTCGGCGCTGCACCGTGCTGCCCTTCCCCGAGGACGAACCGGTGTCGGCAACTGCGCTCGAAGCACAGCTGAACGCTGATCCGTCGATCAGCCATGTCGTGCTGATCCACTGCGAGACCGGCGCCGGCGTCTTGAACCCGCTCGCGGCGGTGGCCGAGGTCTGTCAGCGCCACGGCCGCGGCCTGGTCGTCGACGCGATGAGCAGCTTTGCCGCGCTGCCGATCGATGCCCGCGAAATCCGCTTCGACGCTTTGGTGGCGGCCAGCGGCAAATGCCTGGAAGGCGTTCCTGGCATGGGCTTTGTGTTCATCCGCAAGGCGGTGATCGAAGCCTGTGCAGGCCACAGCCAGAGCCTGGCGATGGACCTGCACGACCAGTTTGACTACATGGAAAGGACTGGCCAATGGCGCTTCACGCCGCCCACCCACGTGGTGGTCGCGCTCAGTGAAGCGATTGCCCAGTTCGAGGAAGAAGGCGGACAGGCCGCCCGGTTGGCGCGTTATCAAGACAATTGCCAGACACTGATAGCAGGCCTGTCCGCGCTCGGACTCAAGCCTTTCCTCGCATCCGAGCATCAAGCGCCGATCATCGTCACCTTCCACGCCCCTGAGCACCCAGCCTACGACTTCAAGCGCTTCTACGATGCGGTCAAGGCGCGCGGCTTCATGCTCTATCCGGGCAAGCTGACCCAGGTCGAAACCTTTCGCGTCGGCTGCATCGGCGCGATCGGCCGCGTCGAGATGCAGCAGGCCGTCGCCGCCGTGGGCGATGCAATGCGCGAGCTCGGCCTGACCCGCCCGGCCGCTTGACCCTTCAGGAGCCCGCATGGCCCGCAAGATGTCTCCCGAACACCCGGCGATTGCCGCGCTGCGCCAATCCGGCGCCAACAAGGTCAAGGTCGCCTGCAGCGACATCGACGGCATCCTGCGCGGCAAGTACCTGCACAAGGACAAGTTTTTCGGCGCCGCTGAGCCTTACCCGAAGGGCGGCTTCGGTTTCTGCGACGTGGTGTTCGGCTGGGACTCGTCTGACCAGTGCTATGACAACACCCAGGTCACCGGCTGGCAGCATGGATTCCCGGACGCGCTGGCACGAATCGACCTGGCGACCGCGCGCCGAGTGCCCTGGGACGACCAGGTGCCTTTCTTTCTCGGCGACTTCGTCAACGCCGACGGCTCGCCTTACGCGGTGTGCCCGCGGCAAACGCTCAAGCGGGTGCTCCAGCGTGCCGAAAAGCTGGGCTTGCTGCCGATGGCCGGGATGGAGTTCGAGTGGTTCAACTTCGCCGAGACCCCGCAGAGCTGGGCCGACAAGCGAGGCGTCGGCCCGACCTGCCTGACGCCAGGGATGTTCGGCTACTCGCTGCTACGCATGGCCGACAACCAACCCTTCTTCAACGCGTTGATGGACGAGATGCTGGCCTTCGGTGTACCGATCGAAGGCCTGCACACCGAGACCGGGCCCGGGGTCTACGAGGTCGCGATCACGTTCAGCGAAGCGCTAGAGGCGGCGGACCGGGCGATCCTGTTCAAGACCGGCGCCAAGGAGATCGGCAAGCGCTTCGGCATCATGCCCAGCTTCATGGCCAAGTGGAACCAGGCCTTGCCGGGCTGCTCGGGCCACATCCACCAGAGCCTGAGCGACGGCCAGAAAAACGTCTTTCACGACGCCAAACGACCCAACGCGATGAGCACAGTGTTCGAGAGCTACCTAGCGGGCCAAGTCGCCTGTCTGATGGAGTTCGCCCCGATGTTCTGGCCCACGGTCAACAGCTACAAGCGACTGGTTGACGGCTTCTGGGCACCCGTCAAACCGACCTGGGGGCTGGACAACCGCACCGCCAGCTTTCGCGTGATCGCCGGTTCCCCGAAATCCACCCGGCTCGAGACCCGCTGCCCGGGCGCCGACGTCAACCCCTACCTGGCGATGGCCGCGGTGATCGCCGCCGGACTGCACGGCGTCGAGCGAGGGCTGAAGCTGACGACGCCACCGATCACCGGCACCAACCAAGGCGCCGAGGACACACCGCGCGCACCGCGATCGCTGATCCGCAGCACGCAGAACTTCAAGCTCTCGACGATCGCCAGAGACTGGTTCGGCGACACCTTTGTCGACCACTTCGCCGCGACCCGCGAGTGGGAGCACCGCCAATGGCAGGATGCGGTGACCGACTGGGAGCTCAAGCGCTATCTTGAGATCATCTGAAGCCGGTACGAGACGGCATCCCTTACAGACCATCCTGTGAACACTCTATGACTATCCAGCGCTTCGCTTTTCCCACCGCGATCGATTTTGGCGCCGGCGCGCGCAAGCTGGTCGCCGCCCATCTGCTCGAACTTGGCTTCAAACGCCCGCTGATCGTCACCGACCGAGCGCTGGCTGCGCTGCCGCTGACGGCAGAGTTCCTCGGCCATTTGGCCGGCTTGAACGTGGCGGTCTTCGACGGCGTGTTCGGCAACCCGAGCTGCGCGCAGGTGATGGCCGGCGCCGCGGCGTTCAAGGCCCATCAGGCAGACTGCGTGATCGGCTTCGGTGGCGGCGCGGCGCTCGACGTGTCGAAAGTGGTTGCGCTGATGGCGGTGCACGACGGCGACGTGCTCGAGTACGTCTGGGACCACCCTGCCGTGCGGCCCATCGTCAACCCACTGCCTTACCTGGTCGCGCTGCCAACGACCTCGGGGACCGGGTCGGAGGTCGGCCGTTCGTCGGTGGTCAGCGAAAACGACACGCACCACAAGCGCACCGTGTTCAGCGCCAAACTGCTGGCCGGGGCGGTGTTCGCTGACCCAGAACTGACGCTGGCGCTGCCCGCCGCCGTGACCGCGGCCACCGGCATGGACGCCTTGACGCACAACATCGAGAGCTATCTCTCGCCGGCCTACCACCCGCTGTGCGATGGCATCGCGCTCGAAGGCCTGCGCATCGGCGCGCGCGCGCTGGTAGCCGCGGTCAATGAGCCTGGCAATCTACAAGCCCGAACCGACATGATGATGAGCTCGATGATGGGGGCGATCGCGTTCCAGAAAGACCTGGGCTCGGTCCACGCCTGCGCTCATGCGCTGGGCGCCGTCTGCGACATGCACCACGGCCTGGCCAACGCGCTGATGATCGAGCCCGTGCTGGCCTGGAACTTCGAGACGGTACCCGCCAAGTTCGACGAGCTCGCCCATGCCGCCGGCTTGAGCGGCGGCGGCTTCGCGCTGCTGGCCTGGCTCAAACAGCTCAAGCAGCAGATCGGCATTCATGGCGGCCTGGCCGCACGCGGCGTGACGACGGCGATGCTGCCACGCCTGGTGCCGCTGGCCGCGACGGACTTCACCGGCCAGACCAACCCGCGACCCGCGACCGCGGCCGACTACCAACGCTTGTTCCTGGAGGCCATGTGAACACGCCCGACAAAACCGCCAACGCAAGGCCGCTGCTGATCGGCGTTTCGGCGCGGATCTACCACCCCGGCACGCCCGGCATCCAGGTCAGCGGCGTGTGGACCAAGACGCTGCACTACCTGGAGCAATCGGTCGCGCATTGGGTGATGTCAGGCGGCGCGATGGCGGTGATGGTGCCGGCGGTGGACGCCGAGAGCGTCGTCAAACGCTCGGACATCCGGCTTGACGATTACGCCGCCGCACTCGACGGACTGGTGCTGCAAGGGGGCAACGATGTCGCACCGGAAAACTATGGCGAGACACCGCAACACGTCGACTGGCACGGCGATCGGATCCGCGACCGCTACGAACTCGAGCTGATCGAGGCTTTCGTCAAGGCCGGCAAACCGGTGTTCGGTGTCTGCCGGGGTTTTCAGTTGATCAACGTGATGTACGGCGGCACACTGCTGCAAGACATCGCGACGCAGCGCCCGACCTCGGCCTCGCACCGCGATGTGTCGGTCTACGAACACCATCTCCACGAAGTCGATCTGCTGCCAGGCACCCGGCTGGCAGCGCTTTACCCAGGGGTGAGCCGAGTCGTCACCAACAGCATCCATCACCAGGGGATCAAAGATCTGGCACCCGGCTTCATCGTCGAGGCGCGCTGTCCAGAGGACGGCATGATCGAGGCCATCCGCGGCGCGGGACCAAGCTACATCGCGGCCGTGCAGTGGCACCCCGAATTCCACGACCCCCAAACGCTGGGCACTTTCGACGACACGCCGATGCTGCGCGATTTCCTCGCCGCTGCGCAGCTTGCGCGCGACGCCGCCGCGCCAGCCGACACGATCACACCATGACCCAGCTGCAGATCCACAACCCCGCCACCGGCGCGATGATCGCCGAGCTGCGCTGCGATGACGATGCCAGCGTGGCGGCCAAGACCGCCGCTGCGCGTGCGGCCCAGCGGGCCTGGCAGCTTGTGCCGATGGCCGACAAGCTGGCGATGGTCCAGCGCTTTAGGGCGATGCTGAGCGCAGAGCTAGAGAACTTGGCGACCACGCTGACCCAGGAGGTTGGCAAGCCGATCGCGCAATCGCGCAATGAGCTCAACGGCCTGTTGCCGAGAATCGACTTCTTCCTCGAACAGGCCGAGGCCGCGGTCCGAGACCAGCATGTGTTCGATGACGCCGGCATGCACGAGCAAATCGGCCACATCCCGCTGGGCGTGGTGGCCAACATCTCGGCCTGGAACTACCCCTATTTCGTTGGCTGCAACGTGATCCTGCCAGCGCTGCTGACGGGCAACACGGTGCTGTACAAGCCTTCGGAATACGCCACGCTGAGCGGCCTGCACATCACCCGGCTGCTGCACGCGAGTGGTGTGCCGGCCAACGTGCTGCAATGCCTGGTCGGCGCCGGCGCGGTCGGCACCGCGTTGACACAGCAGCGCATCGACGGCGTGTTCTTCACCGGCAGCCATGGCACCGGCGCCCGGATTGCCGCGCAGGTCGCGCCGCGGATGATCAAGCTCCAGCTCGAGCTCGGCGGCAAGGACCCGAGCTATGTACGGGCCGACGCCGATCCCCGGGCGGCCGCCGAAAGCCTGGCCGACGGCGCGATGTACAACACCGGCCAAAGCTGTTGCTCGGTCGAGCGCATCTATGTGCACGCCGCCGTCTATGACGCTTTCGTCAGCCACTTCCTGGCTGCCGTGGAGGCCCTGCGCATGGGCGACCCGATGGACCCTGCGACCTCCGTTGGCGCATTGACCCGCGCGCCGCAACTCGACCTGCTGCAGGCCCAGGTCGACGAGGCGCTGGCGCTGGGTGCCACGCTGCGCTGCGGTGGCCACCGCCTGCCGGGGCCGGGCAACTGGTTCGAGCCCACGGTGCTGACGGAAGTCGACCACCGAATGGCGCTGATGCGCGAAGAGAGCTTCGGCCCAATCATCGGCATCCAGAAGGTCGGCAGCGACGATGAGGCGGTCGCGCTGATGAACGACAGCCGCTATGGCCTGACCGCGGGCATCTACAGCCGCGACGAGGCCAGGTCGCGCGAGCTACTCGACCAGGTCAACGCCGGCAGCGTTTACTGGAACTGCTGCGACCGGGTCAGCCCACGCCTGCCCTGGTCCGGCCAGGGCGACTCGGGCATCGGATTGACCTTGTCGACCGCCGGCATCCAGACCTTCACCCGACCCAAGGCCTGGCATCTGCGCCAGCCCTGAAATTGGCGCCAGCGCTGAACCAGCCCGCGATGCCGGACAAGCTCAAGCTCACACTGTTCGACCTCGACCACACACTGCTCGAGGGCGACAGCGATGTGCTGTGGTGCGATTTCCTGATCGACCAGGGCCGACTGGATCGCGCGAAATTTGAGCGCCGCAATGCCGAAATGGCGCGCCAATACCGCGCCGGCCTGGTCAGCCCCCATGCGTTTTGCAACTTCTATGTCGCCACCCTGGCGGGCCACAGCGCGGCGGATTGGGGTCCGCTGCGACACCAGTTCCTGGACACGGTGGTGGCACCGCGCATTTCGCCCGCGGCCCACGCGCTGGTGCGGCGCCACCGCATCGCCGGCGACCTGATCGTGCTGACCACCGCGACCAACCGCTTTCTGACCACGCTGACCGCAGCGCACCTGGGCTTGCCACACCTGATCGCCACCGAATGCGAGACCGACGCCGACGGACGCTTCACTGGCCGCACCACCGGCACCCTCAACATGCGAGAGGGCAAGGTGGTACGCCTGCAGGATTGGCTGGCGGCGCGACAGATCGAGCTGTCGGACTGCGAGTCCAGGCTGTACAGCGACTCGATCAATGACTTGCCCTTGCTCCAAGCGGTAGACCAGCCGGTTGCGGTGAACCCAGACGATCGCCTGCTGGCCCAGGCGCAGGCACAGGGATGGCCCGTGTATCAGCTGCGTAAGGGCTGAAAACCACTACACTTCGGCCCCGCGCCGGGTTCCGGCGCAGCCCGCAGCCCCTGGATCCACACCATGTTCCGCTGTGTCTCGACGGCGCTGATGCGCCTGCTGTCCACGCTGAACTTGGAGCTGGGTTTCGACCCGGCCAGTCAAGTCTGGGCCCAGTGCTGACGCCACCGAGTGACGCCACCGAGACCAATCCGATGAGCAAGAAAGTCTACATCCGCAGCTTCGGCTGCCAGATGAACGAATACGACGCTGGCAAGATGGCCGACGTGATGCGCGCGGCCGAAGGCTATGAACCCACGGCCGATCCCGAGCAAGCCGACCTGATCCTGTTCAACACCTGCTCGGTACGCGAAAAGGCACAGGAGAAAGTCTTCTCGGACCTGGGTCGGGTCAAGCACCTGAAAGCCAAGGGCGTTTTGATCGGTGTCGGTGGCTGTGTTGCGAGTCAGGAGGGCGCGGCCATCCTCGACCGCGCACCCTATGTCGATGTGGTGTTCGGACCGCAGACCTTGCACCGATTGCCGCAGTTGCTTGAGCGCCGCCAATCGATGGGCCGAGCGCAAGTCGACATCAGCTTCCCTGAGATCGAAAAGTTCGACCACCTGCCGCCAGCCAAGGTCGAGGGCGCATCGGCCTTTGTGTCGATCATGGAGGGCTGCTCCAAGTACTGCTCGTACTGCGTCGTGCCCTACACCAGAGGCGAGGAAGTGAGTCGACCTTTTGAGGACGTGCTGGTGGAGATCGCCGGCTTGGCCGACCAGGGCGTCAAGGAGGTCACGCTGCTGGGACAGAACGTCAACGCCTATCGCGGCAAGATGGGACAGACTGCCGAGATCGCCGACTTCGCGCTGCTGCTCGAGTATGTCCACGAGATCCCCGGTATCGAGCGAATCCGCTACACCACCAGCCACCCCAACGAGTTCACCCAGCGGCTGATCGACGCCTATGACGAACTGCCGAAGCTGGTCAGCCACCTGCATTTGCCGGTGCAGCACGGCTCGGACCGAATCCTGATGGCGATGAAGCGAGGCTATACGGCGATCGAATACAAAAGCACGATCCGCAAGCTTCGCGCGGTCCGGCCGCAGCTCAGCCTGTCGTCGGATTTCATCGTCGGTTTCCCAGGGGAAACCGAAGAAGACCATCAAAAAACGCTCAAGCTGATCGAAGACTTCGGCTTCGACGCCAGCTTCAGTTTCGTGTTCAGCCCGCGCCCCGGCACACCCGCGGCCAACCTGCAAGACGACACGCCACAGGAACTCAAACTCAAGCGGCTACAGCAACTTCAGGCACTGCTCGAAGTCAACGTGCGGCGCATCAGCGCGAGCCGGGTGGGTCAGACACAAACCATCTTGGTCGAGGGTCCCAGCCGCAAGAGCGCTGCCGAGTTGATGGGCCGCACTGAGTGCAACCGCATCGTCAACTTTGACGGCGGGCCGGCCTCGGACCGCTTGGTGGGCCAGATGCTGGACCTCAAGATCACCCAGGCGCTGCCGCATTCGATGCGCGGTGAGGTGATCACCCGCGAGCATGCCGTCGCGAACTGAGATTCAGCCGCAACAACCGATCAAGGCCTCCTCCAAGACCACTGTCACCAGATCTAGGCTGTCGCCGGACTGTAAATATTTAAGTACCAACAACTTAACAATGCTACACAATAGGGGTTTTGCAGATCACGGCCGTGCCAAGCGCATTTCCTCTGCCGTCATTGCGGCACACCTTCAGCCCTGGTGGCCTATCGACGTAGCACGGCAACCTGCCAGATCGCGCCGATAAGCCTTGCTGGCCCTCAGTCGAGGGCATGCTGGCCTCACGCGGGGTCCGCGGCGCAACCGCCTGGGTGAAGACCTGGTGGCGCATGCAACGCAGCCGAGCGCATCAGGCATCGCTGCTCGACGTGCTGGCGAAACACCCCACATGGGCCCAGCATTTTGGTCGGCATCCGAGCCACTTCCACTGCGCGATCAGCCATTACGTCGACCGACGCTTTAGCAGTGCCCAGCGCATGTCGGCGCTGGCCCAAGACTTGGTCATGGCCGAACGCTGCTTCGGCTCAGCACTTGCAGCCCGCATCAGCAGCGGCGAATGGGTTCGGCTCTGGACACTCCATGAGGGCGTGCATCTGTGCTTGGGGCTCAACGATGTCAGTGTCCACGAGGGGCTGTGGGCACTGTCGCTGCGAGACGACACAGGGCGCAGGCTGTACCTGCTGAGCTTCTCGTTACGATCACCCGAGGCCATGCTGGTGGCCACGCTGCAAGGGCCTGCGGCCGGCGAGGAAAGCGGCTTGTGCGTGGTCCGCCGATTGACCAAACAGTCGCAGGGTTTGCGACCTCAGGCCTTGATGATGGCGGCCTTGCGGGCGGTCTGCAGAGCCTGGCAGATCGGTGCGATGGCCGGCATCGCGCCGCAGCACCACATCAAGGGCCGTTGGAATTTGCGCGCCAAGCGGCTGCGCTTTGACTATGTCGGATTCTGGCAAGAGCAAGGCGGTTGCGAGGCCTCAGACGGCCATTGGTCGCTGCCGCTGATGCTGCCACCACGTTCTCCGCAAGACATTGCGCCACAAAAGCGCGCGATGTACAGGCGCCGGCAACAGATGATCGACGGCATGAACCGCCAGATCGCAGAGTCACTGCACGCCTCAAAGGCCTGAAACTCAGCGTCGCCACCCGCGCCACCACAGCGTCAGCGCTGCGGCCAGCACCATCACGCCGTAAGTGCCCATCCGGCCATCTCGGCCCAGCCAGACCAGACCCGCCACCAGCACCACAGCGCAGCTGCCGGCCGTCCAGATCACCAATCCGAGCCATCGCGCTGCTCGCAACTCGCGCCGCCACAAGAGCTTGGCCAGCGTCGGCGCACTCAAGCCCATGCCGAACGCTGGGGCGAAGAAATTGGCCAGATGCCAGAACGCGTCGACAGAATCCATGGTGGGTAGTGGCTGCCGATGCACGCAGCAGATTTGACCCAGGTCAAGCCAAGCCGGCGACGGGGGCCACACAGCGACTGCTGCAAGAGGGCGAATTCTATAATTCGGCCATGAGTGTGTTCACGTTGGGTTTGAACCATATGACCGCGCCGGTTGATCTGCGCGGTCGTTTTGCGTTTGCCACCGAACAACTGTCACCGGCCTTGCGGGGTTTTCGCGAGCGCCTGATGCGCGCATTGCCTGAGGCGGCACTGCTGTCGACCTGCAACCGCACCGAGCTCTACGTTGCGGCCGAACCGGCTCAGGTCAACGCATTGATCAGCCCGGCGATCGACTGGCTTGCGACGCAAGGGGGTGTCAGCAGCGAACAGCTGCGGCAACACACCTATGTGCTCGAGCACCAACATGCCGCACGCCATGCCTTCCGAGTCGCCGCCGGGCTTGACTCGATGGTGCTGGGCGAGCCCCAGATCCTCGGCCAGATGAAGCAGGCGGTGCGCGAAGCGGACTCCGCCGGCACCTTGGGCACCACCTTGCATCAGCTGTTCCAGCGATCGTTCTCGGTCGCCAAGGATGTGCGCACCTCGACCGAAATCGGCGCGCACTCGATCAGCATGGCGGCCGCGTCGGTAAGGCTCGCCGCGCAGCTGTTCGAAGATCTGCGCGACATCCAGGTGCTGTTTGTCGGCGCTGGCGAAATGATCGAACTGGTGGCGACGCACTTTGCCGCCCGGGCGCCTCGAGGCATCACGATTGCCAACCGCACCCTCGAACGAGGCGAGAAACTGGCCGGTCGTTTTGGCGGACAGGCCTTGCGCTTGGCCGACCTGCCGCAGCGCCTGCACGAATTCGACGCCATCGTCTCCTGCACGGCGAGCAGCCTGCCGATCATCGGCTTGGGCGCCGTCAAGAGCGCGCTCAAAGCGCGCCGCCATCGGCCAATGTTCATGGTCGACCTGGCAGTGCCGCGCGACATCGAGCCCGAAGTCGGCAGCTTGTCGGACATCTACCTCTACACCGTCGACGATCTCGCTGCCGTGGTGCAGTCGGCGGGCGAAAAACGTCAGGCTGCCGTGGCCCAAGCCGAAGCCATCATCGACGCCGGGGTGCAGAGCTTTGCCCATTGGCTGGACCAGCGGGCCACCGTGCCGCTGATCCAGGCGCTGCAGGCCCAGGCCAACGACTGGCGCGCCACCGAAATCGCCCGCGCCCGCAAACTGCTGGCCAAAGGGGCCGACATCGACAGCGTGCTCGAGACCCTGTCGCGCGGCCTGACGCAAAAACTGCTGCATGGGACCTTGGCCGAGTTGCATGCCAGCGACGGCGAGTCCCGGGTGCAGATGGCGCAGACAGTTTCGCGACTGTTCCTGCGCCAGGCACCGCGCAACCCAGCAGGCGACGCCAGCTAGCTGCCCTGCCGGCGCGCCATCGACTCTCGGGTCGGGCGCGCCGCACTCGCGCCCATGAGAGACTCCCTCCGACTTCAATTACAACGCTTGGCGATGCGCTTGGCCGAGCTGGACGAGCACCTGAGTGACCCCAAGCTGGGTCAGGACATCGCGCGCTACCGAGCGGTCGCACGCGAACAGTCCGAGGCTGCCGCGCTGGTGCAGCGCCTGCGGCACTACGAGCGGCGCGAAGCCGATCTGGCCGCTGCGCGCGACCTGCTGGCCGAGTCGGGCGACGATGCCGAAATCGCCGAGATGGCGCGCGAAGAGATCGTCGCCGCGCAACAAGACCTGTCAGACGAATTGACCGCACTGCAGACTGCGTTGCTGCCGCACGATCCCGACGACGAGCGAAACGCGTTCATGGAAATCCGCGCCGGCGCCGGTGGCGACGAATCGGCGCTGTTCGCCGCCGATCTGGTACGCATGTACCTGCGCTATTTCGAACGCTGCGGCTGGCGGACCGAGGTGATGAGCGAGTCGACCTCCGACTTGGGTGGCTACAAAGAGTTGGTGCTGAGAATCGAAGGGCGGGAGGTCTACGGCGCGCTGAAGTTCGAATCCGGCGGACACCGGGTGCAGCGCGTGCCCGCCACCGAGTCGCAAGGTCGCATCCACACCAGTGCCTGCACCGTCGCCGTGATGCCCGAGCCCGATGCCGCCACCGAGATCACACTCAACCCGGCCGATCTGCGCATTGACACTTTCCGCGCCAGCGGCGCTGGTGGCCAGCACATCAACAAGACCGATTCCGCGATACGCATCACCCACTTGCCCACCGGTCTGGTGGCCGAATGCCAGGACGATCGCTCACAGCACCGAAACAAGGCCAAAGCAATGGCCGTGCTGCAAGCCAGACTGCGCGACAAGGAGCGTGCCCAGCGTGACGCCACCGAGGCCGCCACCCGCAAAAGCCTGGTCGGCACCGGCGACCGGTCAGACCGAATTCGGACCTACAACTTCCCGCAAGGCCGGCTCACCGACCACCGCATCAACCTGACGCTCTACAAGCTGGGCGCGATCATGGAAGGCGACCTGGGCGATGTGCTCAGCGCGCTGCAAGCGGCCCAGGCACAGGACCAACTCGCGGCACTTGAAGGCGCGGCATGACCGCCGCGCCAGCCGCAGCATGCCCCATCGAGCTCAATCTGGGCCAAGCGATGGCACAAGCCAGAGCGCGGGGATTGGACCGCCTCGATGCCCAGTGGCTGCTGGGTCACGTTTTGCGTCGACCGCGCAGTTGGCTGATCGCCCACGAGGACGCGAAGCTCGACGCCAACCAAGCGCATGGCTATGCCGAACTCTGCCAGCGCCGTGCCGACGGTGAGCCACTGGCCTACCTGATGGGCGAATGGGAATTCCACGGCCTGGTGTTCGGCGTGACGCCCGATGTGCTGATACCGCGCCCGGACACCGAAATCCTGGTCGACTGGGCACTCGAACTGCTGCTGCAGCGCGGCCAAAGCGAGCCGCGCGTGCTGGACCTCGGCACCGGCAGCGGCGCCATCGCGTTGGCGGTGGCCCACCGCCACCCCAGCGCGCGGGTCACCGCCACCGACCTCAGTGATGCCGCGCTGGCTGTGGCCCAGAACAATGCCGAGCGACTCGGGTTGACGCTGAATTGGCACCGCGGCAATTGGTGGCGCGCATTACCGGCGCACCAGGACTTTGACCTGGTGCTGTCCAATCCGCCCTACATCGCCGCCGGCGACCCTCACCTGCCGGCGCTGCACAACGAACCGCTGCTGGCACTGACGCCGGGTGGCGACGGACTGGACGCGCTGCGCGAGATCATCGTCGGCGCTGTCGCACGGCTGGCGAAAGATGGCTGGTTGCTGCTGGAGCACGGCTGGGACCAAGCCGAAGCGGTGACGCGATTGCTGCAGAACGCAGGCTTGGCGCAAATCGCCACCCGGCTCGACATCGAAGGCCGGCCGCGTTGCACCGGCGGGCGGCAGGGCAGCGCCGATTGAGCGACGGCTTGCGCCAAAAAAACAGCGTTTCACCTGACCTTCCCACTCCACCCTGCGGACCCAGCGGCGTAGGATCCCAACAGGGGGTCCGGATGGGGCTTACCGCAAAATTCAAGGGGTGATGTGATGCGCAAGATCTACCTGTGCTTGGCCTTGATGGCCGCCACCTCGACCGTGACCGCACAAGACCGCGGCTTGACGGCACCAGCCAACGCATTGGGCGGCGCATTCTGGCAAGCACGCTTCGAGCGTGACGGCAGCGCGATGCCTCAGACCGGCATCACGATGCCGAGCTTCGGTGCCCAGACCTTGCGCCTGTTCGGCGACTACCAGTTCAGCGGCTTGCGGCTAGGCGACACTGGCGGCCTTCGCCTGACCGGTGGCCTGCTGATCAGCCTGCGCACTGGCTTGACCATCGGCAGCAGTGCTGACAACGCTGCCGCACTGCCTTACGCCGGCATCGGCTACAGCAGCGGCAACATCCGCGGCGAATGGGGCTTCAGCGCCGATCTCGGCTTGGCAGCACCCGGCTTGGCTTCATGGCGGCTGGATCGGCTGATCAACGCCGGCGGCTCCGCGGTGGACGGCGCGATCCGACTGCAGCCCATGGTTCGGCTGGGCATGAACGTCGCTTTCTGACACAGGGTCCGCCGCGCAATGGCAAAAACCGACCCGCCCTGCTCCGCAGCGCGATTTGCCGTATAAAGTCCCAGTATTCAACCCAACCGCTGGACCAAGATCATGAGTGATGTGCAAGAACGTATCGACAGCATTGTGAAGGGCGGCCGCGTCGTGCTGTTCATGAAGGGCACCGCGCAATTCCCGCAGTGCGGCTTCTCTGGCCGCGCCATTCAGGTGCTCAAAGCCTGCGGCGTGACCGAAATCAAGACCGTCAACGTGCTGGAGGATCAAGAAATCCGCCAAGGCATCAAGGATTACGCCAACTGGCCGACGATCCCGCAGCTCTATGTCGCGGGCGAGTTTGTCGGCGGCTCCGACATCATGATGGAGATGTACCAGTCCGGCGAGTTGCAACAGCTGCTCGACCAGTGAACCCACCCGCCAGGCGCCGCCTGGTCGTCGGAATCACCGGCGCGAGCGGTGCGGTGTACGGCGTGCGCCTGCTGCAGCGCGCCCGCGAGTTGGCACTGGAAACCCATTTGATCGTCACGCCTGCTGGCGTGATCAATGCTCACCATGAGCTAGGCCTGGGCCGGGCGGCGCTTGATGCGCTGGCCGATCATGCTTACGCACCCGGCGACATCGGCGCCTGCGTGGCGAGCGGCAGTTTCCAGGCCGCCGCGATGGTGGTCGCACCTTGCTCGATGAAAACACTGGCGGCGGTGGCACACGGCCTGTCGGACAA
Organism: Burkholderiales bacterium; assembly: GCA_947448955.1. Taxonomy (GTDB): domain Bacteria; phylum Pseudomonadota; class Gammaproteobacteria; order Burkholderiales; family Burkholderiaceae_C; genus Pseudaquabacterium. Next base: position 59,381 of record CANFPU010000007.1, read on the forward strand.
CTTGGTGACGCGTGCTGCCGACGTCACGCTGAAGGAGCGTCGCACGCTGTTGCTGATGGTGCGCGAGACGCCGTTCAACCTGGCCCACCTGCGCAACATGACAGCCGTCACAGAGATGGGCGGCATCATCTTCCCGCCCTTGCCGGCGTTCTACCACCGGCCCACCACCATTGCCGAGTTGGTGGACGATACGGTCGAACGGGTGTTGCAGCTGCTGGGTGCACAGAACGCCCAGCCCAAGGCCTGGGGCGGACTGGGCTAGCTGCGGCAGCCAACAACCGGCACGACTCAGGCTATCCAGCGCTTGCGACTCGTCAGCACCGCGTTCGGATACTCGGGGCGGCCCCGGCTGCCGTTGTAGCGACCGAGCGCCAAAGCCAGATCACCGCGTTCGAGGTCCAGGTAATGTCGCAAGATCACGCAGCCGAAGCGCAGATTGGTCTGCAAGTGGAACAAGCGTGCGGCATCGCCGTCGCCAATCTGCCGGACCCAGAACGGCATCACCTGCATGTAACCGCGCGCGCCGGACGCGCTGATCGCATACTTGCGGAAACCGCTCTCGACCTGCACCAGCGCCAGTACCAAGGCGGGCTCTAGCCGGGCGCGGGTCGCTTCGTACCAAAGGGTTTCGAGGAATTCGATCCGCGTGACGGCCTCGGTCTTGTGAGGTTTGAGCCGCTCGCTCATCTCGACCTGCCAGCGCAGAAAAGCGAGCCTGGCATCGGCATCGGGAAACGACAGCTGCGGCGGGGCTTCGCTGGCGATCGCCGCAGACAGCGCCGTGCGCACCGCATCGGCCAAAGCCTCCTCGGCCTGCGATCCCGCTTGCGCAGACAACGGCTGCAGCAACACGCCAGCCGCGCCGATCAGCAACGCGCGCCTCGAGTTCATGCTGAGGTCATGCCGCGAGTCGGCCCTTCACCAGCGCAACAGCCTGGACCAGCGGCACCACGCTGGCTTGATCTTCACGCCGGCCCTGCAACTCAACCGTACCGGCTTTCAGACCACGGTCGGAAATCACCAGCCGCTGCGGTACCCCGATCAATTCCCAGTCAGCGAACATCGCGCCCGGGCGCTCGCCGCGGTCGTCAAGCATCACATCGATGCCGGCTGCCGCCAGCTCATCGTGCAGCGCATCGGCGGCGGCCTTGACCTCGGCAGATCGTTCGTAGCCGATCGGGCAGATCACGGCCGCAAACGGCGCGATCGCGGCCGGCCAGACAATGCCGCGCGTGTCATGGTTCTGCTCGATCGCCGCGCCCAGAATGCGGGTCACGCCGATGCCGTAGCAGCCCATCTCCATCAGCCTGGGTTTGCCAGTCTCGTCGAGAAAACTGGCATTCATGGACTCCGAATACTTGGTGCCGAGGTAGAACACATGGCCGACCTCAATGCCACGCTGTATCGCCAACACGCCCTGGCCATCGGGTGATGGATCGCCGACCTGCACATTGCGCAGATCCGCTACCGCGTCGGGCTCCGGCAGATCGCGGCCCCAGTTGACGCCAGTAAAGTGGCAATCTTCCTGATTGGCACCGCAGACGAAATCACTCATCGCCGCGACCGTGCGGTCAGCGATCACCTTGACCGGCTGCTTCAATCCAATCGGACCGAGGTAGCCCGGTTTGCAGCCGAAATGATCGTCAATCTCGGTGACCGTCGCGAAGCGCCAACCCGACGTGAAGCCCGCCAACTTGCCAGCCTTGACCTCGTTGAGCTCATGGTCGCCTCGCAGCAGCAGCAACCAAACGGTACTGCGGACCGTGTCACCGGCCTCGTCAAGCTCGTCGGTGGCCAGCACCAGGCTTTTGACGGTCTGCTGCAGCGGCAAATTCAGCAGCTCAGCCACGGCCGCGCAGGTGCTCTTGCCCGGTGTCGCTGTGTTGACCATCGCTTGCGCGGCTGCGGCACGCGGCGCAGCCGGAACCACGCCTTCGGCCAGTTCGATGTTCGCGGCGTAGTCGCTGGTCGGGCAGTAGACGATGGCGTCCTCGCCAGTGTCGGCAATGACCTGGAACTCGTGCGACAAGTCACCCCCGATCGCGCCGGTATCGGCCGCCACCGCCCGGTACTGCAGCCCGAAACGGTCAAAGATGCGTTTGTAGGCGTCGAACATGCCTTGGTAGCTCTTGGCGGCAGCGGCCGGGTCGCGGTCGAAGGAGTAGGCGTCCTTCATCGTGAACTCGCGTCCGCGCATCACGCCAAAGCGCGGCCGGCGCTCATCGCGGAACTTGGTCTGGATGTGGTAAAAATTTTTGGGCAGCTGGCGGTAGCTGCGCAGCTCTTGCCGGGCGATGTCGGTCACGACCTCTTCGCTGGTGGGCTGGATGATGTAGTCGCGGTCATGGCGATCTTTGACCCGCAGCAGCTCGGGCCCCATCTTGCCGAATCGCCCGGTCTCCTGCCAGAGCTCGGCAGGCTGCACCAAGGGCATCAACAATTCGACCGCGCCGGCGCGGTTCATCTCTTCGCGGATGATCGCCTCGACCTTGCGAATCACCCGCAACCCCATCGGCATGTAGTTGTAGATCCCAGCTCCCAGGCGCTTGATCATGCCGGCACGCATCATCAATTGGTGGCTCACCACCTCGGCGTCGGCGGGCGCTTCCTTCAGGGTGGAGATGAAGAACTGGGAGGCTTTCATGGGGCGGGTAGGGTCTCGGGTCGGGCAGGCGCTGTGGGGTGGCCGGGCCTCTAGCCCGAGGCTTGTCAGGCTGCCGCCCCACTGCTGCGGGCGAATGCGGGTTAGCGAGGGTTCGCCCGCCGCGCAAAGCAAGTGCAATAATGAACTTAATACAGAAATTGGGGTTAGATTATGCTCGACAGGGAAGGCTTCAGGCCCAACGTCGGCATCATCCTGCTCAACGCGCGGAACCAGGTGTTCTGGGGCAAGAGGCTGCGGACGCACTCGTGGCAATTCCCTCAGGGCGGTATCAAATTTGGCGAGTCGCCCGAGCAGGCCATGTTGCGCGAGCTTCATGAAGAAGTCGGCCTGCACCCGGAGCATGTGCGCATCCTGGCGCGCACCCGGGACTGGCTGCGTTATGAGGTACCCGAGCACTTCATCCGCAAAGATGCCCGTGGTCATTACCGCGGCCAGAAACAAATATGGTTCCTGTTGCGCTTGATGGGGCGTGACAGCGATCTGGACTTGCGCGCCACGGACCACCCCGAGTTTGATGCCTGGCGTTGGAACGATTACTGGGTGCCGCTGGAACTGGTGATCGAGTTCAAACGCGAGGTCTACCAGTTGGCGCTCAATGAGCTGGCGCGGTTTCTGCCCAAAGTGAATCAGCAAAACCGCTACCTGCGAGGCAACCCGCGCACGGGCCACGCCGAAGATGAGTACGGGCAGACCCAGGCGTCGGCCGGCTTGCAGGATGAGTATGGCGAACCGCTGCCGCCGAAGGGTCTCCCCGACGGTGCCTCCCAAAAGCCTGAGTAAGCAACATTCTCAGGCTGCGAGGACATCGCCCCAGGGCAGCATCAGCGACAGCCAGAGCAACTGCTCAAACTCGACGCTGAAGCGGTCAACGATGGCTTGCGGGTCCGGGCACAGTGCGGCATCGGTGATCAAAGCGAACTGAACGCCTCCGCCATAGCTGAGGATGCTCAAGCCCACGCCGATGTCACCCGATGCCGGCACCCAGAACATGGCCTGACGCAGCGTGGCACCACAAAGCTTGACGCACTCGCGCGGGCCGGGCAAGTTGGTCACCACGGCCGTGGCCTTCCTCGAAAAAATACGCAACAACAAGTCCTGCCCAGGCTTGACCAGCAGACCAGCGACCCCCAACACCCCATAGGCCAGCACAGGCTGGTAACTTTGCTTGAGTTGGTCCATGCGCGTGCGCACCGCGTACAAGCGTTCAACCGGGTTCGCGATGCCGATGGGCAGCATCAGCGGCGCGAGGCCGAACTCGTTGCCGAGTTGGTAGGTCGGCCCTTGCAGACGCAGGTTGACCGGCACCATCGCGCGGATCTCAGCCCCTCGCGGGTCATCGCCCTGATCGCGCAGCCAGCCCCCCAGCGCACCCGACGCGCAAGTCAACAGCAGGTCATTGATCGAACAAGCCAGCGCGTGGCTGACCGCTTTGACGCGATCAAGCGGCAAGGGATCGCCCCAGGCCACAAGCTTGCGGCCGATCGGCTTGCCCTTGAGTCGGGTCGGCGTGTCGTCTTCCATCAGCAACAGCGAGGCCGCGTCCCGCAACAGCTGGCGGCCCTTGTTGGCCAGGTCCAGCGCCGCCTGCAGAGGTCGGCCGGGGTGGACCATCCTGCGGAGCGCATGGTCCAGGCCATCGCCTGAGCGGCTGAGCGCGTTGACCGCCAAGCCGGTCAGCGGCCTGAGCACCGCCTCAGACCAGCCGTCGCTGTCAGACGACA
>CANFPU010000008.1 GCA_947448955.1 Burkholderiales bacterium
CGCAGGTCCCGGCACTCAAGACGGCGCAAATCGCTGCCATCACCACCGCCCAGTTGACCGCGCTGAACACCAGCGTGCTCAACGCCTTGACCACCAGCCAGTTCAGGGCACTGACCGTCGCACAGATCGGCGCGCTCACCACCGGGCAATGGCGATCGCTCGAAACCGAGGATTTGGCCGCGCTGTCGACCGCACAGGTCAAGGCCATCAGCGTGTCAAGCTTGCAGGCGTTGACAAGCAACGAGGTGTGCGCGCTGACATCGGCTCAGATCCGCGCACTGACCACAGCGCAAACCCAAGCCTTGAATAACGGTCAAATCACCCCGCTGATGCTGGATCTCGATGGCCATGGCGTGCAAACCCTGGGCATCGCTGCGGGCGTGCATTTCGACGTCGGCAACACGGGCCTGGTCGCGGCCACGGGCTGGGTGGCTGCCGGTGACGGGCTGCTGGTACTCGACCGCAATGCCAATGGCAGGATCGACGATGGTAGTGAGCTGTTCGGCAGCGGCACGCTGATGCCTGACGGCCAACATGCGGCGGATGGTTTCGCAGCCTTGGCGACACTCGACACCAACCAAGACAGCGTGATCAATGCGCAGGACCCAAGCTTTGCCACGCTGGCAGTCTGGGTCGACGCCAACAGCGACGGTGTGACGCAGGCTGGCGAGTTGAAGAGCCTAAACGCGCTGAGCATCACCGGCCTGCACCTCGATGCTGACAAGACGATCGCCTTCGACAACGGCAATTTCATCGGTCTGATGGGCCGCTATGACAGCACGGACGGCTCGACCCAGGTGCTGGCGGATGTCTGGTTGGCCACTGAAGCGCCCGCCATGCCGGCACCCGTGGCACTGCGGGACTTGGTGTCTGATTTGAGCGAATCGCTGGGGCGCTTCACCGAGCTGTCGAACCAGCCTCAGGCCGTCCTAGGACGGTTGCCAGCGCTCCCGATGACCGCAAGTGCGGCACCGATGGACCTGTCACAAAGCTTGGCAGCGCAGCTATCGGCGTTCGTCGACCAAAACTCGACGGCGGTGGCGACGATGGCGACCATGGTTGAGGTCGGGCCAGCGGCAGGCCTCTGGAACCAGGAACCAGTCCTGGCGCCGGCGGCGCCAGTCAATGCCTGGGCTGACGCCGGCAAGCCGCCTGGAAAGTAAGGTTTTGAGCCGAGGCTCCTGCCTCACAGCAACGGTGGTCCGACCCTTCAATCAAGCCAGGTTTCAGACTTGCGTTTGCTGGACGTTGACCCAGGCATCACGCAGACCGGCCAGCAGATTGGCGATCTCACGCACCATGACCGCATCTCTGCGCAGCCGGGCCTGCAACAAGCGACGCATGGCATAGTTGTAGATCGCGCCGAGATTGTCTGCGATGGCACCCCCGAGCTCGTAGTCCAGCGCTGCCAGCAAGCCCAGGCTGATCAAATCGGTGGCCTCGGTAATCGCTTCAGCGAGCAAGTCATCTCGCTGGCTGGCGATGGCCGCTTCAGCAGCGTTCAGCTTGTCTGCAATACGGTCGTAAACCAGCAGGATCAACTCGATCGGGCTGCGGTCAGTAACAGCACTGATGTTGTCGACTGCTCGGTAGCGATTGCGGGCGCGGGCTAACATGACAGACTCAAATGCTTCACTTGTTGCTGGTCGAGCTGCTCAGCGAAGCCAAGGCAGAAGCCAAGGCCGTGCTAGTTTGTTGCATCGCGGTCAACTGGGCGTCGAGTTTGGCGTATTGGTTGGTATAACTTGTTTGCTTGTTAGCCAACTTTGTGGTCAATGCCTGACGCTTGGTATTGAGCGAGGCAAGCTCTGTCTTGCGGCCTGCATTGTCGCTGCCCAGCAGTCCATAGCTGAGTGTTGCACCTGACATGAAACTGCCGAGATCCTTGATCTTCGAAGTCGCGCCCATGTACAGGCCGTTCGACACTATCGTGCCGAGGGTGCCGTTCAATGCGGTGCTCAGCGCGGCGGTATCGACCGCCAGCGTCCCATCCTTCTGGAACGTCACGCCCGATCGGGACCAGCTGGCCTGGTTCCCAGCATAGTCATAAGCCCCGGCGTTGAAAAATGTCCTGACCCTGTCCATAAAGGTGGTCAACGCCGAGTCGCCGTTGAGCGGTCCGCGAGACGCTGCATCCGCGCCCGGCCGTGTCAACGAATTGTATTGAGCCAGCATGTCGTTGTAAGCCGTGGCGACGGCTTGAACCGCGGAGGTGGTACCACTGCTCTGCGACGCCACGTTGACGCGCGCAGTGCCTGTGGTCACGCTGCTGGCCACGGTGGTGACCGTCGACGCCCCAAACGAATCGATGCTGGTGCTGGTGGTGGAACCCACCGCCTGATTGACACTCAGCGTCACACCCGACAGCACATTGCTGAAGGTGTTGGTGCCGCTGGTGTAGGACACGCCGTTGATGGTCAGCGCGGCGTCGGTGGACGACAGCGTGGTTTTGGTCGCACCCGCGAGCAGCGCCCCCGACGGCGCGGCACTGAAAGTCTGTGCGGCGCCGGTGGAATTACTGGCCAGCAGCAGGTTGTAGGCACTGGGTCCCGTCTTCACGACCGATGCCGTGACACCATAGAGGGGCGCTGTGCTGGTCGAGGAGGTCGTCGCGGTGCTGCCGACCGTGGTCGGCGCGGTGAAACTGGCCCCCGGTGTCGTCGAGGTCAACTGCAGTCCAAAACTGCCGTCAGGCTGCTGCTTGACCACAGCATTGACTTGGTAAGTGCCACTGTTGGCGTTGATCGTGCTGGCCAATCCACTCAAGGTCGTGGTCACATTGGTGCCGATCAAATACGACCCGATGGCCAGCGCACCCGCACCGACCAGGCTGTCCGCACTGGTGAAAGTCGAACTCTTCAAAACAGTTTGCTGCGTCTGGGCATTGATCATGGACGCCAATTGGGTCAACGTCGTATCGCCAGTGGTGGTCAGATCATGACTCACGGTCAGTCCCGTGGTGCTGTCAGTTTTTGCAATGCTCAAAGAACCCGCACCGACCGGCGCTGTCGCCGATGTGAAGTTCGCCGAACTCCAAACGGTTTGCTGGGCACGCGCCGAACTGCTGACCTGCACATCCAAATCTCCCCGCACCGCAGTGGGGGTGGCCGTGACAGTCGCCAGTGCGGCATTGCTGGAGGTGGTCGTCGGTGCAGCCGACGTCGTGGTCAACGCCGAAATTGCCGACTGCAGCGAACTGACCTTGGCCAAGAAAGTGCCAAGCATCGAAATATTGGACGTGACCTTCCCGATTTTGCTGTCTAGCGCGGTCAGCGGTTGCTGCTCGACCGACATCAGCGAGCTGACAATCGAAGCAACATTGAGCGTGCCTGTTCCCAGGGAAGGTGTGGATGCGACAGCCATGGGAATACCTCGTCAACAAAAACAGCAGCTCAAATCTCAGGCGCGCTGATGAACCAATATGTTTTGAAAGTAGTCGATTGAGCGGGCAATTCGAAGGGTTTCGTCCGCCGGCAGTTGGCGTATCACTTCACCGTTGTTGGGGTCGACCACACGCAACACATGGTGTCCGGTGCTTTCATCGACGCTGAAAGACAACGAGCGCCCCACCGATTTGACAAAATCTTCGATGTGACGGGCGGCCTGGTCGACTGCCGCGCGGGACACCGCGTTGGTCTCCTCGACATGGGACTGCCGAGGAGGCGGTGCAGCGCTGACAGGCGCTGGCGCAGCAGCCGGCACGGCAGGTGAACGCTCAGGCAAAGTTCCGGCGGTCTGCAGCAACGCAGGCGCTGCGGCAGCCCCGACATTCAATGCACTCATGATGCTTCACTCCATGAAAATGGCGCCAGAGCCTTGACAAGGACCCGGCGCCTGTCGATCAGGACCGGCAAAGCGCCTCAACCGACGCAAAACCGATCAGAACGTGCATATTACTTCAGCAGAGACAGCACCACGTTGGGCATCTGGTTGGCTTGTGCCAGCATGGCGGTGGCTGCCTGCTGCATGACCTGGTTCTTGGTCAGCTGAGCCGTTTCAATGGAGTAGTCGGTGTCTCTGATTCGGCTCTGCGAAGCGGTCAGATTTTCTGACTGCGCCGCCAAGTTGGCAATGTTGTGCTCTAGCCGGTTTTGCATCGCACCCATGTTCGATCGCACCGTCGAGATGGCATTGATGCCGCCGTCAATGGCGGTGACAAGCAATCCGTAGTTCGCGGACGATGGCGTGATGGCAGTCACAAAGGCCGTGCCAGTCCCCGCAGCCGTGTCGATGGCGGTGGTCAACGTGGTCAACAAATCACCAACCGTTTTCGCCGCACCCGTGCTGTCCGAGGAGGTCGTCGCGGCGGTGTTGGCGGCGGTGAAAGTGGCAGCAGTCGCTGTGGCCAGCGTCACGTCCACCATCAACGTCGAAATGTCCGCCGTATCGGTGGCGGCGGTGCCGGTCTGGAACATCACCGTGCCGGCAGTCGCGTTGCCACCGTTGAGCAGGGTCTTCCCGTTGAAGGTGGTGCGCAAGGAGATCTTGTTGATTTCATCGCGCAGCGCGTTAACTTCGGTGCCGATGAACGTCATTTGGGTCGTGCTCAACGAGTCGTTGTTGCCTTGCACGGCGAGTTCGCGCATGCGCTGCAACATCGAGGAGACTTCCTGAATCCCACCTTCAGCGGTCTGAACCATCGAGATCGCGTCGTTGGCATTGCGAGCGCTGACAGTGGAACCGGAGATCTGCGCCTGCAGCTTTTGCGTGATGCCCAGGCCGGCGGCGTCGTCCTTGGCACTGTTGATGCGCAAGCCCGACGACAAGCGCTGGACCGATGTCGTCAAATTCGCTTGCGAGTTGCTGAGGTTGCGTTGCGCCACAAGTGACGCGTTGTTGGTATTGATCACTGAAGGCATGGGATGCTCCTACGAGGTTGAGGTTCGGTGGGTTGCCATGCTGGTTTGGCGTCCACTTGCACATCTAACGGCGCCTGCGCGCAAAGCGTTTAGTCGGCCAAGGGCAAGCGTTCGCATCGAGCAGCCGAGGCACCCGCGCACCGAGCATGGTTCGCCCGGCGCGCTCAAGCTTCAGCGCGTGCGCCGCAGGTAACCCTTCGGCGCCACACTGATCAATAGCTTGTGGTCGATGCTGCTGTCGATCTCAAAATTGGGGTGATCGACCAGAAAGGCGCGGGCAGCCGTCATGGGGTTGTCCCCCGGGCCCCAAGGACGGTCTCCACTGCTGGCTGCAGGCAGGTTTTCAACCACCGTGTCAAACACCACGCAGTAGGAGCCCACTGAGGTCAACGGTGCATAGGCCTTTAGTTCGGCCAGCACATGGGCGTGGGTGTGGTTGCTGTCCAGGCAGACCATCACGCTACGCTTACCGTCCGCTTTTGCACGGACCTGCGAGATCACCACATCGCTCACACTGGACCCCTCGATCATCGTGATGCGGCGGAACAACGGGTGGGCCTCGATCGCCTCGCGGTTGTGCGCACGGATGTCGATGTCGATGCCGAGCACCTCGGCGTCCTTCGGGCCGCCACAGGCGGCGTTAAGTTCAAGCATCGACGCCGAGAAGATCAACGACCCGCCATGCGCGATCCCCGTCTCGATGATCAGGTCTGGCTGCAGGCGCCAGATCAGCTCCTGCATCGCCACGATGTCCTGCGGGTACTGGATGATCGGGCGGCCAAGCCAAGAAAAATTGTACGAATACTTGGGTCCAATAGAGGCTGTCAAGAATCCCTGGGCAGCGGTTTGCAGCGTCTCGTTGGCTGCATTGTCGGCCGTGCGGGCCTGCACCTCGGTCTCAAATTTGTCCATGTTCCACCAATCGATAATTGAATTGATCCCCGGTGGCAGCCCGGATTTCGTCTAGATAAATACTGTTCATCACATACACATCATCGCCTGGCTTGAGCCGAGCCAAACCATCTTCAGGCGACAGCACCTGGAGTCCGGTGGCCGCGAGATATCGGCCTTGCTTGGCCGGGTTGATGTCGATCACGGTGTCGATGGCCGCACCCGCACGCTCCATGAACAGGCTAAAGATCACCCCCTTGGAGGCCCCGCCCCAGACCGCGCGGGCGGTGCCTGGCGCTGCAGCCACAAGCTGGCTGCGCGCCTCAGCAATGGCCTGCATGAATCCACTGGGTAAGTCGAAGGCCAATGCAGGCTGCCAGACTGGCAGACGCAGACTGATCAAATCGGCCACGACATAAAGATACTGACCGCCAAAGCAGTGACCGGCGTCCAACACCGTGCCGAACATGCGCTTGAAATCGTCGAGCCTGAAATAATTGACATGCTCATAAAAAATGTCGAACCAAGCATGGTGGCTGGCGATCCAGTCTAAGCACGGCACTTCGATGTAGATTCGCCCAATCCCACCGTTCGACTCGCGCAGGCTCCGCAAGAAACCCAACGGATCCTGCACATGCTCCAGCACGTGACGCAGCACCAGGCCCTGCGCTTGCAATCCCAGAGCCGGCGTGAAGTAATCCTTCACCACGCGCGGGTTCGATCCCTCGTAAGTTGGATCGATCCCCGTGACATCAAATCCCTCTGCGCTGAGCTGCTCCAGGAACTGGCCCTTGCCGCAGCCCACCTCGATCAGACTCAGGCCTTCGAAGTGGCGCTTGACCAACTGAGACACCGACTGTAGGTGCTCTCGGAACCTTGCGCTCAGGCCTTGCTCGTTCTGGTAATCCTGGTCGTACTGCATCAACTCCGGTCGAAAGGCCTGGTTGAAGATCAGGCCCGTCTGCAGTGATTGCACCAACACCATGTCGCCGCGCTGACATTGCCGCGCAGCGACCTGGGTGGGGAACATCCGATTCTGGAACGTCGGCAATTGCTCGACGCGGTAGATTTCTCGGGTTGTGGTCATAGGCTTTGCAAGCAGTGGCGCAGCTTGGTGGCGTCGCCCCAAAAGGCCATCGGTTCGTGCGGTGGGTAGGGGTATCGGCCGAGGTCGGGGCAGATTGACCAACTGCTTGCCTTGATCCAGCCTTCCACCAGTTGACGCACCGATACCGGCCGGCCCGAGCACAGATTGACCACTCCATGACCCCGATGGCTCGATGCCAACTGGACCAAGTGGCTGGCCGCCTCGTGGACGTCAAGGTAGTCACGAAGTTGCTCGCCGCCTGACATCGGAAAGTGCGTTTCGCCAGACGCGACCGCTCGCCTCAGCTGCGGGAGTAGCGCAGTGGGTGCTTGGCCATCGCCATACAAATAGAAAAGCCGAGCCCAAGTCAGCGCGAACGGCAATTCACGCTGAAGGTGTTGCAACTGCTGCCGCAGCATGTCCTTGGCCAAGCCATAGGGATTGGTCGGTCGCGTGTTCATGTCCTCACGCAACGGTCCGGATTGATCGCCGTATTCAAAGCAGGTCCCTGTCACAACCAGCCTGGATAGGCCATCCTGCAGCAGGCTTTTCAACAAACTGTATTGAGCCGGCAGTTCCCGTTCAAAATGATGCAAGGACTGGTAGTTGGGCAACCCACCCCAGGCCAAATGGATGAGGACGTCAGGGCGCCCCAGCAGGTCAAAGGCCTTCGGCGGCGGGGCATTCACGTCGATGCGCACCAGGGGGTGGTGCCGAAATCGAGATGGCACGACGGACGTCGGGCGGACCACCAGCGTGGGTGTGAGATCGAGCCGCGCCAGCGCATCCACCACATGGCGGCCGATGAAGCCGGTCACCCCGGTCAACGCGACCTTCATTCTGAAACTTGCAGTTCAGGCACCGCGGTGACAAATCGGCCACCCCAATCACGCACATAACCAAGTTGCATGATCACCTCGTCGCGCAAGTTCCAGGGCAGGATCACGACGAGGTCCGGTTTGTGCTGTTGCAAGCGGTCTTCGGCCACGATGGGAATGCGGCTGCCTGGCATGTACTTGCCTTGCTTGGCCGGATTGCGGTCGACCACATAGGGCAGCAGGTCCGGGCGCACGCCGGCAAAGTTCAGCAGCGTGTTGCCCTTGGCAGCGGCGCCATAAGCCGCCACGCGTTTGCCGTGGCGCTGCGCCTCGATCAAACAGGCCAGAAAATCGTTCTTGACAACTTGCGCTTGGCGCTGGAAACCGCTGTAGGCCTCGCCCGAACTCAACCCGGCCGCAGCCTCGCTGCCCAGGAGTGCGTCAACCGTCGCCCTGACCGCATGCCTGCCGCTGTCGGCGCGCTGGGCAAACACACGCAAACTGCCGCCATGGGTCGGGTGCTCCTCGACATCAAACACCCGCAGACCGTTGACCGAAAAGATGCGTTGGACTGTCGTCAACGACAGATAGGAGTAGTGCTCGTGGTACGCCGTATCGAACTGCTTGTGCGCCAACATCTGCTGCAGGTGCGGGAACTCGAAGGTGGCCACGCCCTGGGGCTTCAGGAGCAGCGCGAAACCCGCGACGAAATCATTGATGTCAGGCACATGCGCCAGCACGTTGTTTGCAGCCACGAGGTCGACCTGCCGGCCTTCTCGGACCAACTCGACCGCCAGTTCACGACCGAAGAAGCGCTCGAGGATGTCGATGCCCTTGGCGCGGGCCGCTGCTGCCGTGCCGGCGGTCGGCTCCACCCCAAAACACGGTATGTCAGCCTGCTGAACGTATTGCAGCAGGTAACCGTCATTGGCTCCGATTTCGGCCACCAGGCTGTGGCGACCCAGGCCGAAGCGGCTGCACATGGCCTGCACATAGGCCTTGGCGTGCGCCAACCAGGAACTTGAATAAGAGCTGAAATAGGCATAGTCATCGTTGAAAAACGCTTCGCGTCCGGCTTGGTCTTCGGTCTGCACCAGCCAGCAGGTCTCGCAGACCAGCAGTCGCAGCGGGAACCAGATCTCGGGCTCCATCAGGCCCGCCTGGCTGAGATAGGCATTGGACGGCGGCGCACTGCCCAGGTCGAGAAATGGCAGCGACAGCGAAGCGCTGCAGTGACGACACCTCATGACTGGATCCCTTTGAACTCATCGGTCAACGCCGGGTGGGCTTGGTCGCGTGCTGACAATCCGACGATCGGCAAAGGCCAGTCCAGCGCCAAGCGGTCATCGACGGGGTTCAGACCACCCTCGGCCTGTGCAGCGTGGGCGGCATCGTGGAAATAAAGCATCTCGACATCCTCGGTCAGTGTTTGGAAGCCATGGGCAAATCCAGGCGGGATCCACAGGCCCAAGCCATTTTCCGCCGACAAACGCTGTGCATGCCAACGCAGAAAGGTCGGTGAGCCTTGGCGCACGTCTACCGCAACATCCCACACTTCACCACGCAGGCAAGTCACCAGCTTGGTCTCGGCATGCGGGGCGTGCTGGAAGTGCAAGCCTCGAACAGTCCCCCGTTGAGCCGTGAAGGTGTGGTTGACTTGCGCAATCGGCCGCTGCCAGCCAGCCACCGCCAACTCGTCCGAGCAGAACAGCCGCGACAGGAAACCCCGGGCATCTCCCAGCCGTTGTCGGCGAACCTGTTTCAGTCCTGCCAGTGTCGTGTCGCTGATCTCGAGCCGGCTCATGGATTGCGCTCAAAATCATCGATCTCGGCATCGCACAAAGCGCGCGCATCAACACCCTCCCCAAAACGCCGATACCAACGCATGGTGCGTTGCACTGATTCGGACAGCGGCCAACGGGGCAAGACACCGAGAACTGCGCGGGCTTGTGCGATCTCCAAGGCCAACCAGCGGGTTTCATGGGGTGCGCGAGGATCGGCAACACTGACCCAGTCGCCGCGGCCATAGGCCTGACGGGCCTGCATCACCACATCGCCAACACTGGCCGCTGCGGCAGTGTCGGGGCCGAAGTTGTAGGCGCCAGCCTTGCCAGGGTCATGCCAAAGGTGTTCGGCCAAGCGCAGGTAGGCAGCCAGTGGCTCCAACACATGCTGCCACGGCCGGACCGACTGTGGGCTCCTGATCTGAAGCGTCTCGCCGGCTTGCCAGGCTCGCACCGCGTCGGGGATCAACCGATCCTCGGACCAGTCACCACCGCCGATCACGTTGCCGGCTCTGGCAGTGGCCAACGCGACACCCTGCGCCTGCAAGAAAGAAGCGCGGTAGCTGGCCACCACCATTTCGCAAGCGGCCTTGCTGGCACTGTAGGGATCATGTCCCCCGAGCGGGTCGTCCTCGCGGTAGGGATAAGACCATTCTCGGTTGAGGTAGACCTTGTCGGTGGTGACCATCACCGCGACCCGCAATGGGTCTAACCCTCGCATGGCATCCAACAGGTTCGCGGTGCCCATCACGTTCGTGCCAAATGTCGCCAAGGGCTCGCGGTAGCTGGCACGAACCAGTGCCTGCGCCGCGAGGTGCAGGACGATCTGAGGATTCGCCCGACGCACCGCAACCGTGACGGCATTCGCGTCGCGAATGTCGCAGACCGTGCTGTCGCACGACAGCGCCACACGGGTGGCCTCGAAGAGGTTCGGCTGGGTTGTCGGCGCCAGCGCGATGGCGCTGACATGTGCGCCCAGACGATGCAGCCAAAGCGCCAGCCAAGCCCCCTTGAACCCGGTGTGGCCCGTCAACAGCACCCGCTTGCCTTGCCAGAAGCTCCTGTCTGGCGCCATCACCAGCGCTTCCAAGGCGCACGGCCGGATTGCCACAACTCCTCGAGCATATTTTTCTCGCGCAGTGTGTCCATCGGCTGCCAAAAACCGTCATGACGGTAGGCCACGAGTTGACCATCGGCAGCCAACCCACTGAGCGGTTCGATCTCCCAGCTGGTGGCGTCGGCCTCGATCCGGGACAGACAATCCGGCGACAGCACGAAAAACCCACCGTTGATCAAACCCCCGTCGCCACGTGGCTTTTCCATGAAACCGCGGACCCAGTCGTTCTCCAACTGCAAAGCACCGTAACGCCCAGGCGGCTGAACAGCGGTAATGGTGGCAAGTTTGCCGTGCGCTTGGTGGAATCGAATCGTCTGGGCGATATCGACATCGGCCAAGCCATCGCCGTAAGTGAAGCAAAACGCCGGTTCATCTTGAAGGTAACGGGCGACGCGCTTGAGCCGCCCCCCGGTCATCGTGCTCTCACCGGTGTCGACCAGGGTTACCTTCCAGGGCTCTGCATGGCGGTGGTGAACCTCCATCTTGTTATCGACCATGTCGAAGGTGACATCCGACATGTGCAAAAAGTAATTGGCAAAGTACTCCTTGATGACATAGCCTTTGTAGCCGCAACAGATGACGAATTCATTGACGCCACCCAATGAATAGATTTTCATGATATGCCAAAGGATCGGCTTGCCACCAATCTCGATCATGGGTTTAGGCTTGAGATTGGTTTCTTCGGAGATGCGACTACCGAATCCACCGGCGAGGATGACTGCTTTCATGTCAATATCCAGAAATTCCAGCGCTGGTCGGCCCGTGAATTAAAATGCCTGCCTGGAGGACCCAACCCGAGACAACCCTGATTTACTCAACCTCAATAAAATTTGCGAGTCAAGTCGTTTTCAGCAATTATTTTATTACCTTTGGTGCGGGCTTGATTCAAATCTATTGCATGGTCTGCTAGCTCACCCTTGAGCAGTACAACCGAACGCTCGATATCATCTGAAAACTCTGCTCGCAGCGCCACCGGCAAGGTCGTGAATTTACCCAGCAAGGCTGCTATCTGCGCATCAAATTTACCCACACAGCAAAATCCGTCGATCTCGTTGATTAGTAAATGATCATGGGTCAAGAACCACAACGCAGCTTTCGATCTGATGTCAAAAAACGGCGCTGGCAGCATTGACTCAAAACCCAAACCGCGCAACCGGTTGGCCAGCAGATAGCTTTCCACCGGGTCGGTCTGGCTCTGCCAACGTATTCGCAATGCCACCGCCATTCGATCGGCTACCAAACGATCAATGCCAGTGCGCAGTGCCGCCAATTCATCAATTGACAATCGGCTGCTGGCCCGGGCCAGCATGTACTCCCAGCCGCCGCGATAACGATCCCACGAGCCCATCACTTCTAAATTACCTTGCTGCTGTCTGACATCGTCGGCAAAATAGTTGGTTATAGAAATATAAAAGGGGTCTTTCAAGAAAATCACATGACCGTAACCAAGATACTCACAAGGAATCGTGAAGGCCCAGTAAGCGACCGGGTTCATCGACGGTCGGACGCGCCTGAACATCTCAGCTCGCGCGATCGATATTTCAGGCCAAACATCGTGTTGAACAACATGCTTGACAAGTCCCGCATGGTCGTTCCTACCCACCATCAGGTCATCCGGCTGGCTATAGAAATTACCCTGAGGCTTGTTGTTGACCCGGTCATATAGGCGCCAGGGTGCGTAAAGTACCACCGCATCCGGTTGGCTCAACATCACCTCCACCGCTTGAGCCAGCGCTGAAAAATCAAGCAGGTCATCGTCAGCCAAGTACATCAATAAAATGCCGTCAGCATGATCGAGCGCAAAAAAATAATTTCGCTCTACGCCTGAATTATTTGCTTGCTTGAAATATTTTATAGGCAATTTGTCTAGAAAGGCACCGACCACCTCTGCAGTGTTGTCCGTCGATGCATTATCAGAAATCACGATCTGACATGCATACGGAAAATCCAGCAAGCCGTCCAGCAAGGTACTCAACAAGACTGCCAAATAGCGGGCGCGGTTGAAAGTTGGTATGCATATACTCAATGTTATATTATTCATACATCAACTTGAAGTTTGTAAAATAAAACTCAAAACAGAAAATCATACCGGCACCGCCAATTGGGCTAACCATTGATCGAGCATTGCCAAACTGTGCGCTGCCAAATGGTTGCCGCGACCACTGACTGAGCCGATGATATCCGGGCTATCGCCGATACTCAAACAAAACAGCAAACTGACCCGCGCCAAAGGCAGCCAATGACCAAGTCCCTGGTCGGGTTGCTTGGCCGCCAGTGCACACAAAAGTTCAGCCAGCACATAGAAAAAATCCGGCGATTGCCGACAATTTTCCATTTCATCTTCGGCAAACTGGTAGCCAAGCTCGAGCGCACCGACTCGTGTTAAACAAACAATGGTCCTGACCACCAAGTCGATCCGATAACCTTGATTTGGCAGTACCCTGTGCAAGGCTTTTTCATAGCAGTCGAGCGCCAAGGCCGGTTCGGCGTAAACGTCGTAATCCTTGCCCAACTGATAATACAAATAAGGACTATCAGGATCTGTTGTTAGGGCCTCCATCAAGAGTTGCCGATTGCGACCCTTTTTTTGCAACATGCTTTGCCACCGATAGCCGTCATGACCTACCTCGACGGCCAATCTTTGACGCGGCAGGTCTGAGACAGGCTGCTCATGGATCCGACCGGCATACAAAACACCATGGGGTAACAGCCTGGGAATCCAGGAGACGACGGTCTGCACCTCGGTCACAGCTTGGTCGATCGGCGGCGTTGCTTCGACTCGACTGTGAATCGGCAAAACACCCACAAAGCTTTGGCCGACATCCGCCGCTTGTTGGACTGCCTGCCGCAGCAACTGCCCATCCCCCAACAGCCATTCATCCGCGTCCAGGACGAGGTTCCAATCCGCCTTGGAATAGGACAGCGCTTCATTTCGTGCCGCCGCAAAGTCGTCCCGCCAAGGCCATTGATAGACCAGCGCGCCGTTGTCTCGGGCGATCACCATCGTCGCATCGGTCGAACCCGTGTCGAGCACGATCAACTCATCGACGACCCCTCGCACACTGTCAAGACACCGCGCAATCGATGCGGCTTCGTCACGCGCGATCATGACCAGCGCGATGCGGGGTTGCGTCCGAGCGCCGCCCAGTCGAGCGTTCAAAGATGCCCTCATGGTCGACTCAAGCGGCTGGTTCGCTCGGACATCACCCTGCCTCTTTCAGGCGCGCCAGCGCCAGATCGAGTTTGGCCAAGTCGCTCGCTGACAGACTGCTACCACGGCCTGATACCGACCCCTCAATATGAGGTGCATCGCCGATCTTGATCGCAAAAAGCAGACTGATCCTCGCCATCGGTAACCACTCGTCTCGTGCTCGATGGGGCTGCTTCATCGCCAGTCCGATCATGATATGGGCCAAGACAAAGAAGAAATCGGGCGATTTCTGGCAATATGCCATTTCATCTTCGGCAAACTTGAAGGCTAACTCGAGCAGACCCACGTTCTTGAGGCAAACCAAGGTCCGCACCACCATGTCAATGCGGAAAATATGCTCCGGATTAACCAGATGCAAAGCCTTTTCATAACAAGGAATCGCCTCTGAATATTCACCATAAATATCGTAGTCCTTACCCAGCTGATAGTGTAGATACGGGCTTTCCGGGTCGTCCTTTAGCGCCGCAAGCAACAAATTGCGGTTGCGCCCTTTTTTCTCCGCCAGCTTGCGCCAGAGATAGCCGCCATGGCCTACCTCGACCGCCAGCCTGCGAAATTGATAGGGCAACTCCGATCTGGGTTGTTCATGAATACGGCCGAAGTATTTAACACCTCGCGGGAAAAACCTGGGCAGCCAGGAAAAATATTCTTCGCTGCCAGGCACCTTGTCATCCACGGTCAACAACGGTGGATCGGCGGCGGGATCTGGCACTGCGCTGGCGGCGCCACGCTGCGCGTCGAGTTGGCTCTTGACCTGAAGGAGTCCAAAAAACCCGTCACCATTGAGGTGTTCGCGTTGCGCCGCCTGACGCAGTAACTGACCATCGCCGATCAGCCACTCGTCAGCATCAAGAATGAGGTTCCAGTCGGCCGTGGAATGCGACAAGGCTTCATTGCGTGCCGCTGCGAAATCATCTCGCCAAGCCCATTCAAAGACTTTGGCACCCAAATCGCGGGCGATCGCTATCGTCGCGTCGGTAGAACCGGTGTCGAGCACGATCATCTCGTCGACGGCACGCTTGGCGCTGAGCAGGCAGCGCGCGATCGATTCGGCCTCATTGCGGACGATCATCACCAGTGCGATGCGGACAGGCTGTCGAGAGGGTCGGCGGGCCGAGGCTTTGCGCATGGTTGTTCAGGACAGATTCAGAATTTGATTCAAGGAAACCAGATTCTTCGCAGCAATATGGCTGCCGCGGCCCTGAACCGATCCTTCGAGCTGCGGTTGATCGCCGATGCGCAAGCAGCGCAGCAGGCATTGCCTGGCAAGTGGCAAGAAATCAGTGACCGCGCGCTGCGGTTCGGCCATGGCCAGATCGATCAGCAGGTCGGAATAAACGAAAAAGAAATCAGGTGAATGCTGCCAGTTCGGCATTTCATCCTGCGCAAATTGGTAACCGACCTCTAACAGCCCGGCTTTCTTGAGGCAAAAGATTGTCCGCACCACCAAGTCATGCCGGTAGCCCTCGCCATCAGGTATCAAGTGCAAAGCCTGCTCGTAACAGGGGATGGCGAGCCTATATTCTTCGTAAACCTCGTAATCTTTGCCAAGCTGGTAATGCAGGTAGGCGTTGCCGGGTTCGTCGTCGACCGATTGAAGCAGCAACTTGCGGTTTCGGCCTTTCTTGAGATCGAGCTTGTGCCGCAGGTAGCCATCGTGGCCGATCTCCAGCGTCACCCGACGGCGCGGCAATGCCGACTGCGGGTGCTCGTGGATGCGACCGGCATAGCGCACGCTGCGGGGCAACAAGCGCGGCAACCAGGAGCAATCCACCGCATGGGTGTCGTCTTGCGAAGTCGCGGGCGGCGTGAACGGCATCGCCCCGGCGTCGGGCTCTAAAGCCGATGCCGCTACGCGCAGATTGAAACTGCTGTGAATTGGCAGCAGCCCGAGGAAAGCGCCACCGTTGGCCGCCGCGCCTCGAATCGCCTGGCGCAGCAGCCTGCCATCGCCCAAGATCCACTCGTCGGCATCGAGAATGAGATTCCAGTCGGCTGTGGAATGCGACAAGGCTTCGTTGCGTGCCGCAGCGAAGTCGTCTTGCCATGGCCAGTGGTAGACCTGGGCACCGAGTTCACGCGCGATGCTGGCCGTGGCATCGGTCGACCCGGTGTCAAGCACGATCATCTGGTCGACAAATGCGCTGACGCTGCGAAGGCAGCGCGCGATCGACGCCTCTTCGTCGCGGGCGATCATCACCAGCGCGAGGGACGCGTTCGATCCGGGATGGCGCTTGGCGGAGACTTTCTTCATCGAGGCTGGGTTCGTGGCGCAGTGGCAAGGAAAGGCCCGCGCATCCTCGCACATTGACGGCTGCCGTCGCCCCGGCGTTCAGTCGCGGGCGATGTCGGCTTGGTGTGACGCCCGACCCTTCACTTGCCAATCCGCGCCAACCAGTTGCGGGAGGCGCTGCGCTGGTCCACGCTAGGCATCAATGCCGATGCTGCTTGCACTGAAGCTGGCAGGGACAGCGTGACCCGGCAGCCACCATGCTCGCCCGGTCCGATCGCCAGTCCTGCGCCCAAGCGCTGCGCTCGCTCCCGCATGCTGGGCAGTCCCACGCCCTCCTTCGGCACTGCGGACAGTCCACGGCCGTCGTCGGTGATCGTGATCAGGCTGACGCCAGCGGGCGTGGCTTGCGCCTGCAAGCGGACCCGGCAGCGTCCTGCATGCTTGAGGATGTTGGCAAACACCTCTTGCACGATGCGCAACACGTCCAGACGCTGGGCCACCCCGAAACCGAGCGTGCCCGGCAGCGGCGCGACATCCCATGCCAATCCGATGCCGCGCGCAGCCAACACAGGCTCCAGCCGATCGCGCAAGGCACCAAGCAACTCGGCAACGTCGGTGGTGTCAGAGGCGATCGCGTCGAGCGCGTTGCGCAGTTCCTGAAGCGACTGATCGACCAGCGCCGCCAGCGAGGCGCGCTCGCCTGGCGCTGGATGCGCGCTCGCGAGCAATGAAGCGGCAGCGACCAGGTGGGATCCCAAGCCGTCGTGCAGTTCGCGGGTGATGCGCAATCGCTCGTCAGCCTCGACTTCGGCATCGCGTTGTTGGCGCAGTAGCGCGAAGCTTTGCTGCAGTTCCTCGCGCTGGCGCGCCACCTCGGCGCCCAAGCCAGCAGCGGCGTCCTGCTGGCGACGGTAGAACAGCCACAACCGCTCGGCCAGCAACAACCCGAACATGCCGACGACCGTCGGCACCGCCACCTGGGCCATTCCGCCCGGTATGTCCACCAACCAGATCCACGGTCGAAGCATGTCGACCAGGTTGCCGACCAACAGGAACGACATCGACAGCAGCAGGATGTCGCCCGACAGGCTGCCATGGCGCCAGACGTGTCGAGCCAAAGGCACCAGCACACCGAGCACCAACAGTACCGAAATGACGCCAACGCCGACCCACCAGACCGCGTGCAACGAGGGCGGGACCACGACCAACGCCAGCGCCGCCGCCGCCGCGACAGCCCAGATACAACGCTCTATCCGAGGCAGGCGCAGGCCTAGAAAGCGCAGGCAAAACAAGGTCAACGGCAGCACGAAACCAAAGCGCAACAGCATCATGCCGACCACGAAACTCTGGGCCGACAGCCGCGGACCCATCTTGTTCATGGGCAGGAAAGCGGCGATGTGCATCGTCAGGTGCTGCAGGGCCCAGACCCCGGCCAGCGCAGCCAACCAAAGCGACACCGGATCGCGCAAGCGCCAACCAATCATCAGCGCAAGCAGCCCGACAGCGAACAGCGCGCCTCTCAAGGTCGCTGGCAGCTCGCGCTGCCGGGCCGTCAAGGACTCGCAACCCGGCCTCACCACCCGGTCATCGCCCAGCCAGAGCGCCGAAAGCATCGAATCAACGCCGCGAGGCGCCGGCTGAACCAGAAACTCCAGCACATGGGGCCCGGCGGCCAAGGCCGGTGACAAGGCCAGATAGTGCGGGCGACTCCACTCCAGCAATGCACTCAAGCCCTGTAAAGAGGTCGCCAGCCGCTGGCCGTCGAGCCAGACGTCGGCCGATAGCGCCCAGCGCGCCACGCACAAACCCAGACGTTGATCGCCCGGCAGGGGCTGGTCCAGATTGAAGGCCAGCCGGTAACGGCTGGTGCTCGGGGAATCAAAAGGTGGTCTGCGGTGGGGCAAGGTCACCCAAAGTTCGCTGTCTTTCTCCGTGTCGACCGACCATTGGGCGTCGAGCAACACCATGCCGTCAGAAGCCGTGATCTGGGCATCGGACCAGTCCGGGTAGGTAAACATGAACAGGATCGAGGCCAGCAAGGCCATCCAGGCCAAGCCGACCCACAACCTGGACCAGCCATTGAGCGGCTGTGCTGGCAGCGCCGCCCCATCGAAACCCAGCCCTAAGGTATGTCTAGCCGAGCCAGGTGCCGCAACGGTGCCGTGAGCGGCCTCAGGCATCACCGACCAGCTTGCGCAGCGCGCTGCGCGAATTGACGCTGAGCTTCTGGTAAATGCTGCGCACATGCGCGTTGACGGTGTGCGGGCTGAGGTCGAACTCGCACGCGATCTCCTTGTTGCGATAGCCACGCGTCAACAAGCGCAGCACTTCGGCCTCGCGCTCGGACAGCGCCTCCAGCCGCGGCAGCACGGCATCGGCCACCGAAGTCTGCAACTCACGCAACAGCAACCGTGCCACCGACGCGGTGATCGGCGAGCCCCCCTGCAACAAGTCACCGATCGTCTGAAGGAAAGCGGTCGCCGAGGTGTTCTTGACCACATAGCCATGGGCGCCGGCACGGATCGCCGACAGTGCGATCTGCGGATCGTCGATCGCGGTGAGCACCAGGATCGTCGCGGCCGGTTTGACCGCAGCGAGTTCGCGGATCGCGACCACGCCCGAGCCGTCAGGCAAGTTCAGATCAATCACCGCCAGCATGGGCGGGCCGGCTGCAAACGTAGCGCGCGCGGCTTGAAGCGTTCGCGCCACCCGCACTGGACCGCATCGACCCTCTTTGGTCAACAAGTCGGAGACCCAGGTGCCAAAGTGCGGGTCGTCCTCAATCAACAGGGTCCAGGCATCAGCCGGCAAACCCGGGGGGCGGAAATCAACGGGCATGGCAGGTAAGCGAGTGAGCAACGCGCCAGAACATAAAAGTTATCCGTAGCTTGCGGGAATTATGACCGCCACGCCATCGCTCGAAACAAACCATTGCGCGAACCTTTTGGCCACGCGCTCAGCATGGAGCGACCACGCGGCGCACACCATATGACACAAAACAAGCGAAGTAATGGTCGCGCCTGCGGTTAGGATTGAGGGAGTTAGACAGTTTACGGCTATTGAGAATCTCCACCGCGTCATGAGTTGCCCATCAACAGCCCGGTTCATGGCCCTGACAGACTGATCATGGCCACGCCGCGCTTTGCCGCACTCAAGCTGAACCTGCCACTGGCATCGACCGCGGCGCCGCTGCTGGTGCTGATGGTGCTGGGCATGATGCTGCTGCCGCTGCCGGCATTGGCACTTGACGGGCTGTTCACGTTCAACATCGGCGTGTCGATGCTGGTGTTGCTCTCAGCGATGAACATGCGCAGCTTCAAGGATTTCGTCGCATTCCCGTCGATCCTGCTGCTGACCACCTTGCTGCGGCTTTCGCTCAACGTGGCATCGACCCGGGTGGTGCTGCTCAATGGCCACACCGGCACCGCAGCGGCAGGCAACGTGATCGAAGCTTTTGCCGAGTTTTTGATCGGCGGCAGTTACGCGGTGGGCGTGGTGGTGTTCTTGATCCTGACCATCATCAATTTCGTCGTGATCACAAAAGGCGCTGGTCGGGTGGCCGAGGTCGCTGCGCGCTTCGCGTTGGACGCGATGCCCGGCAAACAGATGGCGATCGACGCCGACTTGAACACCGGTGCGATACGCGAAGACGAGGCGCGCCGGCGCCGGGCCGAGGTCGGGCAGGAGGCGGATTTCTACGGTTCGATGGATGGTGCGTCCAAGTTCGTCCGCGGCGACGCGATGGTGGGCATCCTGATCCTGATCATCAACTTGGTCGGCGGCGTCGCGGTCGGCACGATGCAGCACGGGTTGGACTTCGGCAACGCGATGCAGATCTACGCCACACTCGCGGTGGGCGACGGCCTGGTGGCCCAGGTGCCAGCGCTGATCATCTCGACCGCCGCCGGCATCGTGGTCACGCGCGTGAGCACCGAACAAGATTTCTCAGCGCAGCTCGGCGCCCAGTTGGTCGCTGGCGGCCAATCGTTTTACATGGTGGCCGGCATCCTGACCTTACTCGGACTGATTCCGGGCATGCCGCATCTGGCTTTCCTGACCTTTGCCGCGCTGTTCGGCGGTCTGGGCTGGTTGATCATGAAGCGCCAGACCGCTGCGGCACAGGCAAAGGCCGCCGCGCAGCTCAAACCGGCGTCCACCGGCGAAGTCGACTGGAACGACGTGCCGGTGATTGAGCCGCTGTGCCTGGAGCTACCTTACCGATTGATCTCGCTGGTGGACGCCGGCGACAACAGCGACTTGATCAAGCGCATCCGCGCGATCCGCAAAAAATTTGTTGGCGAAGTCGGCTTTCTGATCCCCTCGGTGCACATCCGAGACAACCTGCAGCTGCCCGCTGAGGTCTACCGCTTCTTGCTGTACGGCGCTGAAGTGGCACGCGGACAGGTGCTGCCCGACCGGCTGCTGGCGATCGACCCCCCCGGCGCCCACCAGCCCATCGAAGGCATCGCGGTGCGAGACCCGACTTATGGGATGCCAGCAACCTGGATCACCCGAGACCGGCGCTCGGCTGCAATGGCGGCGGGCTATACCGTCGTCGAGCCGGCGGTGGCGATCACCACCCACCTCGACCAGCTGATCTCGCAGTATGCCCATGAGTTGCTGGGCCGGCAGGAAACACACGAACTGATCGAACACTTCAAGTCGCGCTTTCCGAAGCTGGTGGAGGAAACCATCCCGAAACTGGTGCAGCCGGCTCAGTTGCAGCGGGTGATGCAGCTGATGCTCGAGGAGGGCGTGACCGTGCGCGACCTGCGCACCATCCTCGAAGTCAGCGCCGAACATCTCGCGAAGAACGCTCAACCCATCGACATCGTCGCACCGCTGCGCCAGGCATTGCGGCGCCAGATCGTGCAGGACGTGTTCGGCGATGCCACGGAATACCGGGTGGCAGGCGTACACCCAGATTTCGAACGCCTGATCGACCAGGCGGTGGGCGCAGAATCGGTCGCCCCCGATGGCGCGATTGAGCCGAACCTGGCACGTCGCTTTCTCGAAGAGTCGGCCGCAGCCATCGACGAACTCGAAACCTTGGGTCAAGCCCCCGTATTGCTGTGCGGTCAGCGCGCTCGGATGACGCTGTCGAAGCTGGCGCGCCGGGTAAGGCCTCAGGCGGTGGTGCTGGCGATGTCGGAGCTACCGACCACTGCCAAGGTGGAATTCCAACGCATCGTCTGCCAACGCCAGTGATGTCTGCCATGCACCGACCCGCACTCGAAGCCGCGACCCGCGGCGCTCAAACCCCGTTGTCACCGGCCCACCGACCCCCCAGAAAGCTAGCGTCCCAACCATGAGCGCCCAACGATTTATTGCCGCCAATGCCACCGATGCCCTGCGTCGTATCAAGGCCGAGCTGGGAGGCGACGCGGTCGTGTTGTCGAGCAGTGAAGTCGACGGCGGTGTCGAAATCGTGGCCATCGCCGCAGCCGAGCTTGTGACGCTGACACCACCTGACACGACAGCGCCGTCGCCGTCAACGCTGGCCGCGAGAGTCGCCCGCGAAGAAGCCAAGCCAGCCGCCGAGGGCGGCGAGCGGGCTTGGCGCTTGCTGGGTGAACGCGCTCGACGCGAAGTGATCGAAGCCGCACCGGTGCTGCACCGAGCGGTCGAGCCTTGGCCGCAGTCGCGAGACAGCTTGGCACAACCCTCGCGCGAGGAAGCGCGTGAGCGGCTTCAGGCCGAAGGGCGACGGCGTCTGGCGGCCCAGGAGGTTGAGCCCATGAGCGCGGCCGCCCCCGCGCAGGAAGGGCGTGAATACCGGCAGGAGCTGGTGCGTGAGGAGCTGCAGCCCGCCAAAATTGCGCCAGCTGCGCCCTCGGTACCTTCAGCGCCTCAAGCCAACGCCACGGCACCCCAGCCGACCGGCCCTGGCCTGCACACGCTCAGCTCGCAGATGGCCGAGGTCAAGAGCCTGCTGTCGGGTCACTTGGCACAGAATTTCTGGACTTCGCTGCAACAGACCGCCCCCAGCCATGCACTGTTGACGAGGCGCTTGCTCAACGCCGGGCTGTCGTCTCAGATCGTCTCGCAGATGCTGTCCGAGTTGCCACTGGACAATGATTTCGAGCGCTTGCTCGACGGCGCACAGCGTTGGGTGCAATCACACCTGCAGATCCAGGACCCCTTTGCGCTGTTCGACAGCGGAGGGGTTTACGCCTTCATCGGTCCCACGGGTGTGGGCAAGACCACCACCTTGGCCAAGATCGCCGCGCGCTGCGTGTTGCGATACGGTCGACGCCAGGTGGCGTTGTTGACGACCGACACCTACCGGATCGGCGCCCAGGAGCAACTGCGGGTGTTCGCTCGGATCCTGAACCTGCCGGTGGTTTCGCTGCGCGACAGCGACGACCTGGAAAGCAAGGTGGCGGACCTGTCGTCGCGCAAGATCGTGCTGCTCGACACCGCCGGCGTGGGACAGCGCGACACCATGATGGTCGAGCAGTTGGAGATGATCCGCCAGGGCTACGGCGCCGTGCACCGGGTGTTGGTGATGAGCGCGACCACATCGACCCGCACGCTGGACGACGTGGTGGAGTCGCACCAGAATGCGCTCGGCGGCCAGGGTATCCATTCGGCGATCCTGACCAAGATTGACGAGGGCATGAGCTTGGCGCCGTCCGTCGACTGTGTGCTGCGTCACCAACTGCCGCTGCTGTTCCTGTCGAACGGACAGCGCGTTCCCGAAGACCTGTTCGCGGCCGACGCGGCCTACATCGCGCACCGCACCGTCAACCCGCGCGGCCGCGACGACAGCAGCACCGACGCCGCCCATATCCCGGCGATGATCGCCGATGACATCTCTGGCTGGACCGCCGAGTCCAGGACCGCATGAGCGAACAAATTGATTCGAACCAGGCCGAGTCCGCACCGGTCGCACTCGAAGAGCCCTCTGCCGATGCACGATCGCTGGGTCGAAACCAGGCCGATGGACTGCGCGCGATTTTCGGCGATGGCGGTCCGGTCGTTTATTGCGTGGCGAGCGCGCTGACGCCGGATGCGACGGTGACACTGGGTCTGGGAACCGCGCACGCCTTGCGACGCGGCGGCCACCTCACACTGCTGGTCGACGAGGTGCCGCTGTTTGAGCGCCAAACGCTCAAAGGCTTTGCCTTCCCGGTACGCTACGACCTGGGCCAGGTCTTCAGCGGCACGGTGGCACTGAACCGGGTGCTGCGCAAGGTGTCCGAGAATCTGTGGTTTGCGGCCGGCGTGAAGGTGCGCGGCGCGGTCGACAGCAAGCGCGCCCGTGGGCCTTCGCTGGTGACCATGCTTCAGCGCACGGACCTCGACTTCGATTTCGTCGTGGTCTCAACCTGCGAGCCCTTTGGCAGCACGATGAGCTGCTATGGCGACAACGTCCAGCGCATCGTCGTGGCAGCGCCCGATGATGCCTCCTTGACCCGCGCGCTGGCCCATGTGCGTGAGCTGTCAGTCTCGGTGGGTGGCGACCCGGTGCCCGTGCTGCTGGTGGGTGGCCCCGACGCGCAAGCCGGCCGACAAGCCTATGAACGCTTGGCGCTGGCCTCGCAGCAACTGCTCGAGCAGCCGCTGGAATGGTTGGGCTGGGTGCGGTCTGCCAGTGCCAGCGCCTTCGGCGACGACGCCAGCGATGGGATTGCGCTGCCGACCTCGCTGTACCGGATGCTGGCGGGGCGTATCACGGCCAGGGTCTGACAGCGATGACGATGCTGCGACCCCGTGGCGCGGTGGCTTATGCCGCCGGCAGCCTCGACGAGGTGGTGCGAGAAAACGCACCCCTGGTGCGCCGCATTGCGTCCCAGATTGGCTCGCGGCTGCCGGCTTCGATCGAACTCGACGACCTGGTCCAGGAGGGCATGCTGGGTTTGCTCGACGCGGCCCAGCGCTGGCAGCCGCAGGTCAGCGGCGCACCGTTCGGTGTCTATGCCAGGCTGCGAATCCGCGGCGCGATCTATGACTGGTTGCGCGGCAACGACTTGCTGCCACGACATCAGCGCGACAAGCTGCGCGCAGCCCAGGAGGCGGTGACCGCGCTGGAGCACCAATTGGGACGCTTGCCCGATGACGCAGAGGTGGCCGAAGCGCTAGGGCTCGGCGTGGACGGTTACCGCGCCTTGCTCGAGAGTGCTGTGTCGATCTCCGTGATGGACGAACTGCCCGAAACCAACGAGCCGCCCAGCGACGAGCGCAGCGACCCCCTGGAGCAGGCTGCGCTGCGCGAGACCATGCAGCGCTTGCAACCGCTGCTCGCGCAATTGCCGACCAAAGAGCAGCAAGTGCTGGCGCTGCATTACACCGAGCACTTGAGCTACCGCGAGATTGCGTTCGTGATGGACTTGACCGCTGGGCGCATCAGCCAACTGCACTCGCAGGCGATGCTACGGCTCAGGGGCTGGTTGCAAGACGCCGGGGCTGCGGTGGCCAAACGCTGAATGGTCGGCATTGGCGCCAGATATTGGCGCCCGGCATGAGCGCCAGATATTGGCGCCCGGCATGAGCGCCGGTATTCACACCGGTATCGGCGCCGGCGTCACCGATCAGGCGTGACGCGACAAGCGCGAACCGACGTTGGGCCGGCTGCCGGGACCATAAGTGCCAGCATCAGACCCTGCCGCTTGAAAGGCTTGGATCGCAGCCACGCGGTGCATCGTGATGCGTATCAATTCGCCGTTGACTCGGTTGTCGGTGTCGAGTTGCAGCAGCAGGGTGCGCAACGAAGAGCGGCGCGATTCGGACTCGCCGGCCACCCTCGCCAGCAAGGCTGGCTGACCGCCAGGGAAATCAGCGATGCGGGCGTAGCAACTTTCAAGTTCTGCGTTCAGCGAAGCGAGCTGGTCAAGTTGACCTTGCTCGAGCACGCTACGCTGGCGCGCCAATGCGGCGCCCAAGGATGCCAACAGATCAGCAATCTCATCCACAGGCAGGGTCATGCGCAGTGCTTAGCGCGGTGAACCACGGCGCGGGCCGATCGCTTGAACGGCGTCGTCGACCAGCGATTGCGCCAAGCTGGCGTAGTCGATCTTGAAGTCGCCGGACTGAATACGTTGTTTGAGTGTGTTGAGCAGTTCGCGGTCTGTAAACGGAGTTTCAGCCAATGCAGCGGCGATGGTGCCAGCAGCGACATCTGAGACCTTGACGCTGACTGCAGGGGCAGCAGCAACAGGCGCAGCAGGCACCGCTTCAGCCTTGACTGGGGTTGCCGGACGATCCGTGCGAGGTGCCGCGGGTGGCCCACCCGCCAGTTGCTTGATGCTCATGATCTACCGCCGTTCAAAGTTTCACGTCCACATGACCTGCGCGAACCACATTCGCCGCGACCAGTTTACCGTCGGGCATTTTGACCCGTATCGTATCGCCAACGCCGCCAGCTTGCTGAGCCGAGCCTTCTGCCGAGACCTGGAAAGCTTGGCCAACCAACCGAACGGTCACACGATCGCCTACCTTGATGACGGTCGCCTGCCGCAAAACGTTTAGCACCAGGCTGGCGCCTTCCTTGATCGGCCGGACGGTCTCTCGACCCAAAGCCTGCGCCAAGTCGGTGAGGACACCGAGGGGCTCGGTCGCAACGTCGGCGTCGACCAGTCGCAAGTCTTCGGAGCGCAGCAACTGCCCGAGGGGCAGCGATCGGCCCGCTTGCACCACCTGGCCCATACCGCGCACCCGCACATTCACCGACCAGCGCCAAGCAGGTTGATCGCATTGGAGAACGACGGTCAAGGGACCAAGCCATCGCGTACGGCTGCTGTCGGCCATGCGAGGCGATCGCTGGCAAGCCGGCGGCCCGGGCTCATCGGCGGCCACCTCGACCGAGGTGCGAAGCCCGGCGCTCAGGTTTTGCCGCTCAACATATTGTTCAATCACCTGACGCCAAACCGCCGACTTGACTTCGGTTTGCGCGACGGCGCCCGGCGTGACCAGCCCAGCCATGCAGAGCCACAAGGCGCTGACCCAACCCGCTCGTTTGCGGCCTCGCTGTGGCTCGCCAGACTCGACAGCGGCGTGATGCGGCGGCCAGACGATCATGTCGACTCGACCTGGCTGGCGGGATCGACCGACGCCGCCGCCGCCCGCCGCCTGGGCTTTCGTTTGGGTGCGGCAAGCGGCAATGCCGGCACATCCTGAGCTGGTGCCGGCAGCGCCTCGATCACCGGCATTGGCTTGAATTCAAGCGGCATCAGCAAGGGCATCAAGCGGCCACTGCTGTCGCTGACCATTGCCTGCCATTGCGCCGGCATCGGCCACTGGGCTGGGGCCGGCAGTTCGTAGCGCCAGACCGCGACCGCAGGCTCGGGCGCCGCATCCTCGATGTTCAAGTCAAGCTGCAGGCTCTCGGCACCGATGCGCAAACTGGCCTGGCGCCTGGCCGTCGACGCGGTGCGGGATATCCGACCCTTTGTCGGCCCAGCATGTCCTGACGCCTGTCCGACGGGGTGGATGGGCGCAAGACCGGTCTTGGCGTGCGCTGCCGCGTCATCCGTCACGACCAGGCCTTCAAATTGCAAGCTGTACAAGGCGAACCAGCCTTGCGGGCAGCGCAGCACAACGACCAAGGGCCGCCGCGGATCGCGCGGCACACTGAGGCGCAGCCCATCGGGCAGTACATCGACGCGCCCACCGCACTGACCGACGATCTGGCCGACCGCGGCCAAGGCATGGTCCGAGGGCTGGCAGTGGTCGATTTCCACCGAAAGCACGCCTGCCGCGGCGGTCGCACGCAGCGAAGGCCCTGTCGCCAAAGCCGCCGCCGCCAAAGCCGCCGCCATCGTCGCCAACGCCTCGGGTGCAGCCAACAGCGCAGCGGGCAGCGCTGTCCCGCCAAGTTGTTCGCAGCTCACCCGCGCCTGGGCCACCAAGCCAGCGATTACCCGTTCGATGCCGGCACGCGCCGATGCCGGCGTCTGAGCCAGGCCTTCGTGCAGGCTACGGGCTTGGGCCAAAGCACTCGACCGATGATCAGACGCTGCGCGATGGGCATCCGCCGCCGCAGCCTGTTGCGCGGAGACGGCAAGCGCATCAGCGGTCGGGTTGACCGGCAACGCCGCCGAGAGCAGCACAGTCGGCAGATCCTCGACGGCAGGGGGCGCACTTGGCACAGCAGGCGCAGTGGATGAGACCGGCTTGGCCGGGGCCAGTCGGCCCAGCCAGGCCGCCGCGAACAGCTTGTCGTCCACGGCGGGCTTGTCGCTTCGCAGCGTCAGGATCACCTCGCTGAGCCGATCGGTGAGTTCATTGGCGAGCTCGCGGCGCTCGCCGACCTGTGCGGGCGTTTGGACCTGATCGAGCCAGCGCGCCAGCGCGCGGGCACAGCTGGCGTAGGACGCCAACTCCAGCGTGCGCAGCAGGTCGGCCAACGCATCGGCGGCGCTGGCCGCGGATGCGGCACCGCGCTCGCGTTGCATGAACCGCTGCAACTCGCTGTTGAGCTGCTCGGCGTCGATCAGGAACAGTTCGGACAGCACCCTGAGATCCTCAAGTCGGCGTGGAGCCGCTGTGCTCAACGGCTGCATTCACGTCGCCCTGCAGCACACCCAGTTGGCTGACCAGATGCTGTAAATCAGACTGCAAGCGCACCAAATCGCGCCTGGGCACCACCGACCGAGGCTCGGCGAGCGACTCACGCTGATCACGCAAGTCCTCGAGCTTGCCCAGCGCAGCCACCGTGTTCACCAGCAAACCGTCCAGCCGCTCCAGTGCCTCAACCTGCGCCGTGTCGGTATCGCCGGCAAGCCGGGACAGCGCCAGGTTGACGGTGCCTTCACGGGCGCGCTGAAGCAAGTCGG
Organism: Burkholderiales bacterium; assembly: GCA_947448955.1. Classification (GTDB taxonomy): domain Bacteria; phylum Pseudomonadota; class Gammaproteobacteria; order Burkholderiales; family Burkholderiaceae_C; genus Pseudaquabacterium. Next base: position 27,778 of record CANFPU010000008.1, read on the forward strand.
CCAACTGCAGCAAGTCGATGATCAACTCGCCCTCGGCCTGTTGCAAGGATTGGCCTGTGCCGTCCACCAGCGAACGCGCCAGTCGTTCGAGCGAAACACTGGCCTCGCAAACGATGTCGACCGCATCGCGCAAATCGTGCCAGCGCTCCTCGTCGATCAATACACCCGACATGGGCGGCGGCAAGACCTCCGCGAGCTGCCGTGGCACTTCGGTCGGCGGTTCAGGCAGCACGGCCGGCGACGGATCTGGCGGCTCAGGCGCAGGGGACGCGGTCGGCGTCAACACCACCGCAAGGTCAGGCTGTTCTGCCACCACCAAAGGCTGCGCCATAGTCGATCTGGGCCGCAGGATCCGTTGCGCGCCTGCGGCCAGCGCCAACAAGAGTGCCAACAGGGCCACGCTGTTGATGACCAGGTCAGACGCACCAGAGGTGGCCGGTGCAGCAGACTCTTCGAGCAAAGCCAGCGCGTCGCGGCGCAAACCCATGAACTGGTCGACCAGTGCCAGCGCTTCTTGTAGGCGCTGCGCGCTTTCACCGCGCCCCAGTCCCAGCGCACGGCCTGACTCGCCGGCATTGGCGCGGACCAGCCGGTCACCCAGGATCCCGCGCAAACGAGGCATGTCGACCACGCTGACGTCTTCACCGCACAGGGACTGCGCCCCCGGCAGCGCACGGTCACCGGCGATGCTCTCATGCGCCAGTTGCTCCATCAACTGCGCCAGGTCGCCAAAGGCCTTGCGCTGAGCAGCCAAAGACTGCAGCGCCAGCGACACTCGGTCCAGTGACTTGCTGTCGACCCCGCCAGCGCCGATCAACCACTGGCTGTCGAGACGGCGAGCCAGCAGTTCGACGCCCTGCCCCAGCGCGGTGAGCCGGGCGTAATGGGCAGCGTCCAGCAGGCTGGGCCGGTCGAGCTGGTTGCGCATGGTCTGGCTCAGCAACTTGAGCTCTGCGACGACCTGATGGCGCGCATGACGCACCTCGCTCAGCAACAGGGCCAGCAGCAGCACCACAAACGCCAGCGCCCAAAGGCCCAGGTCATACAGGTTCGAACGAAGGTTCAGCGGCTTGAAGGTCATCAATGGCAATCTTGAGAGGACTGGCTCGTGGATCCATGCGCCTCAACGGGTGAGCGCCGGTCGACTGGCAGGCTGATACCGCTGGCCGGCGCCGCATCGGCGCTCATCAAGCCCAGCACCTCACACACCGCCACCGCGAGCAAGGGCTCAGCCCCATCGGTCAGCACCACGCCCCAATTTGGCTGCGGAGACACCGCGTCAGTCTTGAGCAACAAAGGCGCCGACAGCGCAATCATCGGGCCATGGTCCGTGGCGACGAGTTGTAGCGCGCCACCCTGAGCATCCTGGCCGCTCCACCCCGCGCGGGCGAGCCGACCGATTCGCACCACTGAGGCCGCCGGCAAGTCCAGCAATGTCTGGCCGATGCGCACTCTCAGCACGCGCTGGCCTGCCATCACAAGGCCCACCGTGCCCGAGCAGACTGCCCCAAGGTCAGCAACAACACCAGCCCGCCGGCGAGCAGGCTCCAGCCCAGTTGCAACAAGGCCTGGGTCTGACGCACGCGCCGACGCTCGACACCATTGCGGTATTCGCCCAAAGCCTTGTTGAAGCTCTGGTGGTACCAACCCAGCAACTCTTCGCTGCGCAGGTAGTTGCTGGCACTGTAGGCCGCCGCATTCAGCGTCGAGAGGTTGGCAACCAGCTCGTTGCTCACGCCCAGCAATCCTTCAACATAAGCCACCTGCCATTCGGGCGGCATCTGTTCGACATAGCCGCTGCGCAGCTGCTCGGTGATGCGCTCGGCATCGGTCAAACCAATGAAACGGATGGTGTCAGGCACCGGGAACAACAAGCCGAGGTTGGACAGGTCGAAGCGATCACCCTCCTTCAATCCCAGGCTGGCCGTCAAGGTTTCACTACCGCGCTGCAAGGTCAGCTCAAGCAGACGCAAAGGCCGGTCAGTGCTGATTTTGTAGACATCCCAGACAAAACCTGCCTCCTTGGAATTGACCTGTTTGACGATATCACCGGGCTCGACCTTGGCGCGCTCGGCGGCCGAGCCTTGGACCACAGCCTGCACCACCGAGCGCGTCGCGCGCAACGTCTGCTCGGCACGGGCATTTTCGAAGGTCGCAATATTCTGCACCGCCCGCATCAGCCGGTCTTCATTGGGCGTGAGCATGCGCTGCAGGTCAGGGTTGAGCCGGTTCGCGGCCAGCAACTTGGTGTGCCCGAGGGCCGGAAACTGTCCCAGCCTGGGCACGACGAAGGCATGGCTCTCAAGCGCACGACTGGCCGACACAATGCCCCAGGCTGCAACCATGACCCAGATCACGACCAGCGCACTGACGACATTTGACGCCACCCCAAGCCACTGCTCAATGCCGCGTAACGCGGGCACCGAACGGGTTGGACCCGTTGTCGATGCTGATGCCGAGTTCACCGCCGCCGGCTTGGCGGCAGCCTTGGCGGCCGCCGGTTCCTGACGGCGAATACGCCGGCGGAAATCGTCGAGCAGCGCATTGATGCGCTGATGTTGACGCACCGGCGATTCGCCGGCCGCAGGTGCCGGCACCACGGAGACCGCAGACGCATCGGCAGCAGCCGCGAGCTGTGCAGCCTTGGCAGCCGCGCCAGGTCGCAAGCGGTTCAGCAATTTGAGAATCATTGTGCAGGCCCCCAACCGGGCAATTTGACATCCATGCCGAAATCGGCTCGCATCTTCTCGACGTCACGAAAACGTGACTTGAGCAATAGTTTTTCGCGACGTTCGTCCATCAGTGCGCGTGATTCCACCAATACCGCCACCCAGGCCGATGGCCGATAACTCGTCACGGTGGCCTCGATCACCCGCAAACGGTCGGGCTCCAACTTGACGCGGACCATCAGCACCGCCTGGTCGCGGCCGTCGAACAGGGTCAGCTCGTCGAAATTCGATCGCGACAGCTTGTAGCTTCGGCCGGTGATGCGGAACTGGCGCCCAGAAGCCGTGAAGTCGACGATGCACTCACGCGTGACCTCGTCGATCACGACGACACGACCCGGCTCAATGCGCGCCTGGCGGTGCCACTCTCGGTCGGCCTGTTGGGCCTCGGCCGATTTACGCGGCAACAGACGCAAGCTCTCGTAGATCTCGAACACGGTGTCGGGCAGTCGCATCTCCAGCGCCGCCCGACGCATCAACTGAACCGCGGAGCCGACGTTGCCGCGCTCGGCTTCCATCTCACTGTTGGCGAGCGCGAGTCGATGGCGCAGGTCACTTTGCAGCGAGGCGAAACGCTCCAAGCTCGACAGCGATTGCTCCAGCGCATCGACCGAAGCGTCGGCGGGGGGCGGTGGCGCGACCACGACCACCGGCTCGACCCGGGGCGACGAAATGCGGCTGCGGAGGCGACGGCGCTCCGACACCAATGCCCAGACGCCAAAAGCAATCACCAGCAGCGCCAAGCATGCCAGGGCGATCACGACCTTGTAGCCAGGGTTGAGCGCCGGAACCACCGATGGCTCAAGCATGGCTGGCCACCCTCAGATCACCGAATGTCCCGCCTTGCGCCCATGCCACCACCTGATGAGCCAGTTCGCCGGAACCCGGGTCAGCATAGGCCAACTCGATCTGGTCGTTGAGTGCGGCAAACACCACTTGAGTCCGCTCGACCACCAAGTCAGACGAGGCGTTGTTGAGCACCACCGTGACACCCGCACTGGCAGGAACGATCAAGCTGACGAAATCAGACTTGTCCATCACGGCGCCGGCATGGGCCCAGGACAGGGTGCCCGGCAGGTAGACGCCCTCGAGTCCGCGCGGGCTGGGCGTGACCGCCGCCTGGGCCATGACAGACCCCAACAGCGGCAACCTCGCCATGCGCAGCCAGCGATCACACCAGTTCGAAGTCGAGCGCTGCGCGCCGTAAGGGGCGGGATCGACACCGAGGTAGGGGAACAAGGCCAACAACCTCATGCCTGAGGCTAAACCGCCAAACGCGCTAAGCCCGAGCAACCATGTGCCGGCCAACCCAACACCCACCAGGATCGCATCCTTTTGATGCGCACCGCCGACGCGCTCGATCAAGGACTTCAGGCTGCCCGCGAGACTCAAACCCGGGCTCAGCAGGAACTCGTGGCAATCCACTGGCCAGCCCCCGCTGGCGGCACAAAGAGACCCGGTAACCGGGTCCGGCAGCAGTGGAAATCTCACAATCAACACTGATTATCTTTTAAAGTAATTCGATCATTTTATCACCAGGCATACCCTTGCTCAAGGCCTGTCAACTGCATTGGCGACAGCCACTCGGCCACTCAGCGAGACGCCGCTCCACTAGGCAATTTCGCCCTAGACAGCCCTGAAGACGCCACGATCTTTCGGCCGCAATCGACACCTTGACCCAACCGTCTCGCTACAAATCGTGACAAAACCCACAGCAGCTTCACCCTCTAGAGCATGCCATTGCAGGCAAATTGCGTATAGCATTGAATCTGTTTATTACGACTTCTCACGCTAAAGTACCCTATGACGGTCTGCATCGTCGATGACAACACGGTCGTTGTCGCCCAGCTCAAGCACCTGCTTGAGCAGGTCGGTATCGTCGGCTCGTATGCCTTCACCGATTCGCGCCAGGCATTGAATTGGTGTCTGGCGACGCCGCCGGACCTGATCTTGCTCGACTACCACATGCCCGATCTGGATGGGATCGAGTTTCTGGGCGAACTGCATCGGCACCAAGCCACAAAGCAGGTGCTGGTGGCGATGATTTCGGGCTGGGCGGTGGAAAGTATGCGCTTGGTCGCGCTGCGCGCAGGGGCGATCGATGTGATCAGCAAGCCATTTTCGGCGGAGGAGGTCAAGCTCAAAGTCTTGAACCTATTGCGCCTGAACGAGCGGCATCAACCTCTGCAATGGACCTCGCGGGCGCACGAGACGCAGCGTCCTCCAGACCCGCTGGCGGACCCGGACGAAGCGGTCGTCACGATGCTGGAGCGTCTCGCAGCCATCCGAGCTGACCGCACGGCAGCGTCCATGCAACGCATCGGCGCCTTCGCCGCGCAGATCGGCGCCTGCTGCGGGCTGAACGACCGGGAGCAAGCGCTGCTGGCACGCGCTGCGCCCTTGCACGACATCGGCAGCTGGTCGGTGCCCAGCGAGGTGCTCGCGCGCAGCGCCCCGCTCACGGCAGAAAGCCGCCGCCAACTCAACGGACGAACCAGCGCGGGCCATCAAGTGCTCAGTCACTCGCGCTCGCCGGTGCTGCAGCTGGCGGCCGAGATTGCGCTGTCAAGCCTGGAACATTGGGACGGCAGCGGCGCACCAAATGGCCTGAGAGGCGAGGCGATTCCACTGTCCGGCCGGATCGTCGCGTTGGCCGACATGTTCGAGCAGATGACCGGCTGGCATGCGCCCAACCGGTCCGCGTTGTCGGCTGATTCGGCATCGGCTGTGATCCATGCCGACGATGGCCAGCAATTCGACCCCAGCGTGGTGCGCGCGTTCGACCTAGCGCTGCCCTTGATGCGCAAGCTGATGGCGACGCGGCACCAAGACACCCTCTGCTGGCACCGAGAGGCGGTATTGGTGAACTGAAGGTGCGGGAACTCTTCGGCGAATGCGATCCAGGAATGCAGTCGGTGACCGCAGACCGCCATGGCGCCGACCAAGATGCCGTACGAACTAGCTGCGACCCTGCAACTCGGCGGCTTGCATCACGGCCAGTTGGGCTTCCTTCAGTCGATCGGCGTCGCTGTCAAGTGCCGGCGACCGGCTGGCGAGCTCGAGCGTGCGGCCATCGGCATCGATCACCAAAGACCGCAGCGAACGGGCGTGGTAGCGGTGGACCCCATAAGACCCGAGCCCCATCAGCGCAACGCCAGCGCCGACCCCACCAAAACCCGAGGACCCCAGCGTCGCGCAGCCCAGACCGATCAACGATGCGAGCCATCCCGCATAGAACCACAGCGCCGGGCCGCGCGACTGAACCAGCCTGGCCTGGGTGCGAGCGTTGATGAGCACCACGCCCTTGCCTTCCACCAGCACCCAGCGCTCGAAGACCGACAATTCACCATCGGTGAACAGCAGGCGCCCCCCTGACATCGATTCAACTGGCATCGGATGATGTCGCAAGGTGGACCGAACGGTCGACGGGCAAGGTGAAATGGCGGCGCTTCTTGACCACCACTTTCACGTCCGCCCGCGACTTCAAGGCGGCGTCCAGGGTTGAGGGTCCAGCGCTTGGGTCCGACGACCCGGGGGCGCCCGATGCCCCCGCAGCAGTCATCAGCCGACCATCCGAAGAATACGGTGCGCCGTTGTTGGACATTTCCTCACCCAATCCCACTTTGATCTTGGGATAACTGGCGATTTGCGAAGTTCGGCGCTTTTGCAACACCGTACGCACCGTGGTGCCAATGATCAGACGCTTGAGTCGGTCTTGCACGAACCACAGTTCACGACCCTCAGAGCAGATCAGCCCCAGTTCGAAACCATGCTGGGCATGGCACAGCGCGTGAAAACCAGGCGCCAACCGATGCAGCAACACGCCTCGGGTATCGGCAGGCATCACGCGAAGAATGACAGACTCTTGCACCGATTCGGTCACCAGATTCTCCACCAAATTTCCGCCGCCGACTGAAATGCGTTAAGCATCGGTGCGCCGCATCATTGATACATTTAAATGCTTAACACATATTATTCCATATTCTTCTTCACGCACCAGCAGCGCGGTTCAAGCCGCAGCGCACACCGGGCCGACAAACTGGTCATCACCGCTTTCGCCGGACGGTTTGACCTAGCGCAATCGAGCCGAGAACGGCGGCCCAGCGGCAGCCCAGCGGCGGCCCAGCGTCTGACTGGCCTTGACGGGCAGCATCGACCGGGCGACCCAGGTGCTTAAGCTGATGACGATGGTCGGCCAGTCCCTGGCCGTGCCCTGACGAGGAGCCTCATCGTGCGAACCCTAGCGCCTGAAATGCTGGCCTTGCAACGCCTGTACCACTGGGAAAAGTCCATGCCCGCTCGCGTCGCATTGACCCAGCCCATGGGGGACGGCACAGTGCAGGACCTGACTTGGGCACAGGTCGGCGATCAGGTGCGCCGCATGGCAGCACACCTCAAGGCCTCGGGTCTCGCGCCGGGGTCCAAAGTGGCCATCCTGTCGAAGAACTGCGCTTGGTGGCTGATGAGCGACTTGGCCATCTGGATGGCTGACTGCGTGTCGGTGCCCTTGTATCCGACGCTCGCGCCGGCCAGCATCGCTCAGATCCTGAACCATAGCGACGCTGCGGCCTGTTTTCTGGGCAAGCTCGACGGCTGGGAGAACATGAAAGCCGGCCTGCCGCCAAGGATGCACTGCATCAGCTATCCCTTGTCGCCGCCAGACGTCGTGCAGCGCTTCGAAGGCTGGGATGCCATCTGCGAGCGCACCTGGCCATTGCAAGGGTTCCCGGTGCGGGCCGCTGAGGAACTCGCCACGGTGATCTACACCTCCGGCACCACGGGCCTGCCCAAGGGTGTGATGCACAGCTTCGGCAATTTCGCCTGGGCTTTGGACACTGGCATCAAACGCATCCCGATGACGGCCGATGACCGCATGTTGTCGTATCTTCCACTGGCCCATGTGGTCGAACGGGTACTGGTCGAACACGGCTGGCTGCGCAACGGCCTGCGGCTGTACTTTGCAGATTCACTCGACACGTTCACCGCCGATGTACAGCGCGCCAAGCCCACCATCTTCTTCTCGGTGCCGAGGTTGTGGGTCAAGTTCCAGCATGGCGTACACCAAAAGATGGCGCCGGCAACGCTGAACCGGCTGTTGTCGATACCGATCGTCGGCGGCTGGGTGCGCCGCAAAGTGCTCAAGGCACTGGGTCTGGACCGCTGCCGAATCGCCGCCGGTGGCGCAGCGCCGATGCCGGCGGCCTTGCTGGCGTGGTTCCGCAAACTGGGCTTGCCGATCAACGAGGGCTACGGCCTGACCGAGAACCTGGCCGTCTCGCACCTGACCGTGCCGGGACTGAACCAGGAGGGCACGGTGGGACCGGGGTATGAAGGGGTCGACACCCGCATTGACCCCGAGACCGGTGAAATCCAGATGCGCAGTCCTGCGCTGATGCTGGGTTATTACAAAGCGCCGGCGCTGACCCGCGAGGCCTTGACCAGCGACGGCTGGCTGCACACCGGTGACAAGGGGCAAGTGGATGCAAAAGGTCTGCTCACCATCACGGGCCGGGTCAAGGACTTGTTCAAGACCAGCAAAGGCAAGTACGTCGCGCCGGCACCGATCGAAGACAAACTCGTGATGCACGAGGCGATCGAGGCCTGCGTGGTGACCGGCGCCAACCTGGGTCAGCCGCTGGGCATCGTGATGCTCAACGCGGAAGCCGCAGAGCGCGCCCGCAATCCCGCGTCTCGCGCCGCGCTGGATCTCTCGTTGACCCAGCACCTGCAACACCTCAACGAGACCCTCGATCCGCACGAGCGCCTGAGTTGTCTGGTGGTGGTGACCAAGGCCTGGACCGTTGACAACGACCTGATCACGCCAACCTTCAAGGTCAAGCGCAACCGCATCGAGGACCTGTACGCATCGCAGTACCTGGGCTGGGAAGCTACGGGCCAGCAGGTGATCTGGCCGGCGGGCTGAACTGATCAGCCGCGATGAGCGCGCCAGCTTCCGCTGGGCCTCTCAGGTACTGCGCAGAAGCTGGCCGGCAAGCGCGCCACTAAAGCCGGGAAACACCCGCTCCAGGGCCGCGTCGCCGAGGCCAAGATGCTGGCGCAGCAGTGGGCGCAGGACCGCACGGAAGTCGGTGGTCACCGCCAGGTCGCGGCCATCGACCAGCGCGCCAGTGTCCAGCCCCGGCCATTCGCCCAACACTTGACCGCCAGCCACCGGGCCGCCGATCAGCCAGATCACGTTGCCACGCCCATGGTCGGTACCGCCGGTGCCGTTCTGGCGCAGCGTGCGGCCGAACTCGCTGAGCACGACGATGACCGTGTCCCTGAGGCTGTCGCCCAGGCCTTGCGCCAACGCGTCCAAGCCCGCGCCGAGCGCGACCAAACGGTTCGCCAACTGTCCTTTCGCCCCGCCCTGGTTGGCATGGGTGTCCCAGCCACCGACCGAGGTGAATGCCAGCTGCGTGTGCGGGTCCTTGCGCAGCAACAGTCCCAGCCGCCGGGCATCGGCAGCGAAGCCGCTGGCCGAGGCTGCGCCATTGTCCGCATGGGCGTCCATGGCCTGGGATTCGTCACCGGCCATGCTGCGGCTCATCTCGCTGCGGCCCTCGCTGGCAGCCTTGTAGGTTCGCGCCAGCGGGGTGTCTTTGGCGTAGAGCCTTTCCAGTGCCGCCTGCATCCGGGGATCGTCGATGGCCTTGGCCTCTAGCGACCGCGATCCCAGGCCCAGTGTCGCCACCGGCGCCGCACCGGCAAAGATGCGCGGCGGCGTCGCACCCATGCTGACCGCTCGGGTCGGCGATGCCGGGCCAGGCAGCACGCCCAGCAGGCGGTTCATCCAACCGTCCTGGGTGTTCCTGTGGCCTGGCGTGCCACTTTCCAGATAGTCCTGCGCGTCAAAGTGTGATCGGGTGTTGTCGGGCGAACCGCTGGCATGGACGAAAGCCATCGCCCCCTGGTCCCACATCGGTTTGAGTCGCGCGAGCGCGGGATGCAAGCCGAAGCGGTTGTCGAGCTTCAGAACACCCTCTTCGGCGCCTGGCATCGCCAGCGCGATGGTGCTGCGCGACTGCGTGTAGGCAGGTTCCGCGAAGGGCACCACCACGCTGAGCCCATCGACTGCGCCGCGCAGCATGATCACGACGAGTTTGCGCCGCGCCGATCCGTCAGCGCCGGCAGCATGGCCACTCGCCCAGGTCCAGCTCGCCACTGCACCGGCCTGCTGAATGAAATATCGACGCTGCATGTGGGGCCTAATGGTGCATGAAATCCGGACTGCCGAGCAGCAGTGCCGTCTGCAGATTGGCGGGCTCCCCCGCCACGCTTTGGCGTGTGCTGGCACGCCACAATCCGCCCATCGTGGTCAGCAGTCCCGCCCTGTCGGAGGGCGCGTTGCGTTGCCAGCGGCGCTCCGCGAGCTTGCTGGCGAACTGAAGGCGTTGCGCCAGCGCCTCGGGGTTCATCCAGGCCGACGCCGTGTTCTTGTAACCGTCAGGCGTCTGTGCACCATACAGCGGCATGCCCGACTGGGCCAACACCTGCAGCAAGGGCTGCACTTCCTGAATGGCGGTCGCATCAAGTGCACGCAGCGTGCTGACCAGGTACTGATAAGGCGTCTTGAACTTGGCGCCAAAGGCCTCTCGACGCCAGAACTCATCCGAGGACATCAAGGCCTGGGTCACAGCCTTGAGGTCGCCGCCGGTCGCCGTGAAGCGCTCCGCCAGACGCTGCACCAAGGCCGGCGGCGGCTGGTCCGCCACGAAAGCTTGCGCCAGTTTGAAGCCGATGTGCTTGGCGGTGGCAGGATGCGCGGCGAGCAGGTCGAGCGCACGCTCGCCCTCGGCCTGACCACTGGCGGGTACCTCGCGCCCCAACCAAAATTTTGAGCCGTGGTCGTGGCGGCTCGGATCAAATTCAAACAAGTCCCCTGACCTGCCGAGGCGTGCCGCGCGGTAGTTGATGGTCCAACCCGTCAACATCCGGGCCAACTCGGTGACGTCGCGTTGCGTGTAGCCGCCCTCCACGCCCAGCGTGTGCAACTCCATCAGTTCGCGGGCGTAGTTCTCGTTGAGGCCGGCCAGACGGGCTGCGTTGGGGTTGAGCTGGGCCATCGGCGCGGGCGGCTTGTAGCCTGCCGCGACACTCTGCACGTTGTCCAGATAGACCAGCATCGCCGGGTGCTTCGCGCTGGCGCCCAACATGTCTCGGAATCTGCCCAACACATGCGGCCGGATGGCCTGACGTTCGTAATCACCCACCAGCACCGCCACCTGCCCCTTGCCGGAAAAGACGTTGAAGTGGTTGAACCAGAACTCGACCAACACCTCCTCGAGCTGTGCCGGGCTTTCCAGCGCGCGAATCAAGCGCTGCGAGGCAGCCTCCAGCAACACCGGTCGCACCAGCTCGCGGCGGGCTTTGGCCATCAGGTCAGCGGCCTGGGGTTCGGTGATCGAACCGACATCGCGCCGGGCAGCCAGGCCCGCTGACGTCGCTTCTCGGAAGCGACCGATCAACCCGGACTGGCTGAGTTGCGTGGTCGACAGCGCTTGCAAGCGGGTGACCAGCGACTCAGGCAGCACCGACGGCGCCATCTGCTGGGCCAGAAACTGCTGCAGCCAGGCCTCCGCACCGAGCTTGTCAATGGCCTCGATGTCGCCCGGTCGCGGTCCGTAGCCCAAGCGGTTCAGCGCGTGCAAAGCCCGTTCCTGCGGACTCAGCGGAAGTTCAGTTTGCGACCGCGCAGCACCAGGCAGCACGAAGGGTAACGCGAAAGCGCTGGCGCGGAGGACTTGTCGGCGGGTATGCATGGTGAACAACTCCGGGTGCAAAGCCTGGAGACGCGAGTTTGCACCAGTTCGGCAGCCCAGGTCAGCCAACCACCGGTTGCACAGCATCAGCGCCCAACAAAGTGCGGCTTTCTCTTCTCGGTCCAGGCGCGCTGCCCTTCCAGCAGGTCCGCCGAAGCCATCGAGCGGCCGATGTCTTGCTGCAGGTCGGCCACATCGAGCGTGCCTCGCCCGATGCGGTTAAGGTGCTTCTTCATGCCCAGCAACGGGATCGGCGCCATGCTGCTCAAGGTCTCGACCAATCGGGCCGCAGCGTCCCCCAAGTGTTCTCGGGTCTCGAGTTGTGTCAGGAAACCGATCGCCAGCATCTGCTGTGCATCGATGCGCTCGGCGGTCAAGAACAGTCGCTTGGCGTTGTCCAAACCGAGCCGACTGACATAGCGCTCTAGCCCGCGCTGGTAGAAGTGCAAGCCCAATCGTGCGGCCGGCATGAACATGTCGATGCCCTGGCATCCGAGCCTGAAATCGCAGGCCAGCGCGATGTCAGTCGCCCCGCCATACAGACTGCCTTGCAGCACCGCCATGGTGACCGGTTTCGCATCTTCGATCGCATTGACCACGGCATCGAACGCCACCGTCCGCGCGACGCCGATGCTCGAGATGTTGTAGCCGCTGCAGAAGTATTTGCCTTCGGCCAGCAACTGCAATACCAGCACCTCGTCGCTGGCGTTGACTTCGGCGATGTGGTTCGCCAGCGCGGCCAGGTCGTCGGGCTCGAGTCGGTTGGCCTGGTCGGGGCGCCGCAGCGTGATGCGCGCGACGTGGCCGGCGATTTGCAAGTCGGGAATGGGCATGCTCAGTGTCCTTGAAAGTGAGGCGGCCGCTTGGCCATGAAGGCGCGTCGGCCCTCTTGGTAATCGTCGCTGTTGAAACAACGATCCACCAAACGGTCGATTTCGTCGGCACCCGGCACCGCAGAGTAGCGTTCGAAGACGCGCACTGCCGCCTTGGCTGCATGCACGGTCAGCGGCGCATGGCCTGCGATGCGCAGCGCGTAGTCACGCACTTGTGATTCGATTTGCGCCTCGTCGACGACGAAGTTGATCAGACCCAGTCGCAAGGCCTCATCGGCTTCGAGAAAGCGCGCACTGAACAAGATGTCCTTGGCCGACGAGGGTCCCACCAGGCGCGCCAGCGCGGCGATGCCGGCGTACTCGTAGCCCAGACCGAGCTTGGCCGCCGGGATACCGAACCGAGATGCTGCGGTGGCAAAGCGCAGGTCCGCGCTCAGCGCCAGCGCCAGGCCGCCGCCAATGCAAAAGCCCTGGATCATCGCGATCAGCGGTTTGCTCAGCTGTGACAGGCCCTGCTGACCGCGCGAGGCCACCTCACCATAGGTCTTTTTCTGCTCGGCATTGGCGCGGTGCTGTTCGAACTCCGAGATGTCGGCGCCGGCCGCAAACGACTGGCCCCCAGCGCCGCGCATCACGACGACGCGAACCTGCGGGTCAGCCTCAAAGGCTTCGGCTGCGTCGCCCAAGCCTTGCCACATTTCCAGCGATACCGCGTTGCGGCGCTCGGGATTGTTCAAGGTCAGCCAACCCACGCCCTGCTCGACCTCGGCAATGATCTTCGTGGTGTGCAGCGCGATCGTCCTGCGGTCGCCGCCAGTCATGCCACAGACCCTTCGGATTTCATCTGACGGATCGCGTCATCGTCGTAGCCAATTTCCTTCAAGATCGCCTCGCTGTGCTCACCGGGATCTGGCCCGGCATGGTGAAAACGGTCGGGATGGTCAAAACCCGAGAGATTGATCGGCGAACGAACGAGTTCGATCTCGCCCATCACCGGATGCGTCGCCGGCCGCGTCATGCGCAAATGCTTGACCTGGGCGTCTTCGAAAGCCTGGCCAATGTCGTGGATCGGCCCACAGGGCACGTTGGCAGGATTCAATCGCGCCACCAGGTCGGCAACATCGAACTGGGCGGTGATCCGGTTGATGTCGGCGTCGAGTTGCTGGCTGTGTGCCAGACGCGACGCGCCGTCCTGGTAATCCGGATGGGCCAACAACGCCTGGGCGCCCAGCGCCTCGCAAAAGCCTCGCCACATCCGCGCCGAACTCGCGGCGATGTTGACCAAACCATCGCGTGCCCGGTAAGTGCCCATCGGCGCCAAGGTCGGATGCGAATTGCCCTGCTGCTGCGCGACTTCGTGGTCGACCGTGTAGCGCGCACCCTGGAAGTCGAGCTTGTTGATCATGCCCTCTAGCAGCGAGGTGTGGACCCACTGACCTTCACCGGTGTGCTCGCGGTGCAGCAGCGCCAGCAGAATACCTTGGCCCAAGAACATGCCGGCGGTGGTGTCAGAGATCGCGATACCGACCCGCACCGGCCCTCGGCCCGGCTCGCCGGTCACCGAACTGAGACCGCTCAAGCCTTGCACGATCTGGTCCACACCCGGACGCTCGCTGTATGGACCATCCTGGCCAAAGCCCGAGATGCTCGCCAGGATGATGCGCGGATTGATCAGCTTGAGTTGCTGGTAAGTCAGCCCCAATCTCTTCTTGACGGCGGAGCGGAAGTTCTCGACCACCACATCGCTGCGCTCGACCAAGCGCTTCAACACCTGCGCGCCCTGCGCTGATTTCAGATCCAGGCACAAGCTGCGTTTGTTGCGGTGCAGGTTCTGCTCGTCCGAACCTCGGCGTCGGCCGGTGACCGAGTTGTCATCGGCCATGGCTTCGATGCGCGTGACATCCGCGCCCCAATCCGACAGCAGCCGAACCGCCACCGGTCCGGCGCGGGCGATGGTCAGGTCTAGCACCTTGTAGCGTGCCAATGGCAGCGCAGCGGGTGAACACAGGGGTTCTGACATCTCAGGGCTCTCTTTCGGGTCGAACTTTGGACAACAAGGGCGGAACCATCAGCCCAGCACGGCGACGCCGCCAGGGTCTATCGCCAACGCGCAGGCCTGACCGACCTCCAGCAGGCACGAAGGCGGCGCATGCACTTTCAACGGCTCGCCGCCGCCACTCGGGCGCACCAGGTAATTCCAGTGCTCGCCAAGATAGGTGCGCGAGACCACCGATACCCCACCCATGGCCACCAAGCCCGCCGCCGCAGCCGTACCCGCACCCGTACCCGTATCCGCGACCACAGCCGTACCCGCACCAGCCGGACCGAGGTAGAGCGATTGCGGGCGGATCGACAAGCGAGCAGACGCCAGTTCCCGAGGCATGCCAGGCTGCGCGGGCAACTCGCCCTTCCATCCATTCAGCGTGATCCTGCCAGCATGCACGCTGCCGCTGACGAGGTTGGTCTGGCCGATGAACCCGGCGACAAATGACGTACGCGGCTGGTTGTAGAGCTGCCAGGGCGTGTCGATTTGCTCCAACCGGCCCAGGTTGAGCACCGCGATCCGGTCCGAGATCGTCATCGCCTCGGATTGGTCGTGCGTGACGTACACCGTCGTGAACTTGAACTCATCGTGCAGCCGCCGGATCTCTTGCGCCATCTCCTCGCGCAGGTTGGCGTCGAGGTTGGACAGCGGCTCGTCGAGCAGCAGCACCTCGGGTCGCACCACCATCGCGCGGGCCAGCGCCACGCGCTGCTGCTGCCCGCCCGACAACTCAGCCGGATAGCGCTGCGCGAGGGGCGCCAAATGCACCAGTTCCAGCATCTCGTGCACGCGTTGCTGGGCCTCCTGGGCCGGTATTCGACGCACCTTCAAGCCGAAGCCGACGTTCTCGGCCACCGTCATGTTGGGCCAGATCGCATAGCTCTGGAAAATCATCGACATGCCTCGGTGCTCGGGCGCGACCGTGCGCTGCGCGGACGAGATCGGCTGGCCGTCGACCTCGATAGTCCCCGCCGTCAACTCGATGAAGCCGGCAATCATCCGCAGCGTGGTCGTCTTGCCGCAACCCGAGGGGCCGAGCAAGGTGACGAGCTCGCCCTGGTGCAGGTCCAGGCTCAAGTCGTCGACCACCGCGACCGGGCCGTAGTTCTTGCGGATGTTCTTGAGTGCCAGCTTGGACATCGAGTCTCCTTCGTCAGGGCCGACGCAGCATGAAATCGCGGCCAGCCACCCGCATGCCCAGCCCCACCACCAACGTGGTGATCGCCACCAGCACCACACCCATCGCAGCCAGGATTTCGTAGTTGCCCTGCTCGCTCAAATCGAGCGTGAGCACCGAGACCACGCGAGAGGCCGGACCGGTCAGGAAGACCGCTGTCGACAGCTCCTTGGTACAGACCACGAAGATCAGGATGAACACGCCCACCAGCGTCTTCTTGAGCAGCGGGAACACGACCTTGGCGAGCACCGTGAGGCGGCCACCCCCGAGCACGCGCACGGCTTCCTCGAGTTCAGGGTTGAGCGATCGAACCGCCGCCGCGCAAGCGGTCACGGCGATCGGCAGAAAACGGGTCGTGAAGGCAATCACGATCAGCACGCCGAGGCCATAAAGCGAAAGCGGCGGCCCGGCATAAGCCGCATAAAGCCCGATCGCCAGAATCAGGCCAGGCACCGCGATCGGCGCGAGGGCCAGAAACTGCACCAAGCCCGGCCAGGGTGTGATGCGCCGCTGCGTCGCATAGGCCACACACAGACCGGTGCCGACGCACACCGCTGCGGTGAGCAGCGCATAGACCGCCGTGTTGACCAGCGCTGAGCGCACCGTGAGTTGCTGAAAGAAGATGTCGTGGTAGTTCGCCAAGCTCAGGTTGCCACTCGCCACGCCACGGCCCCAGGCCTTGGACAAAGAGGCCAACACCAGGATGGCCAGCGGCAGCACGACCGTCAGCAAGGCCACGACGCCGGCGTAGCCCAGCAGCAGCCACTTCCACGGGCCGATGTCGTAGGGCCGGCGCTCGCCGCCCTTGCCGGAAACCGAGACGAAACCCTTGCGCGACAGGATGCGCCGCTGCAAGTCCAGCATCACCACCGTCAACGCCAGGATGGGCATCGCGAACGCGGCGGCCTGTTCGACGCGCATCGGATTCTCGAAAAAGGACGCGATCTGGGTCGTCGCCAGGTTGATACCGGCGGGAATCGCAATCAAGGCCGGCGTGCCATAGAGCGCCACCGATTCGAGAAAGATCAGGATCGCCGCGCCAACGATGGACGGCAACACCAGCGGTAGCGTGATGCGGGTGAGCGTACGGAACTTGCCCGCACCATGGATCGCTGCGGCATCTTCAAGTTCGGTCGACACGAGATCGAGCGCCGATTTGGTGAAGACATAGACCAGCGGAAAAGTGTAGAACGCGATGACGCAGGCCAGGCCCCAAAAGCTAAAGATGTTCAAAGGCCCGCCGACGCCACCGAACAGCGCGATCCACAAGCGGTTGATCCAACCCGCGTTCGGACCAGCCAACAAGATCCAGGCGATCGCACCAAGAAAATTGGGCATCACAAAAGCCGCCAACACACTCAGGTGTGTCAGGCCACGCAGCGGCATGTTGGTACGCGACACCGCGAGCGCCAGCGGCACCCCCAGCGCCAGTGCCAGCAGTGTCACCGCACCGCCGAGCATCAGCGAATTCAGCAAGGCCTGCAGATGCCGGCTGCGGCCCAGCGCAAGCACATAGTTGCTGAGTGTCAGGCTGCCGTCGGCCGCCAAAAAGCTGTCCCAGATCAGCCGCAAGATCGGGTTGGCGACGAGAAAAGCCAGCAGCGCGATCAACGCGCCGAACAGCCACAGCGCCGGGTCGGCCAGCCGGTGCGGGGCGGCCGCGCGCTGCACCGAGACGCTCACCGCATCAGACCCCGAAGGCATCGCGCCAGAGTTCGATCACCTGGGGCACGCCGTCGACTGACTCCTGAGGCGACGGCCGCAACGTCGGCCGGTCCAGCCCCAGCACGCCGGGCAGTGGCTTGGCCCCAGCACGTTTGGGCACGCCAAAGCGCTCGACGGTCAGCTTTTCGACTTCGTCACTGCCGAGCAGGAACTCCATGAAGAGCTTGGCCGCGTTCGGGTGCGATGCGTTGGCCAGGATCGCCGACGGCGACAGCATCAGCACCGGACCTTCCTTGGGCGCGACGATGGCCAGCGGGTTGCCCTTGGCAGCGACCATCGCGGCCAGGTTGATCGGGCCCGCGGCGATCGATCGCTCGCCCGAGGTCACGGTGGTGACGGTGTCGATGATCGAGCGCCCGACCTGCGGTTTGTTCGCCGCGAGCTTCTTGAACCAGGCATCGCCGTAGAGTCGGCGCATCTCAATCGCCCAGACACCGACGAAGCCGCTGAAGCCCGGGTGGCCGACCGACGCGAGACCGCGCCACTTGGCGTCGGTCAGGTCGTTCCAGCTTTTGGGCGCGTCTTCAGGCTTGACCTTGGTCGTGTTGTAGATCAGACCGATCATCGCGGCACTGGCGACATGAAAGTAGCCCTCGGGGTCGAGGTTCTGCAAGCGCTTGTCCATCGTCGCCGATGCCGCCGGCAGGTAGCGGGTCAGCAGTTTGCGGTTCTTCAGATCGATGTAGTGCGCGATGTCGGTCGACGAGAAGACATCGCAGTTCGCGCTTTTGGCTTTCAGGTCCTGGTTCAGCCGCTGGAACGCGACCTGCGCGGTGGTGCGCACCACATTGACCTTCACGCCGGGATAGCGGGCCGTGAAGTCACGCGCCATGATCTCGGCGTCCTCCGAGGGCACGAACGCCACATACCAAGTGACCTCGCCCTCCTTCTTCGCCGCTTCGTACAGCGATGCGAGCGTGCCCTGGGCCCGCGCGAGCGTCCAAGGCGCCAGCGCGGCCGCACCGGTGAAGGTGTTGAATTGGCGTCGCTTGATGGGCATGGGAGGCTCCGAAAAAGATCGAACTTCAGTGTACGGACCCGGTTTTGCAATTCAATACGGGTTTTTGTCCATTCAAAAGGGCGAGGTTTGCCAAGCCAGGTCTGCAAAAATCAGATTTTCAGGAAACGCAGATGAAAACCACCGCGATCCACATCCACGCCCATGGCGGGCCCGAGGTGCTGCGCCTCGCCAGCGTCGAGGTCGGCAACCCTGCACCTGGCGAACTGCGCATCCGCCAATCAGCGATCGGGCTGAACTTCGCCGACATCTACCAGCGGCGCGGCGGCCATGGCCCGCACACACCGGCACCGTTTCCGATCACGCTGGGCGCGCAAGGGGCAGGCGTCGTCGAGGCGCTGGGGGCGGGCGTGGCCGATTTCCGTGTCGGCCAGTCTGTGGCTTACTTCCACCCCGGCGCCTACCAGGCGCTGCGCAACGTGCCGGCGTCGCGCGTGATCGCGCTGCCAGACCACATTTCCGAGGAGATCGCCGGCGCCACGCTGCTGCGCGGGCTGACCGCCGAGTACCTGCTGCGGCGCCTGTACGTGGTCCAACCTGGCGACGCGGTGCTGATCCACGCCGCTGCCGGCGGCATGGGCGTGATCTTGTCGCAATGGGCGCGCGCGCTGGGCGCCACGGTGATCGGCACCGTCGGCGCCGACGCCAAGATCGCGACCGCCCTGGCGCACGGCTGTCACCACGTCATCAACTACCGCAGCGAGGACTTCGTCGCGCGAACACTGGCGCTGACCGGCGGACTCGGCGTGCCGGTGGTCTACGACGCGGTCGGCAAGGACGTCTTCGTACCGTCGCTCGACTGCCTGCGCCCGCTGGGCATCGCCATCAACTACGGCACCGCATCGGGCGATGTCGAAGGCTTCGACTTACAGCGGCTACACGCCAAGTCACTGAGCATCTCGCGGCCGACACTGCGCACCTTCATCGCCGAGACGGCGCAGTTGCGAAACAGCGCGGCCGCCCTGTTCGACGTGGTGCGAGACGGCACGCTGAGGCTAGAAGTCACCCACCACTACCCGCTCGCAGAGGTCAGGCGAGCGCACGAAGCGCTGGAGAACCGCGCCACGACCGGCGCGCCAGTGCTGGTGCCCTGAGCCCGCGGTCCGCTGGGCGGCCGGCGGTCCCGGGAACGGGGCCGTCTCTCGCCTAGAGGTCCGCCAACAGGCCGGTCGACGTCGCCTCGGCCGCCAACTTGCCTTCAACGTTGTAGAGCGCGGCCTCGAGAAATGCAACCCGCTTGCCGCGCCTGATCACGCGTGCCTCGACCCAGCCATCGCCTGGCCCCACTTTTTCGTAAAAGCTGACCTTGATCTCCAGGCTGAAGACGGTCTTCGCATGGGCGGTGTCGTGCAAGACTGCATGCGCCATCGACGCGTCTAGCCAGGCGGTGATGAAGCCGCCCTGGGCAATCGTGCCGTTGGTATGGCAGTACTCGCGCCGAACCGTGAACGTCGCCTTCAGGACCTTGCGCTCTGGGTCCCATCCCGTCACGCGAAAATTGCCCATTGACTCGCTCAGCGCTTTGCCTGAGCGGATGCGTGCATCCAGGTCGTCGTCCATAGTTCTTCTTTTCCGATCAGGCGCTGGCGATGGTCGATCAAGCGTCGGGGGCGCTGGGACCCCTCAGACGACCTGGCGCTCTCGCCCCGCCCAATAAGGTTTGCGCAAGTCCTTCTTCAGGATCTTGCCGGTGGGATTGCGCGGCAGTTCGGCCATGACATCGACAGTCTTGGGGCACTTGAAAGACGCCAGACGTTCGCGGCACCAAGCCAGCAATTGATCCGCATCGATCGTGGCGCCCGGCACCGCAACGACCACCGCCTTGGGTACCTCGCCCCAACGCTCGTCCGGGACGCCGATCACCGCAACGTCCTGGAGCCATGGATGCTCGGCCAACACGCGTTCGATTTCAGCCGGGTAGATGTTCTCCCCGCCACTGATGATCATGTCCTTGATGCGGTCGGTGACATAGATGTAGCCTTCGCCGTCCATGTGCCCGCCGTCGCCTGAGCGCAGCCAGCCGTCCGGTGTGATCGTCGCTGCCGTGGCCTCAGGCTTGCCCCAATAGCCGCCCATGATCTGCTCGCTGCGGACCCAAATCTCGCCGGCCTCACCCGTGGCCACAGGCTGTCCGGTGGCAGGGTCACGGATTTCGATCTCGACGCCGCTGATCGCTTTGCCCGCGGACACCAAACGGTGCGCCGCGGCGGGGTCGACGTGGTCGTTCGGACCGAGCAAGCTCACCACGCCGCACTGCTCGGTCATGCCGTAGACCTGCTGCATCACGCCCGGGAAGAGCTTGAGCGAGGCGCGCATCACCGGCAATGGCATTGGCGAAGCCCCATAGGACACCGCCTTCAACGCTGAAAAGTCCCGATCGGCAGCACCGGGCACCTGGTTCATCACGGCCATCAGTGCCGGGACGTAGAAGGTGTGCGTGATCTTCTCGGTCTCGAGCATGGCCAGCGCAGCCGCCGGGTCCGGCAGACGCATCATGTAAGTGCGAGCGCCCGCGCTGATCGCGATCAGCGAGTAACTGGTGCCCCCGACGTGGAACAGCGGCATCGCGACCTGGACGCGCGAGTGAGGGCCAAAGTCCTGGCTGGCAGAGACATTGCGCGAATGCGCCAGCATGCCGCGGTGGGTGAGCATCGCGCCTTTTGGAAAGCCTGTCGTGCCCGAGGTGTAGAGCTGCACGAAGCAGTCGCTGGGCGCTGCCTCATAGGCGCTGGTATCGGGCGCTTGGGCCGCCAGCCAAGCTTCGTACTCATCGTCAGCGCCGCCGATGCGGATGACCCGCTCGACGGTCGGCAATTGGCTACGAAGCGTCTCGACAACGCCGGCAAACTCCGGCCCGACGAACAACAACCTGGCCTTCGCGTCGTTGATCACATAGACGATCTCGGGCGGCGCCAGCCGAAAATTGACCACCGCATTCGCAGTGCCGACCTGGGCACAGGCCAGTGTCAGTTCCAGGCACGACGGGTGGTTGAGATCAAGCACCGCAATCCGGTCGCCGGGCACCAGCCCCGCTGACCGCTGGGCCGCGGCATTGCGATGAACACGACCGGCCAGCTCGGCCCAGGTCCAGTTCGACGCGCCAAAAGTCATGGCGATCGCCTCGGGTTGCTTCGAAGCCCAGTGGGCGAGGATCGCAGTGAAGTCGGTGGGCTCAGAC
Organism: Burkholderiales bacterium; assembly: GCA_947448955.1. Classification (GTDB taxonomy): domain Bacteria; phylum Pseudomonadota; class Gammaproteobacteria; order Burkholderiales; family Burkholderiaceae_C; genus Pseudaquabacterium. Next base: position 49,241 of record CANFPU010000008.1, read on the forward strand.
ATGCAGTCTCCTGATGGGATGGTGGCTTGCAGCACCCGTGCTGCGGCCCGGATGGTAGCCGTTCAGCCGGATTGACCGGCCGTCCGAGGCACCACCAACCGGTCAAGCACTAGGCGGTGCTTTTCCCGGCGATCAAGCCGGTGTGCTGGCCAGACATCGGGCGCCGCGCCTCACGCGAGAGATAGAGCGTGCCGATCGTCAACAGGATCGCCACCGCAGAAAGCCCGGCCATCGCGCTGTGAAAATTACCGGTGAGGTCATACAGCACGCCCAATCCCAGCGGCCCCAACACCCCACCGATTTCAGCCGCCGAGAAGAACAGCCCGCTGGCGATGCCAGTGCGCGCTTCGCCAATGCTGGGCAGCTCGACCAAGGTCAAGATCAGCACCGTCGTCAGCCCCGATCTGACAATGCCTTGCATGATCAGGCCCAGGGTCAGCAGCGGGCCAGACACAAACTGAAGCAGCAGGCTGGCCATCAGCGCGGCCAAAGACAAGCCGAGAAGAATCGGAAACCGCCGGTTTGGCGTCGCCAAACGCGGAATCAACAGGGAACCGCCGATGCCGATGACGGTTGGCAGCGCCGCCCAGTAACCCGCTTGCGCGATGGGCAGACCCTGACTGCGCAACAACTCTGGCAGCCAGTTGTTGAGCCCGTGATTGAACAGAAAGACCCCGACCCCCATCAGCAGGACGATCTGCACTGCGCGTATCGAAACCAGCTCGCGCATGACCTGTCGTTGCGGCAGCCGTGGCGCGGCCCGAGCCACTTCCTGTGCGTGCAGCCCTGTCAGGTTCGCGACGGCAAACCAAATCACCGCCGCGGCGAAGGTGAAGCCAGCCCACAGAAGCATCACTGCTCGCCAATGGCCCTCAAAGAAAGGCAGCAACACTGAATGCGTCAGCGTCAGCGAGACCACGCCACCAATGGCCGGGCCCGTCATGTAGATGCCCATCGCCAGGCCGCGTTCGCTGCCGGTAAACAGTTGCGCGACGACCTTGGGAGCGCCCGACGAGATCACCGGCCCCCCAACCCCGAACAACCCGACCGCTAGCAACAGGGTCCAGTAGTCATGGGCAAACGCGCGACCGAGCGCGGACAACGCAATCAGCAGTCCGCCAATCAGCAGCGCCCGCTGCCCGCCCAATCGATCCAACATCACGCCCCCTGGCAAGGCGGCAAAAATATAGACCAGTTGCCACACGCCCATGATGCTGCCCATCGCAGCGTGCGTGATGCCGAGTTCTCTTTCGATCGGAATCACCAGCGGTGCGATACAGGTCGCCGTCAGCCCGAAAGCGGTGTAGAGGAGCCAGAGTGCGGCGAGCAGCCACCATCGATTCATTGAAAGACTTTCAGGATGTCTTTGACTTGGTAAGCGATCAGCCAAGCGAAACAGCAGGGAATGACTGCGCGCCGCGCCGATACAGCGCGCGACCCGTCAGTCTCAAGCGATGCAGCCCGCGCCGGGCTTCAGCGCCGGCCTCAGAGACGAGGCATCGGCGCAACTCTCAGCTGTTGGGCCCGTGATCCATCGCGACGGGCTGCCAGCGGCGCAGTCCGGAGTCCGGCAGCACGGTCGGATTGACGCAGGACATCGGCCAACGACCGGTCAGCACCAAGGCTAACTCCTGACCAACACGGCGCTTGCGGGCCGGATCGAAGCGGGCCGAGGCTGACGCGTTGTGCGGCGACAAGATCACGTTGGACATCTTGATCAACGGATTGTTAGCCGCAACGGGTTCGACCTCAAACACGTCGAGGCCGGCGCCTGCGATCCACTTCTCGTCCAGCGCGCGTATCAGCGCCGCTTCATGGACGGTGGGACCGCGCCCGGTGTTGATGAAAATCGCGGTCTTCTTCATTTGCCGGAAATGCGATTCCTTCAAGAAACCCAAGGCTTGCGGCGTCGCAGGCAAATGCATCGAGACGAAATCTGAGCGGCTCAGCACCTCTTGCAGGCTGGCCGGCTCGGCGCCCGCCGCAGCGATCGACAACTCATCGAGAAACGGATCGAAAGCAAGCATGTGCAAACCGAACGCACGGGCTCGCTGGGCCACTGCGCGAGGCACCCGGCCAAAGGCAATGAAGCCCAGCGTCAGCCCCATCAGGCGCGGAAATTCATAGAGCTGCGCGCGGCCCTCGCTCCAACGGCCCTCGCGGACCATGCGGTCTTGCTCAAAAGCCCGGCGGTGCGCAGCGAGCAACAGCATCATCGCGTGATCAGCGACTTCCTCGATGAACGTGTCAGGGCAGTTCGTGACCGGGATGCCTTTGGACGTCGCTGCGGTCACATCGACATAGTCAACGCCAACAGATCCAAGCGCGATCACCTTGCAGCTGTCCAGCGCCTCGATCATCGGGCGGGTGAACTTCATGTTCTTGGCATAGACCGCATCCACGCCCTTCGCGGCGGCGATGAATCCAGCTTCGGTGGCCGGGCATTCGACGATCTCCGCGCCCAGTCCCTCCAGCGCTTCACGCTCGTGTTCGTAAGTGGCGCCGGTGGCCGGAGAAGCTCCGACGGGCGTCAAGATCCGCAAAGTGGCCATTAACTGCTCCAAAGAAGGGAAACAAAAGAACCGATCGATCATCGATCGGTCCGACTTGCCAGCATACCGAAGAACGCCAGACGGCGGAGTTCACAAGCGCGTCGGGTTCATTGGCCTTAAGGGAAACCGTTGTTGACAAGCCCTACTTCAGCACTTATGTTGAGGCTGTCGCAAGTTGTTGCAGCTCTGGCGCAGGAATGCCTGAGACCTCAACACGATTCCCGTGAGTCAGTTCAACAGGACCGCCCGAATTGATGCTGGCTCGCACCACCACTTGAGGAGAAGTTGCATGTCTCAGTCGCGTCGCAAGTTCGTCATCAGCACCGCAAAGGTTTCAGCTGCCGTGATCGCGGCACCCTTTGTGCACACCTCTCGAGCAGCCGGATCGCTCTCAGTCGGTATGTGGGATCACTGGGTGCCAGGAGCCAACCAGGCCACCACCGACCTGATCAACGAGTGGGCCGCCCGCGAAAAGGTCGACGTGAAGATCGACTTCATCACGTCGCAAGGCAACAAGCTGCTGCTGACAACCACCGCCGAAGCGCAAGCCAAGTCGGGCCATGACGTTTTGGCGCTGTCGACTTGGCTGCCGGCCGACCATGCCAAGCTGCTCGAACCGGTGGACGACATCATGACTGACCTGATCAAGGAGCATGGCGCGGTCAACGGCACGGTCCAGTACCTGGGCAAGGTCGATGGCCGGTGGATGGCGGTCCCCGCAACCGTCGGCGCCCAGATCAAAGGGCCTTGCTCGAGGGTAGACCTGCTCAAACAACATGCCGGCATCGACATCAAGGCGATGTACCCGGCCGGTTCAGCGCCGAAGGCCGACGCCTGGAACATGGACGCCTTCCTGAAAGCGGCCGAGGCCTGTCACAAGGGTGGCGTGCCTTTCGGGATCGGCTTTGGCACCACCTCAGACTCGGTCGACTCCTGCGGCAGTTTCTTCCACGCGTTCGGCGCCGATCTGGTCGATGCCAAAGGCAACATCGTGGTCAACTCCGACCAGACCAAACAGGTGCTCGAATACCTGAAGCGGCTGATTGCCTTCCTGCCACCGGACGTGCCGGCCTGGGACGATGCCTCGAACAACAAGTGGCTGGTCTCTGGCAAAGGCGCGATGATCATGAATCCGCCCAGCGCCTGGGCGGTGGCCAAGCGCGACGCGCCGCAAATCGCTGAGCAGCTTTGGACCCACGGTTTTCCGACAGGGCCCAAGGGTCGGTTCGCGCCTTTCCTACCCTTCTACTGGGGCATCTGGAACTTCGGCAAGAACAAGCCGGCTGCCAAGAGCCTGCTGCGCCACCTGTCCACGCGCCAGGCGGTCGCGAAATTGGTCGAAGCCAGCGGTGGCTATGACCTGCCGGCATTCGCCAACTTGACAACCCTGCCGACCTGGGCAGAGGCCGGGCCGCCCAAGGGCACGCTCTACCATTACCCGAATCCGCACAACCACCAGACGCTGTCGATCGGCGCCGCACCGGCGCCGCCGAAGATCGCCAACCAGATCTACAACAACGGCCTGATGACGAAGATGGCCGTGCGCCACGCCCAGGGTGAATCGGTCGACAAGACCATCTCCTGGGCCGCCAAGGAACTCGAAGGCTTCATGCGTGTTTGAAGCGGCGGCGGCTCTGGGCCTGTGAAGGCCCGGGCCCGCTACAGCCCAAGCCGATCCGCACCGGTGTCACATCCGGTCATCCACCCGGTCTTCGACCCGGTCTGGCACCCAGTGTCATACCCGGCATCACACCCGGCATTAAATCCGGACAAGCCGCGCGGCGGTCGGGTGGAGGGTCACCGCCCGCCGCCTCAGTTTCCAACATCAAGCCGCCGGTCGGTCTTGAGCGTGGGCGCGCCATTGCCAGCATTCACAGGAGATGGATTTGAGTGAATTAGTCGGTTCAATCAAGCCGCCCAAGCGCAGCCCAAAATCGCTTGAGCGCTTCTTCCAGCGCAAGTCGACCATCGCCTTTCTGATGGCCTTGCCGCTGATCCTGGTGATCTTTGGTCTGGTGGCTTACCCTGCAGGTTATGCGGTCTACCTGTCGATGCTCAACAAGGGCATGGATCACTTCGTTGGCCTCGGCAATTTCAAATTCCTGTTCGGTCGCGACACTTTCTGGATGGTGGTCAGGCAATCGGTGCTGTTTGCGGTCAGCGCGGTGATCTTCAAGTCCATCATCGGCTTCGTCGTCGCCCATTTCGTCCACAACATTCCCGCCAAGGGACAGCGCAAATGGCGCGGCATGCTGCTGGTGCCCTGGGTCATACCGCCGGCGATGAGCACCTTGGCTTGGCTGTGGCTGTTCGACCCGTCTTACAGCGCCTTCAACTGGATTCTTGCCAAGATCGGCGTGGCCGCAGTGCCCTGGACCGGCGACGCCGACTGGGCCAGGTTCTCGGTCATCTTGGTCAACATCTGGGTGGGTGCGCCGTTCTTCATGATCATGTACTTGGCGGCACTCAAATCGGTGCCCGAGCAACTGTTTGAGGCGGCTTCAATCGACGGCGCCAACTGGTGGCAGCGGATCTGGTACATCACCTTGCCGATGATGCGCAACATCATCTCAATCACGATCCTGTTCTCGTTGATCGTCACCTTCGCGAACTTCGACATCGTCCGCGTGTTGACCTCTGGCGGCCCACTGGACTCGACCCATGTCTTTGCGACATGGGCTTTCGAGCGCGGCATCTTCAGCGGCGACATCCCATTAGGCGCAACGATTTCATTGTTCATGGTGCCCATCCTGGGCGTCGCAGCGATCTTCATTCTTCGCGACATCAACAAACGTGGAAACGAGGCCTGACATGGTGCAAGCCCAAACCCTGCCCGCAGCACCCCGCTTGTTTCACTACGGCAGTGTGTCGCGCGATCGCCGGCGCGCGCTGTTCTGGTCTTACTTCTTTTTGGTGGTTTTCGCGATTTTCTTTCTGACGCCGCCAATCTACATGCTGATCACGTCGCTGAAATCCAGCGCCGAGATTTCAGCGGGCGTGAATCCTTGGATCGTTCGTTCGCCAACCCTTGCCAACTTCGCCGCTCTGCTCACCGACCCGAAGTTCATCCGTTTCTTCTGGAATTCGTCGATCGTCTCGATACTGGTCGTCACGATCACGATGGTGGTCAGCGTGCTCGCTGCTTTCTCGTTGGCTCGGATGAAGTTCTGGGGCTCCGCGACGCTGGCAACTGGCGTCTTCCTGACTTATCTGGTGCCCGACACGCTGCTGTTCATCCCGCTGTTCAAGATGTTCGCGTGGATCAACGAGACCATGGGCATTGAACTGATCAACCAATGGTGGGTGCTGGTGATTCTCTACCCGACGCTCACGGTGCCTTTTTGCACCTGGATCATGATCGGCTACTTCGCCAGCATTCCGAAAGAACTCGACGAGGCCGCATTGATCGACGGTGCCACCTGGTTTCAGACGCTGTTCCAGATCTTCATTCCGGTGGCAGTCCCCGGCATCATCGCGGCGACCATCTTCGCCTTCACCGTGTCCTGGGCTCAGTTCCTGTATCCGCTGGCTTTCACGACCTCGGCCGATCAACTCGTGCTACCGGTCGGCATCATCACCACCTTGATCAAGGGCGACGTTTTCAACTGGGGCCAAATCATGGCCGGCGCATTGCTGGGGGCGGCGCCGCCGCTGGTGATCTATGCGTTCCTGATGGACTACTACATCGCGGGCCTGACGGCTGGGGCGACCAAGGGCTGATGAAGCTCGACGTGGTTTGGCAAGAAGACAGCACCTTTGATCGGTACAGAACTGGAGACAGATGACATGGCCGTTGTGACCCTCAAGAAGGTCGTGAAGTACTACGACGACACGCTGGCCGTTCGCGGCATCGACTTGGAGATTGCCGACAAAGAATTCCTGGTGCTGGTCGGCCCATCAGGCTGCGGCAAGACCACCACCTTGCGGATGATCGCCGGCCTGGAGGAGATTTCTGACGGTGAGATCCTGATCGGTGATGACGTCGTCAACGATGTGCCGCCGAAGGACCGCAACATCGCGATGGTGTTCCAGAACTATGCGCTGTACCCGCACATGTCGGTCTACGACAATATGTCCTTCGGACTGAAACTCAAGAAAGTCGACAGGACCGAAATCGATCGCAGGGTGCAAGAAGCGGCACGTATCCTGGACATCGTGTCACTGCTCGACCGCAAGCCCAGGCAGCTCTCTGGCGGGCAGCGACAACGGGTCGCCATGGGCCGCGCGATCGTTCGCGACCCGGCGGTTTTTTTGTTTGACGAGCCGCTGTCAAATCTCGACGCCAAGCTACGGGTGCAGATGCGCACCGAGATCAAGAAGGTCCACCAGAAAGTTCGGACCACCACCGTCTACGTGACCCATGACCAGGTCGAGGCGATGACATTGGCCGATCGCGTCGTCGTGATGAACCATGGCGTCATCGAGCAGGTGGGCACCCCGCAAGAGCTCTACCACCATCCGCGGACCAAATTCGTCGCCGGCTTCATCGGCTCACCGGCGATGAACATGGTGCCGGTCACCTTGAACGAGGCCGCCGACGGTCTGCGCCTGGACCTCGGCGCCGGTGTCAGCCTGCTGGTACCGCCCGATCGCGCGGCGCACTATCGCCAGTTTGCCGGCAGAGCAAAACTGCTGCTCGGGCTGCGGCCGGAACATCTCACTGATGCGATGGCGACGGGTCAGCCGAGCGGACAGACTTTTTCGGTGCCGATCGAAGTCAGCGAACCCATGGGCATGGAGACGCTGGTGTATTTCCAGTTGCAGGGCATGACCGTCTGCGGCAAAGCTAGCCCGGATGTCAGCTTGTCACCGGGGCAGTCGATTCAGTTGCATGCCAAATTGCAAGACATGCACCTGATCGACGACGAAAGCGGGCTGGTTCTGTAGCCGAACCTGCACTGCATCGGTCGCGGCGGTGATCTGAACGGCAGGCGCGCATCCTGCTCATCCTGGGCCTCATCGCCCACGTCTAGGCGGCCCTACGTGTCCAGGGCACCGTGCGTGCCATGACCCGTGGTACGGTGACAGAATCCTGAGCGCGGCAGAATCACCCGCTCTGGCACCGCGAGGTGACGGGCGGCAACTAGACCTGTGCGCCCACCCCAGCAAGCCGAACGGCCGGACGCCCCAAGGTGCCCGGCTTCTTCATTTCAGACGCGCGCTTTTTTGAAATTCTTGCCTCATGGCCGTGACCACTGCAGCCCGATTGCTGTCACCCGAAGAAATGGCCTTGCGAGCTGGCCAGCAGCTGCCGTTTCTGCGCCTGCCCTTGCGCGCCAGCGTGTGTGCCGAGCGCGAGTTGCGCCTGCGACAGCTGGCCGGCCTGGCGCTGCGTCTGGTGGGCAGCCCGGCGCTGGCCACCGAAGAAGCACGCGGGGGCGCCTGATGAAGCGGCCCGACGAGTCCGTGGTTCGCGGCGCCAAGGCCAGCCCTCAGGCGCTGCCCTCGGTTGACCGCCTGCTGCGCACGCCGGCACAGGTCAACCTGCTGTCCATCCATGGCCACAGCCTGGTGACCCAGCAAGCGCGCGCGCTGCTGGACGGCCTGCGCACCCGCGCCGTTGCCGGCACGCTGCCCGAAGCCGACATCCAGCCGGCCGTGCTGGACGCCGCCCTGGCGGCGCGCGTGGCGGCGGCGCTGCAGCCGCGTATGCGCCGCGTCATCAACCTCACCGGCACGGTGATCCACACCAACCTGGGCCGCGCGATCCTGGCCGACAGCGCCTTGCAGCACCTGCTGGCACAGATGGCCGGACCCAACAACCTGGAGTACGACCTGGCCCATGGCGGCCGTGGCGACCGCGACCACATCGTGGAAGAACTGTTGTGCCAGGTCACCGGAGCCGAGGCCGCCACCGTCGTGAACAACAACGCGGCGGCTGTGTTGCTGACCATTGCCGCGTATGCAGCGGCCGACCGCCAGCGCACGGAGGTCATCGTGTCGCGCGGTGAACTCGTGGAAATCGGCGGCGCCTTCCGCATGCCGGACGTGATGGCCAGTGCCGGCGCCACGCTGGTGGAGGTGGGCACCACCAACCGCACCCACCCGCGTGACTACGAAGCCGCCATCAACGACCGCACGGCGCTGGTGATGAAGGTGCACACCAGCAACTACACGGTACAGGGCTTCACGGCCGAAGTGGACGAAACCACGCTGGCACAGATCGCCCGTGCCAAGGGCGTGCCGCTGGCTACCGACCTGGGCAGTGGCTCGCTGGTGGACCTGGCCGCCTACGGCCTGCCGCGCGAGCCCATGCCGCAGGAGAAGCTGGCGGCGGGCTGCGACGTCGTCACCTTCAGTGGCGACAAGCTGTTGGGTGGCCCGCAGGCCGGCCTCATCATCGGCAGCAAGGCCGCCATCGAGCGCATCCGCAGGTTCCCGATGAAGCGTGCGCTGCGCATGAGCAAGCTGCCGCTGGCCGCGCTGGAAGCCACGCTGATGCTCTACCTGCGGCCTGAACGCCTGGCGCAGGACTTGCCCACGCTGCGACTGCTCACACGCCCGGTGGATGCCATCCAGGCTCTAGCCCAGCGCCTGCAGCCGGCAGTGGCGCAGGCCGTGGCGGGGCGCTTTGAGGTGAGCGTGGTCAGCCTCCTGGGGCAGATCGGATCCGGCTCGTTGCCCGTAGACCGCCTGCCCTCGGCCGGCTTGGCGTTGGCACCGCTGCAGAAAAAGGGCTCGGGCCGCGCACTGGATGAACTGGCCACGGCCCTGCGCAGCTTGCCGCTGCCTGTGGTGGGCCGCGTGGCTGAGGACCGCTTGCTGCTGGACCTGCGTTGCCTGGAAGACCCGGCGCCCTTTACAGGCCAGCTGCCTGCGTTGCGCCAGGCGTTGGGGGTGGCCTGATGGGAGCCGCCGAGTTGCCACAGCGGCACTTGAACCGTCGCCGCGTGGCGGCCTGTCTGCTGGCGCCAGCGCTGGGCGGTTTGGCGGGCCTAGCGCATGCCCAGAGCCAACTCAACCAACGGGCCTGGCCTGCACGCCAGGCGGCACCTCTGCTCACGCTCGAGCGCTGGGAGGGTGCGCCGTGGGCCCTGGCCGCACAGCTGGGCAAGCCCGTGCTGCTCAATTTCTGGGCCAGTTGGTGCGAGCCCTGCCGAAGTGAAATGCCGTCGCTCGAACTGCTGGCCACGCGCCATGAAGCGCAAGGCTTGCAGGTGCTGGCCGTGAACTACCGCGAAACCGACGCAGCCGTGCGCCGCTTCATTGAAACCACCGCATTGAGCCTGCCCGTGCTGCGCGACCGCGATGGCGGTGCCGCCAAGGCCTTCGGCGTGCGCACCTTCCCCAGCACCGTGGCCATCAACCGCCGCGGTCAGGTCCTGTCCATCGCCGTGGGCGAATGCGACTGGGCCAGCCCTGCCGCACGGCAGTGGGTCGGCGCTGCGCTGTAGCCCGCCTCTTGATCCAATCCACCACCTCGTACCAGCGCCCCAGGAGTTCACATGACCCAGCCCACCCGTCGCCACCTGCTGCAAACCGGCCTCGCCGCTGCCGTGAGCCAGGCCCTGCCGATCGACGCCTCGGCGCAGAGCCCGGCCGCCGAGCCACGCTTTGCACCGCAAGTCGGCCCCTGGCGCAGCTTTGAGATCAGCACCACCATCACCGTGGCCGATGTGAAGGGCGCCACCCAGCTGTGGCTGCCCGTACCCGACCTGAGCACCGACTTTCAGCAGTCCCTGGACAACAGCTGGACCAGCAACGCCAGCACCGCGCGCTTGGTGGCCGACCCCAAAAGAGGCGTGCGCATGCTGCACGCCGAATTCCCGGCCACGGTCGCGGCGCCCACGATCACGCTGACCAGCCGCGTGCAGACGCGCAACCGCGCCGTGGGCTGGTCCAAGCCCGCCTTGGTGAAGGAAGACCCGGCCGTGCTCAAGGCACACCTGGGCCCGACCGAGTTGCAGCCGGTGGACGGTATCGTGCTGAAGACGGCGCTGGCCGCCACGCGAGGCGCGAAGACAGACGTGGACAAGGTGCAGGCCCTCTACGACTGGGTGGTGGCCAACAGCTACCGGGACCCCAAGACCCGCGGCTGCGGCACCGGCGACATCAAGGCCATGCTGGAAACCGGCAATCTGAGCGGCAAATGTGCCGATCTGAACGCGCTGTTTGTGGGCCTGTGTCGCAGCGTTGGCGTGCCAGCGCGCGATGTGTACGGCCTGCGCCTGGTGCCTTCGGCCTTTGGCTACCGCGAACTTGGTGGCAATCCCGCCAATCTGAAGGGCGCGCAGCACTGCCGTGCCGAAGTCTTCCTGCGCCAATATGGCTGGGTGGCCATGGACCCGGCTGACGTACTGAAGGTGATGCGCCAGGAAAAGCCCGAATGGATCAAGGACGTGAAGCACCCGCTCATCGCCCCAGTCAACAAAGCCTTGTTCGGCAGCTGGGAAGGCAACTGGGTGGGCTGGAACACGGCACACGACATCAGCCTGCCTGGCAGCGTCTCAAAGCAGACACTGCCCTTCCTGATGTACCCGCAGGGGCAGAACGACAGCGGCCGTTTCGACGAGCTGGCGCCGGACACTTTCAAGTACAACATCAGCGCCAAGGAGCTGACGACCTGAAGCCAGGCACGTCTGCTCCGCAGGCCTCCCTGTCCCATGCGGCGCGTGCGTCCTCGGGATCGGGCAGCGCGGTGGTGCAACTCGATCGCCACTTGTCCAGATCGGCCGGGAACACCCCGCGCTCGCGGCACCAGGCGCTCTTGCCCGCCTCGTTCATGGCTGCAGTGGTGATCACGGCCTCAAGCCGGGCGCCCGCAGTCCAGGACCGCCCTCGGTCGGGCCTGGACTGCGCCTCCTCGCGCCAGCGCTCCAGCGTTCCCGCACCAACA